>NZ_BAAIYF010000007.1:0-354128 GCF_057546105.1 Paenibacillus sp. YAE3 | reverse complement strand
ATTAGATTCGTCCCGTAAAGAAGCTTGATGCGCTGGCTTATATTCCATAGTCCCACGCCTTTTGATCCGGAACCCGGTGTCAGCAGCGCCTGCAGTTTCTGATCTCCGATGCCGCTGCCATCGTCTTCGACTGTAAAATTGACCCGCGACTCCGTCGCCATCTGGATGGATAGCTTTACGGTACCTCCGCGAAAATTGGTCATCAGTCCATGCCGGATGGCGTTTTCCACTAAAGGCTGCAGAACAAGCGGAGGAATACCGATCTCCGGATTGGCGTCCACGTCGTATTCCACATGCAGCCTGGGGCCGAACCGAGCCTTTTCGATATGGAGGTAAGCTTCCACCAGTTCCAGCTCTTTCCTCAGCGTTGTGAGGGAATCAAGCTGTTTGAAATCGAAGCTGCCTCTTAAATACTGTGAAAGCTGAAGGGTCAGCTCTTCTGCCTGTTCGGGATCATCCATGCATAATTCGGCAATGGAATTTAGAGCATTGAACAGAAAATGCGGATTGATTTGGGATCGCAAAAAAGCGATTTCGGCATCCTTGGCATTTTTCACCGAAGCCTTTAATTTGGTTAGACTCCGTACGCGTGCCATTAACTCCTCAGCTGCAAACGGCTTCCCGACAAAGTCGTTAGCCCCGCTTTCCATGCATAATTTTATATCGGCAGCCCGGTTTCTGGCCGTTAGCATCAATACCGGCAGCTCGAAGGAGGAGAATCTTTCTCTGATTTGCTTCAGCACCTCGTACCCGGACATATCGGGCATCGTCATGTCCAGGATGACCAGAAAGAAATGGGAGCTTCGGGATAGCTCATGAAGCGCCAGTTGTCCACGGTTGACGACCACAATGGAATGCCCCTCCAGTTTGAACAGGTTGATCATGGCTTGAAGATTGGCAAAATCGTCGTCCACTACGAGAATCGGCTCGTCGATTTTACCCGGAATATAAAGCGGATATTCCATATTCGGCATTTGCAGATCCGTTGGCTGCATCTCTTTTGCTGGCGGACTAACGTTCTGATTCGAAGCTCGCCCCGCCAAAGGAAGAGTAAAGCTGAAGCTGGACCCGACGCCCGGGCTGGAACTCACATCGATTTCTCCTCCGTGAAGTTCTACCAGTTTCTTAGTAATGCTGAGTCCAAGCCCGGTTCCTCCGTCCGGATTGGTATCAGAAGCTGCGGCAGCTTGCTCATAGGCATCAAATATCCGGTCTTGTAGATGAGCAGGGATGCCGATCCCGGTATCCCTGACATGAACCTCTACCCGCTGGCCCAGCACCGCGGCGCTTACTTCCACATCGCCCTGATCGGAATATTTAACCGCATTGCCGATCAGATTATGGAGGATTTGTATCAACCGGTTGCTGTCGGCATATACCGAAGGCACTCCTTCAGGAATGTGATTTACAAGGGAAATTTGTTTACCACCCAGCAAATACTGATGAACCCGGATCACCGAATCCACGGACGCCTTCAGATCTACGCTGCTCATGACGAGTGTAATATCCCCATATTTCATTTTGGAGTAATCGAGCAATTCGTTGACAAGATGGGTCAATCTTCTTCCGCTGCTTGTCACAATGGCCAGGTTTTGCGCCTGCTTTTCGTTCACAGGCCCTTCGACGCCCTTAAGGAGGGAATCCGTAATATTCACGATCGCATTTAAAGGCGTTTTTAATTCATGCGACGTGTTAGAGAGAAAGTCGTCTTTAATTTTATCCAGCTGGAGCAGCCGGTCTTTCATCGCATCAATGGTATGATAGGCTTCAAAGAAACGAAGGACGATCAGAAAAATCATAATAATGTTAAATACGACAATGTATAACTGACCGACCGACAAATTCTCCTTGATCGACAAAGCGAACAGAATCGTGTCGAGCGAGTACAGGTTAATCGTCAGTATTGACATGAACAGAAGCAGCGATTTGAAGCGGATGGGATCAGGGCTTCGGACATAAAGAATGGCGGCCTTCAATAGCAGCCAGACGAGCATCAATTCATAAAAAACGATGATATAAGAATGGATCTGGGTGTAGAAATGGATCGATAGAAACGGCACCATCACCAGAAAGCTTCCCAGCACAACCGTTACAGCCAGCGTCAGTTTGAAGGAAATCATATTTTTATGTACAAAATAGAAAAAGAGGGCTACGACGATAAAGGCCGCAAGCGAGCTCATGTCCTTAATCTTATACAGCACTTCGAAGGGAATTCCGGATAAAAAATAAAGCAGCGGCCGTTCCCCGATCAAACCGTGGTAAAGCGAAAAGAGCAAGCAGATGATCCCTGAAAGCAGAAGGGTGTAGTCCCTCATGTTGTAGATGATCGTCGCGGCAAAGCAGATGAAATAGATACAAGACAGGATGGAGAGAATGGCGAGGATGCTGAATTCTCGGGCCATACTCTTTTGCTGGTCGTCGATCATGGTCGCCTGCTCCCCGAAATAGATGGAGATCGGAATGCCCGCGTTAATATAATCATAATTGGCTACCTGCACGATAATTTCAATATCGTTTTGATCGGAGGCGAAGAGTCCGGTTTGCGGAACGTTTCCCGGCCGGTAAGCCGCGGCGTTCGTGGAAGGCTGTCCATCCTCAAAGAGCTTACGTCCGTCGACATAGACGGAGCTTGAAAAGCGGATATTCGTCTTTTTCAGGGCAAAAATACCGTGGATCGGTACGTTTCTCAGCACCATGCGATAAGTGGCCGAACCGTGCGCAGGTAGACGGTTGCCGTTTATTACTTTCCCGTTCCAGCGGGAGGGCACCTGCATATAAGTCGAGGGTACAGGTTTTGCTGCTTTAAAGTTTTCCGGGGTAAGGAGCTGATTCCAATAAAACTCCCATTCTCCGTCCAGCTTGATTCTTTTGTTCTGTTTGAAATCCCACGCCGACAGATCCATGACGCCGGCCCGAACCTGCAACCCGTCCGATCGTTGATGTTCACGCTCCATGAGGATTGATAAAGGGATAAAAGAAAAAACAATCAAGCTTATCATAAAAATAACGACGATCCTCTTGAGCACTAGGTCCGCTCCTCTTCCATTCTGGATGGATCCGATTTTGAATAAATCCATTCGACAATATATGATAGATTCCTTCAAAATGCAACAAGCCAGGTGGCTGCTATGATTTTCGCCGTACACCTTCGCCGTTGGCCTGCAGCGAAAAGCTTTGTAATCTGGATTACAGAAGAGAAATGATGGTGGGTTATGATAAATGTAACACTCCGCTTCAGGTTATGTTACGCGAGTACGATGATCGCGGAGAGTGGAGCGGTGGTCGTTCGCAACATTGAAAGGAGGGGCAAAATGTTACTTGATGAGATGGAAAAACCCGCAGCCTGGACGTGATGTCCCTGCTGCGGGTTATTTCTATATCTAATAACGCTCCAGGACCAGATTCGTCTTAAGCGAGTCGGCCGGAATGAGCCAGTCTTTGTCTTCCAGCAGCTTCATCAGCTTTGCCCGTTCGGATGCCGCGGTTTGGTAATCAGCGGTTTTGAAGGAAATCTCGACGATGTTTTCCGTGCCGCTGCCGTCCGCGCCGACGATCGGCCACAGCTCGATATCCGTCTCCAGGCCGTCGAAGGTTCCCGTGTATCGGCTGACTGAAACGGGGCCATGCGCGTAGGAATTCTTCAATACGGACGTTCCCCATCCCGATCCGTTGGTTTTGTCGAGTTTGCCCGGAATTCCGTTCACCAGCATTTCCAGCGCATCTTTTTCGCTCGGCAGCTTCAGCCCCTTGGAGGCCGAAACGTCCTTATCATTCGAAAAGCTGAGCGTCTGTTTGCCGTAACCCCAGTCGATCTCCGCATCGTAATTCGTGTCGTCCGCGCTGAAACCGTCCCGGTTCGCCTGGTCCAGGGCGGCGTTGATATCCCCGTTGATCACGGCGTACCGTTTTTTGTACGTCAACTCGTATTTCTTCTTGTCTTCTTTTTTGCGAAAGCGCACATTCCAGCCCGCATCGTTCAGCTCCAGGGACGCCGTATCAAAATACTCCACGAGCATTCTGGCTGCCGGTTCTTCGATCGCAAAGGTTTTTTCGACCTGATCCTGCAGCGTAAGATCCCGGTTCAGGACCTTATCGGCTTTCAGCATGAACTTCACTTCATAGGACGGCACTGCATTGGCCGCCGCTTCGGCTTTGCCGGCAGGCTGCCAGCCGGTCATCAGGATTGCTGCGCCCAACGCGGCAATAACGATGGATTTTCCTTTTCTAGCCTTTGATTTCATCATTTCATCTCCCTCGTATGGATGTATCGTTCGTAACCTACTGTAAAGGGACAGTGTCAAACCTTGATCAAGGAAATGACCCGTTCAGGTAAAAAATAGCATCATTTATTCTTGGTCACCCAAGAGAGGTTCTTGGGCCGATTCCCGCCACTGTTCCAGCAGCTCGATAAATCGGGCGCTCGTTGCCGACAGGTACCGATCCTTGTTGGTCATGACGTACACATGGCGTTCGTCCGGGAGGTCCGGGATCGTCCACATTCGCAGCCGGCCGTCTGCCGTTTCGGATTGAACCGCCATCCGCGAGACGAAGGAAATATGCTCACCCAGCATGACGGCTTGTTTGATCGCTTCCAGGGAGTCGAGTTCCAGCCTGGAGAAGGGGCGAATGCCCTGCCGCTCCAGCCACGCGTCGGTCATGTTTCGGGTGTTGGATGCCTTCCCGTGCAGCACGAAAGAGGAGGCGGCGATCAGCTCCGGCGTCCACGCTTCGGCTTTCGCAAACGGATGGGAAGGGGAGCAGATCAATACCAGCTCGTCTTTGCACAGCGCTTGCGCTTTGAGCGGCGTTTTGTGAAAAGGGGTGGTGGAAATGATTCCGGCATCGATCTGATGGGAATGCAGCATTTGCATGATGGCCGGCGCCGTTTTAACGGACAACGTCACGCGGATCCCGGGAAACGATTTGGTAAAGGAATCGAGAATCGACGGCAAAATGTAAGTCGCAGGCACATAGCTGGCTCCAATGGATAAAGTTCCTTGTTTGAGCGTATCAAAATCGTTGACGACCCGCCGGGCTTCCGATGCAAGCGCATTGATCTTGGAAGCGTAATGAAGCAGGGCGCGTCCGGCGTCCGTCAAAATAATCCTGCCCATGCGGGCGTCAAACAATTTCACCCCGAATTCCCGCTCGAGATTTTTCATGTGAAAGGTGACTGTCGGCTGTTTGAGTCCCAGGAGGTCGGCCACCGTGGTGATTTTATGGTGTTTCTCCAGCAGTTCGATAATCTGAAGTTTCAATAAATTAAGATTCATCATCGTTAAATCCCCGCCTATTCTTTTCTGGTTATCCTATCTATAGATTAAATCTATGAATGTTAACGCAGTTCATCGAAAGAATTAATTGTCGTTTTACATTACGGTAATACTGGCTTTCATTCCCGCAGGTAGACTTGGTATGTAGGCACGTTGGAACCAAACGAACGTCCCAATGTTAAAGCAAGGAAGGGAAGCAGACAAAAATGGATTTGAACATCAGCGGTGTGGGCAAAAGTTTTGGAGGAAATACCGCTTTGCATCCGACCGATCTGAAGATCCGGCATGGAAAATTCACGACGCTGCTCGGACCTTCGGGATGCGGGAAGACCACCCTGCTGCGCTTGATCGCCGGTCTGGAGCGGCCCGATACCGGAAGCATCCGCTTCGGCGAGGACGTCCTGGCGAGCGAAACGAGGGAGGTGCCGCCCGAACGGCGCGGCTTCGGCATGGTGTTCCAGGATTTTGCGTTATGGCCGCATATGACCGTCTTCGAAAACGTAGCGTTCGGGCTGCGGGCCGCCGGACGCAAGGACGCGATTCGGGATAAAGTCTTGGAGGCTTTGGACAAGGTCAAGCTTAGCGGCATGGAGCAGCGTTATCCGCATCAGTTGTCGGGGGGCCAGCAGCAGCGGGTGGCTTTTGCGAGAGCGGTCGTGACGCGCCCGAGGCTGGTGCTGTTCGACGAGCCGCTTAGCGCGCTCGATGCGGTGCTCCGCGACGAGATGCGCCTGGAAATGATGTACCTGGTGCGCGAGATGGGACTGACCGCCCTTTACGTCACGCATGACCAGGTCGAAGCAATGTCCATGTCGGACGAAGTGATCGTGATGCATGGGGGAAAGGTGCTGCAAAAGGGTACACCCGAAGAAATTTACAATCAGCCGCGGCACCCGTTTGTCGCGCGGTTTATCGGGAAGTCCAACTGGCTTGCGGACGGACGGTCCATGTTCAGGCCGGAGCAGATCCGGTTCGAGCCGGACGGGCAAGATACTTTGGCTTATGCCGCGACTGTGGCGCAGGTAAGCTACGTCGGCGACCGGTACGAAGTCAGGCTGAAGTCGGACGTGGCTGACGGACTCTGGCTCGCCTATTATCCCCGTCGGCTGAGCGAAGGGACCGAGGTTACGGTTTACCTGCCGAAGCAGGGCATTCATCGGTTGGACGGGGATTGAAACATGGGGATTCAAAACGAAAAATATCAAGGGGGAAACGACGATGTTCAACTTGAAACGGAACACATGGAAGAAAGGAAGCGCTTTGGTTCTGGCATTGACGCTCGGAGCCGCGCTTGCCGGCTGCGGAAGCAACAAGGCGGCCGAAGATACGGCTGCCGCCGCCGGAGAGGGCAAGCAGGCGGAGACGGCGGACAAAACGCTTACCGTGTATACGGCGGGACCTGAGGGATTAGCGAACAATCTCATCAAGGATTTCGAATCCCAGACCGGCATCAAGGTCGAGACGTTTCAGGGCACGACAGGGAAAATCCTGGCCCGTTTGGAAGCGGAAAAGTCCAATCCGGTGGCCGACGTGGTTATTCTTGCCTCGCTGCCTTCCGCCCAAGGCCTGAAGAAAGAAGGATTGACGCTTCCTTATCCGGAAGCGAAAAACGCGGACAAGCTGAACAAGGATTGGTCCGATCCGGAAGGGAACTACTTCAGCTCCAGCGCGTCGGCGCTCGGGATTGCCTACAACACCAAGCTGGTAACGACGCCGCCGACGTCCTGGAGCGATTTGGCCAAACCGGATTACAAGGATCAGGTTAACATTCCGGATCCGTCGCTGTCGGGTTCCGCCCTTGATTTCATTACGGGTTACCTTAGCGACAAAGGCGAAGGAGGCTGGTCCCTGTTCGAGAGCTATAAGGCGAACGGCGTTGCCATGGCCGGTGCCAACCAGGAAGCGCTGGATCCGGTCATTACCGGCGCGAAGAGCATGGTCGCCGGCGCCGTCGACTACATGACTTACAAAGCCAAAGCGAAAGGCGAGCCGATCGACATCGTGTATCCGCAGGAAGGCACCGTGGTCAGCCCTCGGCCTGCGGCGATCCTGAAATCCACCAAACACGAAGAAAACGCGAAGGCATTCATCGATTATCTGCTTTCCGATGCGGCGCAAAAGCTGGTTTCCGATGCCGCGCTGCTTCCGGGCCGCACGGATATCAAAGCCGAGAACCGCGCCAATCTGGACGAAATTCCGCTGCTCAAGACGGACTGGGGTTGGATGGGCGAGCACGGCACGGAAGTCACCGAGAGATTCACGAAGCTGCTGAAGTAACATGAATCCATCGATGCTTCCGCGCCGACGAAAAGCCTGGTCGATGGGACTGGCGCTCCTGGTCCTGCTTGGTCTCATCGTCCTGCCTTTGGGCGAAATATTCATTCAAAGCGTATACCGGGACGGGGAGCTGCAATGGTCGGCCCCGTTCCGAACGTTGGCGGATTCCGAATTGATGAACGTGCTCATGTCTTCCGTCTGGCTGGGGGTGTGCGTCATCCTCGGTACGACGGCGATCGCCCTCCCGCTTGCGTGGGTGATGGTCCATACCCGGCTCGGGGAGCGGCGGTGGCTGGAAATCGTGTTCCTTATTCCCTTCATGACGCCGCCATACATCGGTTCGATGGGTTGGATTCTGTTCATGCAAAAAAACGGGTATCTGGAGCAGCTGGCTCCGGGGCTTGCCGGGTTGGGAGAAGCCTTTTTCTCCTTCGGCGGCATGGTTGCGATCATGAGCCTGCATCTTTACCCGTTTCTGTACTTGCTGCTGCGCGGAGCGCTCGAGAGAATCGGAGGGAATATGGAGGAGGCGGCCGCGGTGATGGGAGCGCCGTTTCTCTACCGCTTCCGCCGGGTGATCGCTCCTTTGCTGCTGTCGGCCTTCGGCATGGGCGCGATGCTCATCTTTGTCAAAACGATCGCGGAATTCGGCACCCCGGTTACGTTCGGCAAACGAATCGGATACGAAGTCATGACGTCCGAAATCCATAAATACATTTCCAGCTGGCCTATCGATTTCGGCAAGGCGACTTCGCTGTCGTCCGTGCTTCTGGCAAGCTGCCTGCTGGTCTGGTACATGCAGTCGGTGATGAGCCGAAAATATACGTTTGGCTTGGTCGGGGGAAAAGGCGTCCGCCGTTCTGCCATGCGCGGTGCCGGCTGGCTGCAATGGTCGGCGGGAATCTACGTTATTCTGCTGCTGATCGCATCGGTCGGCATCCCGTATTTTTCGATCGTAGCGGCTTCCACGATGAAGCTGCGGGGCGTCGGACTCGCCTGGAACAACTTTACGCTCGATTTCTACAAAGAGCTTCTCAGCTGGCATTCGCCCAGCATGAAGGCGCTAATGAACAGCTTGTGGCTGTCCTTGGCCGCTTCGACCATCGCCGTGCTGCTCGGGACCTGGTTCGCCGTCGCGATCGGAAGGTCCAACACCCGCGGGCAGCGCACGCTCGATCTATTCAGTCTGCTCCCGAACACGGTGCCGGGAATCGTTCTTGTCGTGGGGTTGATTTTGTTATGGAACTCCCCATGGATGCCGATACCGCTGTACAACACCTATGGCATGGTCATTCTCACGTATGTCGTCTTATTCGTTCCGTACACGGTGCAGTACGTCAAAAGCGCCTTCACGCAGATCGACGCGTCGCTTTTTCAGGCCGGGCAAGTACTCGGCGCAAAACCGGGCTACATTTTCCGCAGGGTGCTGCTGCCGCTGATCGTTCCGGGAATGCTGGCCGGATGGATGATGACCTTTACGATCGCCTCGCGGGAGCTGGTCGGCTCCCTGCTCATTTTGCCGCCGTCGATGCAGACCTCGGCCACGTATATCTACGCCCAGTTCGAGCAGGGGCAAGTATCGCTCGGGATGGCGATGGCCGTCATCTCGGTGGGGCTGACCACCTTGCTGCTCGTTCTTCTCGAAGTCGCGGGCTCCCAAAGAAAGTGGGCCGCTCGATGATGGAGTTGAAAGTGTGGGGCGGCGCAGGAGAGCATGGCCGTTCTTGTTACGTCATCACAGGAAATCAGCATCGGATCATGCTCGACTGCGGCGTCAAAAAGGAAGGGACCGGACAATACCCTTTGCTTGAGGAAAACCTGATCCCCGGTCTGACGGCGGTATTTCTTTCACATGCCCACGAGGATCATTCCATGGCCTTGCCTCTGTTGTACAAGCATGGTTATCGCGGGGAGATTTGGGCAACGAAGCCAACGGTTAAGCAGTTGGAGCATTATTTTGACCATTGGCGCAAATACGTGGCAGGACGAAACGGCGAGCTTCCATATGGCCAAGAGCATATTTCCGCCATGCGTTTTCGCATCCTGGAGGAGGAAGTTGCCGGAGGCGAATGGCTGCAGCTGCAGGATAGGCTTCGGCTGCGGTGGGGGCGGAGCGGCCATATGCTCGGTTCCGTCTGGCTGCGGATTCATATGGAGGGACGGCATTTATTTTATTCGGGAGACTTCAGCCGCGAATCCGGGCTGCTTGTCGTCGATCCGCCTGATGGGTCCTCTTTAGGGGAAACGTCTTCAGCTCTTAACCGAAAACCTCCCGGAATATCTTTATCCATCATGGACAATGCATATGGGACGGATGAGGAGTCGCAGGATCAGAAACTGGACCAGCTCGGCCGGTTCGCTCAAAACGTTTTGGAACGAGGGGGACATGTCCTGATGCCGGTTCCGGCTTTCGGCCGGGGACAGGATTTGCTGCTGTGGGCGCGAAGACGTTTCCCGAATCGGCATATCCTTGCCGAACCGGAAATCGTTGAAGGGCTTCGCCAGATGGCCGAATGGAAGGATTGGCTGCGACCTGGGGCCGAATTCCAAATCGAAGAAGCCGTGTCCTCCCCTTATCTTCATGTTCCTGCATGCCAGGACGAACGGCTTCGGCGGCTGCAGGGCAACCATCCGCTGCTTATTTTCACGACCGATGGCATGATGGAGTCGCCGCGGGCCCGTTGGTACGCCAGCCGTCTTGCGCCGAACGCGAACCATGCCGTCGTCATTACGGGTCATGCAAGCGAAGGGACGTTTGCCCGCCGACTGCTGAACGGCGAAGCCGTGGAGATGTCTTGCGAGACGGTTCGGATCGGCTACAAAATCCATCAGGGAATGGACGACGTCCGCCGTATGCTGCAAGAGGTGCCGAGCCGTCATGCGTTGCTGGTCCATGCTCCGCAAGCCGAAACGGATCGGGTCGTCGCCCTCCTCGGACGGGAAGGGCACCAGGGCCTGCTTTCATTAAAGCCGGGAGAGTTCATGATCTTTTAAATCTCGGAGAATATTAGATCTCTTATTCCTCGTCAGACATCGTCTGGCGGGGATTTTTGCGTTTCAAGCTTAGCAAAAGAGGGAAAGGGATCAGAAGGGAGTTTCTTTTTCTATGCAAATGTTGGTATATTGGTTAATGTATTATTAACCTGCCCCGAAATATGCATTACCTCTCTCCCATGAACTTATCCATTGGAACTGGTTGAAATTGTATTTTAAGAAATCATGGTTTTTTTGGTAAAATAGTATTCTGGGCGGTAGAGTACCGTCTCCCAAAAAGAGAATATGAAGGGGACTAAGATTCGGCGTTGACCGAGAAGAGGAGGACACATGAAATCAATTAAGCTCTCATTATTTTCCCTTACGTTGCTGCTCCTCATGGTGACCGGCTTGTCCGGTTTGGCGGGAGGCGCCGCAGCGGAGCCGAATTCCGGCAAAACTTACGTGATCGGCACCGACATTACGTTTGCGCCTTTTGAGTTCCAGGACGTTAACGGAAAATACGTTGGTATCGACATGGATCTGATGGAAGCCATCGCCAAAGATCAAAATTTCAAGTATGAAATCAAACCTCTGGGCTTTAACGCAGCCGTTCAGGCTTTGGAGTCGAACCAGGTGGACGGCGTGATCGCGGGGATGAGCATTACCGACGAAAGGAAGCAAAAGTTCGATTTTTCCGAACCGTATTTTGAATCCGGCGTCGTCATGGCGGTCGGCATAAATAACGACACCGTCAAAAGCTACGACGATTTAAAAGGGAAAAAGGTTGCGGTCAAAACCGGAACGGAAGGCTACACCTTCGCGAAATCGATCGCTTCGAAATACGGATTCACGATCGTCCCGTTCGATGATTCTTCCCAAATGTACGAAGACGTGAAAACCGGGAACTCCGTGGCCTGTTTCGAAGATTTTCCAGTGCTGGCCTACGTCGCCACCCAAAGCAAAGCTCTTAAAATCGTGACCCCGAAGGAAGCAGGCGCCTCCTACGGATTTGCGGTAGGCAAGGGTAAAAACAAGGAGCTTCTGGACAAATTCAATACCGGCCTGGCCAATCTTAAGGCAAGCGGCGAATATGACCGCATCAAAGAAAAATATCTTGGCGAAGATGCGGCCGTGTCGGCAAAGCAAAGCCGCGGGGAGTTGATTCTAGGATCGATCCAGCCGCTTCTGGTCGGTCTCGGCAAGACGCTTCTGTACACGATTGTCTCGCTCTTTTTTGCCTTTATTCTGGGCCTGATATTCGGTTTTATGAAAGTGGGACAAAACCGGTTCCTGCGCGGCGTGGCGACGGTGTTCGTCGATCTGTTCCGCGGCATTCCGCTGATCGTTCTCGCCCTGTTCATTTATTTCGGCATTCCGCAGGCTTTGGGCTTTACGATGCCGCTGTTCCTGGCGGCGATTTTGACGCTGAGCTTGAATGCGGGGGCTTATGTGACGGAGATCATTCGCGGCGGCATCCAATCGATAGACCGGGGGCAAATGGAGGCAGCACGTTCGCTTGGTTTGCCTTATCGCAAAGCGATGATCAAGATCATCATCCCGCAGGCGATTCGCGTCATGGTTCCTGCGTTTATCAATCAGCTTGTCATTACGCTTAAAGACACGTCGATTCTGTCGGCGATCGGTCTGGTCGAGCTGACGCAGTCCGGCAAAATCATTATCGCGAGAACGTATGAATCCTTTACCATCTGGGCAGAAGTTGCCATCATGTATTTGATCGTCATTACGTTGTTAACGAAACTTTCAGGATATCTCGAAGGGAGGGTGCGCCGTGGGTAAAATCCGGGTTGAAGGTTTGAAGAAAAGCTATGGCGCCAACCAGGTGCTGAAAGGCATCGACATGCAGGTCAAGCAGGGCGAAGTCGTCTGCGTGATCGGTCCTTCCGGTTCGGGGAAAAGCACGTTCCTGCGCTGCATCAACCGGCTCGAGGACATTACGGAAGGCAAGGTCATCGTCGATGACCAGGACCTGAACGATCCGAAAACGGATATTAACAAGGCACGCGAAAACATCGGCATGGTATTCCAGCATTTTAACCTGTTTCCGCATTTCAGCGTGCTGAAGAACATTATGTTCGCTCCGATGGAGCTGGGAAAAATGAATGCGAAGGAAGCCCGTGAGACGGCGATGAAGCTGCTTGCGCGGGTCGGACTCGCCGACAAGGCGGACGCATTCCCGAGCCAGCTGTCGGGGGGCCAAAAGCAGCGGGTGGCGATCGCCCGCGCGCTGGCAATGAACCCTGACGTGATGCTGTTCGACGAGCCGACATCGGCGCTTGACCCCGAAATGGTCGGCGAGGTGCTCGGCGTCATGAAGGACCTGGCGCGCGAAGGGATGACGATGATGATCGTCACGCACGAGATGGGCTTTGCCCGCGAGGTGGCGGATCGCGTCATCTTCATGGACGGCGGTTACATCATCGAGGACGGCACGCCTGAAGAAGTGTTCGGCAGCCCGAAAAACGAACGTACCATCAGCTTTTTGCAAAAAGTGCTCTAAGCCCGCCGAGGTCGCTTAAAACGCGACGAAACGGTCGAAGGCTTTTACAACAAGGCTCTCCCAGGCAGCAAAGGCTCCCTGGCGGGAGCCTTTTTCCTTATGAATCGAAGGCACTTACAAGCAGGGGTGAATGCGGAATGCCGGTTTGAATTCGATAGGATGAAGTTGTATGATTTAAAATGAAATTTTGAACAGGAGGGCAAGCCATGAATCCATTGGCGGTGGTGGAGCAGGACGGGCAGGAAACGCGGGTACGGTTGGAGCGTCAATTGAAGCATCCGGTAGAGGAAGTCTGGTCGATGCTTACGGACAACGGGAAACTGAAGCAGTGGTTTTCCGAACTGCGGGTGGAAGATTTGCGGGAAGGCGGAACCATCTCGTTTGATATGCAGGACGGGGCCTATGAATATTTCGAGATCCTCGAGTTGAAGCCATATGCAGTGCTGGAATACACTTGGGCGGAAAACCGCGTTCGTTTTGAGCTGTCTCCGGAGCCGGAGGGCTGCCGCCTCGTTTTTGTCGAATCCGTCGTTTCGGTCAATGATCATACGCCGAAGGATATTGCCGGATGGGACGTATGCCTGGACGTGATCGAGGCGCTTCTCGACGGAAAAACGGTATCGGAGCGGAAAGCCGTATGGGAAGAAAAATATGCGCAATACGTGGAGAGGTTTGCGGAGCTGGGCAAAGGTTGAAAAGCCGGTCAACAGCGCGCGAGGAGCCTTCCGGTTTATGGACCGGGGGGCTTTTTTTGTTGCCGGTCCAGCTTATCGAAAATGCGGCGCTCGCCTTTTTGTAAGTACCTGTAATGAAAGTGCGATGCACATATTTTGTTTGACAGGTTATTGCAACGGAATTATAATCTTCATTAATCCTAGAAAAATAGTAAGAATTAAAATTGCGGCTGTTGTAAGACCGGCTGCATAGAGGGAACCGGAAGAAGGAGGGGAAATGGATGCCAAACGTCCAGACGTTCAAAGCAACGGCCCAATTAAAGGACGGCGTGAAGGTTGTTACCAACGCAAGACAATTCGAGCTGGTGATCGACGAGCCGGCAAGCCTTGGCGGTACGGACACGGGGATGAATCCCGTCGAAGCTTTGCTTGCTTCTCTCGGAGCTTGCCAATCCATCGTAGCCCGGGTTTATGCCTCCAAATTCGATATCGAGCTTGAAGACTTCAGGGTTGAGGTCGAAGGCAGCCTGGATCTCGACGGTTTTTTTGACCGCGCTCCAGTGCGCCCCGGATATTCCGATATTCGCTACACGTTTTACGTTAAAACCCCGTCGCCTGCCGACAAGGTGGAACGATTCGTGGAATTTTTGGAAAGTAAATGCCCGGTGGGCGACAGTCTCGCCAATCCGGTACATCTCAGATTGAATCGGGTCGTCATTGATAACGAATGCGAAAACCTGTCTTAGATCGAAAAATCGGGCCGCAAGGTTGCATGAAAGCGACTTTGCGGCTATTCGTAGTTTGATGTTTGGTCCAGCAGCTCTTTGATGATTTTGCATCCGCACGGTTTGCACTTTAGCAGAGATGTATTGCCCATTGTTTACCATTTTATATAACATTAAAGATAAACAGGTGAGTCACGAATCATAGAAAGGAGTCTATTTTTTCAATGGCATAGCAAACAACAAGGAGGAGAGGAACATGGTGAAATCCGGTACGACGAACGGCAGTGCGGCAAAGGTTTTGGAAGAACGATTGGTCGGTATTCGCCGCGAGCTGCATCAAGAACCTGAATTATCCAACGAAGAGTTCGAAACGACGCGGAAAATCAAACGATGGTTGCAGGAAGCGGATATTGAAGTGCTGGATCTGCCCGACCTGAAGACGGGCGTGATCGCACAGATCGGAACCGGAAAGGAACCGATCATGGCGCTGCGGGCAGACATTGACGCACTGCCGATCGAGGAGGAAGCGGACGTTTTGTTCCGTTCGCGGTTTGCGGGAAAAATGCATGCGTGCGGCCATGATTTTCATACGACCGTCGCCTTGGGAGCGGCTTATTTGCTAAAGGAACAAGAACATGAGCTTCAAGGAACGGTAAGGATCGTTTTTCAGCCGGCGGAAGAGACCGGCCATGGTGCCCGGGACGTGATGAATTCGGGTGGACTGGAAGGCGTATCGGTCATCTTCGGACTCCATAATGCCCCGGAACTAGAGGTCGGGGAGTTGGGCAGCTGCGAGGGCGCCATCACTGCGGGCGTCGACCGCTTCGAAATCCTCATTCGCGGAATCGGGGCGCATGCAGCCACGCCCGAAAAAGGAACCGATGCCATCGTCGCTGCTTCCCAAATCGTTATGGCCCTGCAGACGATCAGCAGCCGCCGCGTCAGCGCTTTGGACGCCGTCGTGGTCAGCGTGACCCGCATCTCCGGCGGCAATACCTGGAACGTGCTCCCCGGTACCGTTGAGCTCGAAGGAACGGTCAGAACGCTGGACGTGGAGGTTCAGCAGCGCATTCCGGAGACGATTCGGCAGATTATCGAAGGCATCGGCGCCTCCGCGGGCGTATCGGCCGAGTTGAAATGGTATCCGGGACCGCTCGCTACGATCAATGACGCCTATTGGGCCCGTTTTGCGCTCGATACGGCCAAAGAGTCCGGTTTCATCACCAAGGTGGTGGGACCAAGCATGGGGGGAGAGGATTTTTCCTATTACCTGCAGCAGATTCCGGGCGCATTCGTGAACGTCGGCTCCGGTTCGCCCTATGCGCTGCACCATCCGAAGTTTGAACCGGACGAAGCGGCCCTGTTGCCCGCGGCGAAGTTTTACGAACGTTTGGCCGTACGGTGCTTGAATGAATTGAACGCACGGTGAGCCGCGATGCCCGCGGCTTTTTTTATTCTAGCCGTCCCGTGACGGATAAAATTGGAGGAATAAGTTTTGAGCAAACCCGTTATGAATGTCGCTTTGGTATGCGGCCCCGACAGCGATATGGATCGCACAATCAATGGATGACGAAGCGTCCATGTACCGGCTTTATCCAAGATCAGGGCTGTCATAAACATAATCTGTTCCCGCCTCTCCCGGAGAATTCATGAAATGCCGAAGTGCGCGTAGATTTATCATGGTAGAGACCCCGCGACGTTTTGCCGGTTGATGCTGTTGGTCGATTGAACCGTGCTGCAACAATGTAGAATCTTGACGGGGAAAAACCATATCGATTCTCTGGGAGGTGCGGCATGAAAATTCATAATGCCATTCGCTGGCAGGACAATGCATACTTGTTCGAATTCCAAGGCGTGCACACGGAGCCGGTCGAATATTTTCACGCCCACGAAGGGTTGGAGATTTTGTACGTTCTTGAAGGCACGGGCAAATACGTCATCAATAATCGGATGTTCCCTTTGAAGCCCTCCACGCTGGTCGTCGTCAAACCTTTTCAAATCCATGAAATTAAAGTGCAGGTTCCCCCGGCGTATATCCGAACCCTTCTGAAAATCAAAAGCTCCGTCATTGAACGTTTCCTCCATGCGCTGCCGAATCTTGCATCCGCTTTCCATTCGTTTTTGGAACATAAGCGGGCCTGCCAGGTATTTTATTTGTTGCCGGACCATGCCTCGGACCTTGAAGGGCGGTTTATGCAATTAAAGGAGACGCTGGCCGTCGTGCCGCCAAGCTTCCGGGTGGAAGCCGTCACCTTGTTTTCGTTCCAGTTCTTAGAATATTTCGTTAGCCGGATCTACATGGCTGGCCCAAGCGTTTCCCCCCAGGATGGAGGAGCCCCGGGCCGGGAAGAGCTGGTCGGACGGATCGCAAAATGGATCGACAAGCGTTACAACCTTCCGTTTACGCTAAACGACATGGCTGCCGAGCTGCATTTCTCCGCGAACTATTTATCGAAGACGTTCAAAGAGCGGATGGGGATCAGCATCACCGCCTTCACGAACGATAAGCGCCTCGAAGAGGCCAGAATGCTCCTGGCTGTCCCATCCTTGACGATCGAAGAAATTTGCAGGCTGACCGGCTTCAATTACCCGTCCTATTTTATCTCCTTATTCAAAACCAAATACGGCGAAACCCCGCACAGGTACCGGATGCGGATGAAAAAATGATATTTTTGGACCGCTTTCTGTTATTGGGGCCGATTTATAATTAAAGCGCTTAAACAAGAAAAAACGGTGAAGGAGTTGGTGCTTCTTTTTTATGCAGGCCGGAACAAATCCATGAAGTCCGTTCGCATGATGGGAGTCGGGTGATTCGAAGAATGGGAGGTTGGTTCATGATGACGCGCTCTCCGATTAGGTTTGGCATGGTATTTTTATTATGTTTCGCCCTGGTTTGGGCCTTCTATCCGGGCGGAATGGCGAAGGCAGCAACGAAATCCGTACCGGCGGGAGACGTCGCGACCCTGCGGAGTTACTTGTCCAGCGCAAGCCCCGGCGACGTGATCGAAGTAACGGGGACCTACAACGTGTCCAATGGGACCATTGCGACCTCGGTAAGCGGGGCGGCGGGCCAATACATCACGATCCGCGGCACGGGCGGCGGCGCCACGTTCAAGTTTACCGGTTGGGCCGGCAACGCGGCATTCCATATCAAAAACAATTATTACAAGCTGGAAAACGTGACGATCGACTCCAACTCCCAATCCAACAAAGGGTTGTTGATCGAGGCATCGCATGGATTCGTGACCAACGTGACCGTCAAAAACACCAAAGGGGAAGGGTTCAAAATACGCAAAAACAGCCAGTATTGGCTCATCTCGGACAGTACGGCACAGGGGACGGGAACGGGCGGCAAATTCGGGGAAGGTTTTTACGTCGGAGACGCCGATCAAAACTGGACGACAAGCCCGAATCCGGACCAAAGCGGGTATATCACGTTTTTGAATTGCAATGCCGTCCGGACGGTAAACGACGGTTTCGATTTCAAGGAAGGCACGCATCACATCAAGGTGATCGGGGCCAATGTCGATTTCCAGAACACCGTTCCCGAGTCGTCGGTTGGAAACAACGGTTTTTACATTCGAACCAATCAGGTGCAAATCATCAATTCCACGGTCCAAAACAACGCGTCCACCGGGCAGGCTTTCAAAACGAATAAAATGACGGCTTCGGACGGCGTATCTTACGGCAGCAATTTGGAGCTTAAGGGCGTTAACGCATCCAATATTTCAGGCGCCATGATTTATACCAATTTCACCTCCAACAAGCTTTATACCGATTACACGATGACGGGCGTGGCCGGCGGGCTGTATGCATCCGGTTCCAAAACCGCGTCGACTGCCGCGCCTTCCGCTTTCGTCGAAATGACATGGGCTGGCGAAGGCGGGGATCCTCTATTGTAACGTTGTCGATGGGAAAAAAGCCTCAGGCATCATGCCTGAGGCTTTTCGCCGTACCGGGGAAAGCGACAGCCGCTATCTCCCTTAATGATTCCCGTTATTCGTCCCAAAATGGGCCTCTCCGTTGTGCTTGCTATGGGAAATATACAATCGCAAACCCGAAACCTTGCTTTGGATCATTTTATTTAAAATGGACCGGATTCGGTTCGATTCGGTTCCGGCCGCTTCGGCAATGAGTTTGGCATATGGGGCAAGAGGCGCTTGGTCTGTCCAGGTTTTCTCTTGCTTTAGCTTGTTAATGATGTCTCCGATCGAAGCCGGGTCGATCCGCAAGCCGGTCATCTTTTCGATTTGCGATTCATCAAAAATCACGATCGTTTTATAGCCGTCATGATAAACAACGGAAAAAGCCGAGTCATCTTCGGCCGTCCCGGAATGAGCGGCAGGAATGGCGGAACCATCATCGGAGGCGGAAGGGCGGTCCGTTTTTGCGGAAGCGGCTGCGGTTGAATCATGCTGATCCCCGGCAGGCACATTGGATGACTGAACCGTCTCCGGAGGATTGGTGCCTTGAAGAGCCGCCGAATTGCCTTTGTCGGCATGACTGCCGGAATTGCTCGGGGACGCCTTTGTGGAAATCTCCGGCCCGGAGCCGCAAGCTTGAAGGATTGAGGCGCTTACAATCAGGGCTGCCATCAATAGAACGTATTTTTTCATCTCAGTCTACAACCTCCCCATATTCGAATCCTGGCACAACATCCTCCCAGATCCTGAACGATGGGCTTGTTGTCGTCACTGTTGGATTGTACGGCTCAAAGGATCCATGGCTCATTTAGGCATTCTAAGTTAGCCTATCATAGATTCCGATATAGGGACATGATGCAAAAAATTAGTTTTTGTTAGGTTTTTCATATACATAGACATTCGTTATCCATGATTGAGCCCATGGGCCAGACGGTTGCAACGGAATAACAGCCAGGCGGGATCAGCGAGGGACCAGGGAAGGAAGCTCATAACCGATTCCGGAAAAGTGCACATAAGATGTAAGCTTTTGGGGATGATAAACAGGTTCAATGATATCGAGAAGGGAAGTTCGTTATGGCTCGAGGAAACAGCTCCGATACAAAAGAAAAAAAGCTGAAATGGTGGCAACTGTCGCTTTTGGGGGTCGCATGCACCGTAGGGACGGGGTTTTTCCTTGGCTCCCATATTGCCATCCAAATCGGCGGGCCCTCGGCAGTCATTGCATACGCATTAGCCGCTTTCGGGGCCTTTTTGGTGTACGACAAACTGTCCCAAATGACGGCCGAAGACCCGATGGAAGGTTCTTTTCGTTCTTATGCCAAAAAAGCTTTCGGGCGTTGGGCGGGATTCGGCAGCGGTTGGGTCTACTGGTCGTCCGAGCTGCTCATTATGGGAAGCCAATTAACGGCGCTTGCTTTGTTCTCGCGGTTTTGGTTTCCCCAGGTGCCGATGTGGTGCTTCGCGGCCGGATACGGCATATTGGGGCTTGTGATCATTTTTATCGGAACCAAAGGTTTTGAGCGGATGGAGAGCATTTTCGCGGTCATGAAGATCGCGGCCATATTCATGTTCCTGGTGATCGCCGTTCTCGCGGTAACGGGAGTGTTCAAAACCGCCGCCCATGGCCCGGCGTTTCCCGGAGACTGGCTTCCCAATGGTTTTGTCGGCTTTTGGGCGGCACTCATTTTTGCGTTTTACGGCTATGGCGGTCTGGAAGCTCTCGGGCTGATGACGATGCGGCTTCAGGATCCCAAGGAAGCGCCGAAGGCCGGCAAAGTCATGCTTTTGCTGTTGGCGTCCATTTACGTCATCTCGATCGGACTGGCCTTGATCCTTGAGCCATGGAATTCGTATGCCGCCGAGGAAAGCCCGTTTGTCGTGGCCCTCGTCGACTATAAACTCGCGTTTGTTCCGCATGTATTCAACGCCGTGCTTATCATTGCCGGTTTCTCGACCATGACGGCTTCTTTGTTCGCGGTGACCACCATGGTCGTGACGCTTGCAAGCGACGGCGATGCGCCGAGGTTTTTCGTCAAGGGGAAGAAGAAGGAAGGGAAAAAGCCCCTGCCAGCCATCGGATTAACGACCGCCGGGCTGTTAGCCTCCGTCGTATTCGCTCTTTTGATGCCCAAAAAAGTATACGAATACATCACGACGGCGGCAGGGCTGATGCTGCTGTATAACTGGCTGTTCATTCTGCTGACGTCCGGGAAGCTGCTGAAGCTCACCGGTTGGGGCAAAATCAAACGTTACATCGGCATGGCGCTGATCGGCTTCACGCTGGTCGGCACGCTTTTTCACAAAATCAGCCGCCCCGGCTTTTTTATCAGCCTCGGGTTTATCGTTGTCATTGGATGCGTCACGCTGATCATGCGCCATTTCTGGAACAAAGCCGATGGGCCCAACAAGGAAGCGTCCGAAGAAGGAACCGGGAACATTCCCGACGTTAGCGGAAGAACAAAATACGGCATGCCTCGTAGCCGAAATAAAGGCCGAATCCGATGAGCGACAACCCCGAGATGACCGATATGCCTTTGATGAGGCGTTCGGTGAGCATCCGCCTGAACATGCTGGCGGCCAGGGCCATCGCCACGTCCCACAGCATGATGCCGGCCATGATGGCGCAGCTGTAGAGCAGCACTCCCTTGGCATCGTATTTGGCGATCATATCCGCCAGAACCGATCCGTATATTCCCATCCAGAACAGGATGGAGAGGGGGTTGGAGATGGACATCACGAAGCCGGCACTGAACGATTTGACATGCGATTCGCTTCCGCCGCGGGTTTCCATCCCCGGTTTTCCCGCCGCGATCAGGCTTTCCACTCCGATATAGGTCAGGATAAAAAAGCCGAAAAGCAGGAGAAAGGTTTTCATGAACGGGATATTCAGAAAATGAATAAAACCGAAGTACACGAGCAGCATAAAAATGCCGTCGGCGGCCATGGCGCCGAGCCCGACGAGCCAGGCATGCAGAAAACCTCCCTTGAGTCCCCGGTCCATCTGTGCGGCATTGATGGGTCCAATCGGGGCAGCCAGCGAAAGTCCAAGCAGGAAATGGCTTATCCATATGTTCAAGATTCGGTAACCCCCTTATTCAAATCCTCTTTATTTATCCTATGAAGGGGAAGCGCTTGTACCACTAAAAAAATGAGTTTCGGCATAAAAACATCCGATTTCCCGACTTGTTTTAGGGAGGGGATCGTTTGATAAATCATGCACAGGCAGTCGATCCAGAGCGATCGGCTGCTTTTTTTCGTTTTTCATGCATCCAAAAGTCACGAAACAATAAACAATTCATCACAAACGATCAACTACCATGAGATGCCCCCGGAAAACATGGTAAACTAGAACGCAAAGGTGGGATGTTCATGAGCGATTTGCCTACGATCCTGGTCGTAGACGACGACCCAAGTATCGTCGAACTTTTGAGGGATTTTTTGGAAAACGACAATTTTAATGTTATAACCGCATACGACTCCGCTCAGGCATGGGCTGCGTTTGAGCAGGGGGCGATAGACTGCATGATTTTGGACATCATGATGCCGGGACAAAACGGGTTTGAACTGTGCCGGCGGATTCGGGCGGAAAGCAGCGTTCCGATCCTTTTTTTGAGCGCCCGCGGCGACGATGTGGACAAGATCCGGGGGCTGACCCTGGGAGGCGACGATTATATCGTTAAAACCGCTTCGCCCGGCGAGATCGTTGCCCGGGTGAAAGCCGTATTGCGGCGATCGTCTTACCGGCAGCCTATAGAGGCTAAGATGTTGGACTATGGCCGCCTCAAGCTGAATCTTACTGCCAGGGAAGTCCTGGTAGACGGGCAAAGCGTCGTACTGACGCCGAAAGAATATGAGTTGTTGAAATTGTTTGCCGAACATCCCAAGCATGTAATTTCATATGAACAGCTGCTTGCCAAGTTTTGGGACGGGGTGGGCGATAAGCATACGATTCGGGTTCATCTCAGCCGGCTGCGGGAGAAGATCGAGGCGGACCCGAACAGCCCGCAATTCCTGGTCAACGTCTGGGGAGTTGGCTACCGCTTCGAGGGAGGATAACATGAGAACGCTTCGCATTCGTACGTTTACGCTGCTCTGCTTTTTCTTCATCCTTGCGGTGCCGTGGATTTTCTATGTTACGGCTCACTTTATGCAAACCAACACGTTTAGCTTTTCTAAACAGGGGCCGCAAAACGAAATTCAGCAAAGAAATTTGAGCGAAACGATCCGCATGATCGAATCGAACCCGGGGGAATGGCAAGACCCCGAATGGCAGCGCCGACTGGATGCGCAGCTGTTGCAAGCAAAGATGGATGCGGTCATTACATCCGCCTCGGGCCGGGAAATATACCGGTCGAATGCCGCGCGGCGCGGAGCGATGTCGGCGGCCGAACGATTTTCGCTGATCGAGAACGGCCGATTGATAGGAAAGGTTGCCATTTACATGCCAAAGTCCCTCGGAGTCGGGGGGATTTCGATCCTCGCCGGATTGCTGCTTGCCTTTTTTGTCGTCGGAATGGAGATGCGAAGATTTTTGCTGAAGCCCTTGGAAAAAATGAGCTTGGCGGCAAGGAGGATTGCGGCAGGGGATGAGGACGTCCGGCTGCCCGGCTCCAGAATCGCGGAAATCGCCGAAGTGCGCGACGGTTTTCAAGTCATGTTGGAGGGCCTTGAGCAAGCCTCCCGGAAACAGGCGGCACTGGAAGAAGAACGGCGGTTCGTGATTGCAGCCGTCGCGCATGATTTGCGGACGCCGCTTTTTGCTCTACGGGGGTATCTGGACGGTCTGGAGCAAGGCATCGCAAGGTCGCCGGAGAAAATGGCCAAATATGTGGCGGTCTGCAAGGAAAAATCGGCGCAATTGGACCGGCTGGTAGAGGACCTGTTTGCCTTTGCCAAGATGGAATACCTGGATACGGAACTAAACAACGGGATCGTGAATCTGAGCCATGTCCTCCGGAAGTCCGTCGAAAGCGTGAATCCGTATGCCCGGCAAAAATGCATATCGATATCGAGCTATGCCGAGGAAAATTGCTTCGTCAGCGGCGACGAGCATTTATTGGAGCGGGCGATGAGCAATCTTTTTGATAATGCGGTCAGGCATACGCCTCCCGGCGGCGAAATTCACGTGGAATGCGCTAAAGTGGGGGATCGGGTCAAATTTGCGATCCGCGATACGGGGCCGGGCTTTTCTGCGGAAGAGTTGGAGCGGGTGTTTGAACCTCTTTACCGCGGCGAAAGTTCCCGAAACCGTTCGACCGGAGGCAGCGGGTTAGGGTTAACCATTTCGCAGAAAATCGTCCGCAGGCATGGAGGCGATCTGGAGGCGGGGAATCATCCGGAAGGCGGGGCGCTGCTGACGGGCTTTATGCCTGCAGCCGATTCGGATTCGCCAAACATATGTACAGAGGCAAGCAACGCTTAAAAGGAGCCCAAGGCATCCGTGCCTTGAGCTCCTTGTCTCTATTTGACCGGGAGCCTGAGCCGCTGCATGAGGAGTCGAATCACTTCGCGCCGCGATTGGTAAAATAAAGCGTCTGAGGTCCGGCGGCGCCGCCGGTCAAGCTCAGTTCGGCCGCCACGGTTTTGCCTTTTTTGTTGACCGTGAACTCGGTGAATTTCCAGGCTTTCTGATAGTTTACGAACGGCGATTGCAGCAGGTCCTTGCCCCAGCCGATGACGTAATGCCCGGCGCCGCCCGACGGGTTATCATATACCGAAATGACCCGCTTTGCGTCCTCTTCGTTATGGATGGCGACGTTCAGGCGGTACATGACGCCATAGTTCCCGTTGTTGATGGCGGTAACGCCGTCGACCGCGTTCCAGCCTTCCTCATACTCGCCCGGCATGCTGTCGCTCCATGGGCCGTAGGCCGCCGAGGAGATGCGGATCAGCGAGTTGCCGCTGGACGTGTTGTACTGAAGCGTGCCGGTCCGGTCCATATGCGGGAAAGTGCCGCGGACATGCATGTCCTTCGGCAGGATCGGAACGTCGATCGGGTTGGCCGGCTGTTCCTTATAACCCAGCGTAGTTACCGTCACTTTGGCGTCCTTATGCCCTTGCTGCGTATAAGCGGTAAAATTGGCGATGCCGCTTGCGGTATGCGTATGCTCCGTTAGGGCGGTCAGGTAGTAGCTTTCGCCCGGCTGCAGGATCGCTTCCTTTTTTTGCGCCGCTTGGTCGCCCATGAAATCGGCAAGCGCGTTCTGTCCGGCAACGTCCGGGTAATAGTCCGTGGCAAGACCGATTCCGTTCGAAAACAGCATGACGGGCTCATCGGATTCGTTGGTCACCGCCACGGCGACGGTAAGCGGTTCGCCGGTCATGTTTTGATGATGCCAAAACACCCGGAACGATCCCGTCACCGAATCCCGATAATACGCGCCTTCCGTCTTCGGGGATTCCGGCGAGTCGCTCAGAATCAGGGGACCGCCCGTACCGGTCAGGACCGGTTTGTCCATCGGGACAGCAGGTTTCAGCGATTCGATCGGCACAAGCTCGGCCTCTTCGGCAAGCGCCGTCGCCGATCCCGACACAAACAAGGTGCCGAGCAGTCCGATGTGAAGCAGCCATTTCGATCTTTTCATCTCATTTTCCCTCCTGAATTTGGTTTGTCATCCTTCCAGGTGGCGATCATGCGATTGTTTTTCGGATGTTTAAGATCTTCGCTGGCATGGGACACATTCCTTTTTTTTCCTTCTGATGCTAAAGAATCATTTCGCGGCTTGAATTGTTCCATTGTCCTCTTTTACGAAAGGAGGGGACTTTCGGCCAATTCCCTCCAAATCCCTCGAAAGGTTTACTTGTTGATATTTTTTATGAAAACGCTATCATTTTGTCCTGCCTCTCAATGGGAGACGTTTGGTGCTTTCGGCGCAAAAAAAAGAACCCAAAGCCCTACACGTCTCGGGGTTCAACTCTCAGAGCCAGACAAGCGGGAGGAGCCATTTCAGCGAAACGAATCATAACAGGAAAATAAAGCCATGTCACAGTATATCATTTCAATCAAGCGGTTGATGTTCTAAGCCCCCTACCGAATGGATTGACGATACCTGCTGGGCGATACCCCTACATGCCTGGCGAACAGTTTGGCGAAGTAGCTGTGATTGCAAAAACCGACAAGCTCCGCGACCGTCCCGATTTCATGGCTGGGGTCGGCGAGAAGCCTTTTGGCCTCCTGCACCCGGTGTTTCATGATGTATTCCATGACGGTGCAGCCGGTCGCTTTGCGGAACAGCCGCGAAAAATAATAGGGACTTAAATGCACGTGATTGGCGATGTCTTCGACCTTAAGCGGGCATGAGTAATGGCTTTCGATATAGGAGACGGCGGTTTGGATCTCGTTGGGGTACCCAAGGCGTGGATTTGACAGCCGCGTCGTGATCCGGTCGATGTTGCCGAGCGCCATGTCGGTCAGAATGTTCGTAAGGATGCATGATGCGCTCAATTCCATGCCTGCCGGTCGGTTTTGAAACAACTCGAACAGATCAGCGAAATGTTTTTTCATCCGCTCCGGATCACCCGTACGGAAAATGGGGTCGTCCATGCCGCCGAGCATATCGAAATATTCTTTGGCCTGGACCCCGTCGAAGCGGACCCATAGCAGCTCCCAAGGATCGTGCGGGTTGGTGTGATATTGATGTTTTTGCGTCAAATCCAAAAAAAAGATATCGCCCGCTTGCGCCTCAAAACTGCGGTTTTGCCAAATGACCCGTCCGGAGCCGCGAACGACGTACTTAAGCTGGTAATAATAGTAGGTCCGATTCATTCCGTAACAAGGCGAACAGTCGAACCAGCCGACATCGTGCACGCAAAATAGAAACCTTCGGGCATTTTCGCTGGGCGAATGTGCAATCGTGCGGTAACGCTCCCCAAAGTTCATCGCATTCGTTCCTTTCGTTCATGTAAGCGTTAAAGAAGCAAGATCGTATTATGAAGTGGGCAAGATCAACATCTTGTAAGCGGTTTCCGGACTTTATAATAGCATAGTATTTTATCCTTGGGGAGGTTGAGCTAATGGGAAAACGACTGCTTCTATGCATTCAGTCGGCGCTGTTGATTTGGGGGCTTTGGTGCGTACCAGCCTCCGCGGCAGCCGCCGAGCCGCAAGCGGCCGACGAATTCGGGCTTCTGCGCAGCAAATGGTCCGTTTATTTAATCGGCAGCGGGTATGATCCGAATGATCCGAATATCGCAAAAGCGGTGGCATCCATTGACGCCAAAGTGACGAACGCTTCGGGCACGGGCTTCTGGGACACGATGCAAAAGGAAACGGGCCGAACGTACTTATGGAGCGATCTCAAGGGGTCGGCCGATGCCGTGGACGCCGCGTCGGCGTACAACCGTCTCAGGGACATGACGATCGCTTGGGCGACGGCAGGTTCCTCCCATTACCGGAACGAAGCGCTGAAAAACGACATTATCGGCGGTCTCGACTGGCTCTATGCCAACCGGTATAACGAATCGAAGCGTGAAACCGGCAACTGGTGGGAGTGGGAGATCGGAATTCCGCAATCGCTCGGCGATATGATGGTATTGCTTCATGATCAGTTGTCGCCGGCCCAGATCGCCAACTACACGAAAGCGATCGACAGGTTTTGCCCCGATCCGACCAAACGGACGAATTCCCCTACGTTGGCCGAAACGGGCGCCAATCGGTTGGATAAAGCGCTCGCCGTCGTGCTCCGGGGCATCAATACGGAAAACGGGGATAAAATCAAAGAAGGCCGGGACGCCGTCGGCCAAGTGCTTCCGTACGTCACCAAAGGCGACGGATTTTACGAAGACGGCTCGTTTGTGTTTCATAACAATATCGCCTATACCGGAAGTTACGGCGGCGTGTTGATCGGCGATATGGCGAAGCTGCTGACGCTGCTTGACGGTTCGTCCTGGCCCGTTACCGATCCGAATCTGGGCAACATGTACCGGTGGGTGACGGACTCCTATGAACCGCTTATTTACCGCGGCAGAATGATGGACATGGTATACGGCAGGGCGATATCGCGCAGCGGGGAAAGCAAACGCGGGTGGCTCATTCCTGTGCTTCGCCTCTCGGAATTCGCCCCGCCGGAGCTGTCGAGCCGCTTCAAAAGCATGGTCAAAGCCGGCATTGAATCCGATCCGTCGCTGCAAAACCCGTATGACGGCCTAAGGCTTGCCGATATTACGCTGCTACAAAACCTGTTAAGCGACCCGTCGGTTCCGGCGCGAGAAGACCTTGTGCTGCATAAGCAGTTTTCGGCCATGGACCGGGTCGTTCATTTCCGTCCGGGTTATGCGTTTGGTCTCAGCATGACGTCGACCCGCATTGCCAATTACGAAAACGGCATTGGCGGCAAAGAAAATCCAAGGGGATGGTACACGGGCGAAGGGATGACATACCTGTACAACCGCGACATGCCTTATCTCGATGCGTTTTGGCCGACCGTCAACGCCTATCGCCTGCCGGGAACGACGTCCGACGGCGCGACCCGGGCCGCCGGCAAAACATCAACCAAGGATTGGGTGGGCGGCTCCTCTCTTGATGGGCTGTACGGCGCGGCAGGCATGGATCTGGATCCGGACAACAGCACGCTGTCCGGCAGAAAATCCTGGTTCATGTTCGACGACGAAATCGTGGCGTTGGGCGCGGGGCTGACAAGCACGGACAACCGCCGCGTGGAAACGGTTGTCGAGAACCGGATGCTGAACGGCAGCGGAGACAATGAACTGATCGTCAACGGCGAAGCGAAGCCGTCGCAGATCGGCTGGTCGGAATCGATGAGCGGGGTTCGTTGGGCGCATCTGAACGGCAAGGAAGACGAGACCGGAATCGGGTACTACTTTCCGCAAGCAGCGACGGTAGAAGGGCTGCGGGAATCCCGTACCGGCGCATGGCGGGACATCCATCCGGACGGGTCGCCGGACCCGGTCACAAGGAATTACCTTAGCCTTGCTGTTCATCACGGAACGAATCCGGCCAATCAATCCTACGAATATGTTCTGCTGCCCGGAAAAAACGCTGAGGATACCGCGGCTTACAGCTCTCATCCGGATATGATGACGCTAAGCAACACGGCGGAAGTGCAGGCGGTGAAGGAAGCTTCGCTTGGCATTACGGCGGCAAACTTCTGGAGCCCGGGCACCGTCGGCTTCATCCGGGCCCGGAACCCGGCGTCGGTCATGGCGAAAGCGCAGGGCGGGGAACTGGCTGTGGCCGTATCCGATCCAACGCAGAAGCAAGCGAAAGTAAGAGTCGACCTCGGCTTCGCGGCGCTTCAGGAGATTGCCAAAGATCCGGCGGTGACCGTGCTTAGGACATCGCCGACCATTCAGATCGAGGTGAACACCGCGGGTTCCAAAGGGAAAAGCCATACGGTCCGTTGGAAGATCGATCCTTCTGCCGAACCGGGCGATTTGGAAGACCCGCAGCCTGACGAATCCGCCAAGCAGCGGATCGATGTCCGAGAAGACGCTTACGTCCGGAACGGTGCCTATGCCGGGCAAAATTTCGGAGCGTCCAATTGGTTGGACATTCGCAACGGCAGCTCCGGTTATGCCAGGAAAGCGCTGCTGAAATTCGATCTCGGTTCTTATGAGCATGAGCCATACGCCGTGAAGTTGAATGTTTTCGGCGCCACGAGCGATTCGAACGGAACGGTGTCCACGATCGGCGTTTTTGAAGTCAATGACGATGCCTGGCATGAAAATTCGCTGACATGGAACAACATCCCGGCCATAGGGAGGCAGCTGGATACGGTTACGTTTGCCGGCGAGCAGCAGTGGAGAACATTCGACGTAACGGAATATGTGCGATCGCAGCTTAAGGGGGATAAAACGGTCAGTTTGGCGCTGCAGCAAGTCAACTCCGACTTGTACGCTACGGTGCGGAGCAAGGAGAACGAAAACGGTGCTTATGCCCCCTATCTGGAGATCGTGAGCATGGATGCGACCCCGCCCGTTACGACGGTTCATCTCAACGGCAGCACGGAGCCTTCCGCCTTTTATAAGGAACCGGTTAAGCTCGAGTTTACGGCGGAAGACCAGCCGGGAGGCTGGGGAGTGAAACGAACCGAAGTTCGAATGGGAGACGGCGAGTGGTCGACGGTGAGCCGCAGCGTGTATGCGGAATCCGAAGGAGCCTACACGATCGAGTATCGTTCCATCGACAAGGCGGGCAACACAGAGCCGAAAAAATCGGTTTCGTTTACGATCGATCAAACCGCTCCCGACATCCAGGCTACGGTGACGGAAACGGTCTATCGGACGGATGCGTTCCATGCGGCTATAGAAGCGACGGATGCGTTAAGCGGACTAGGATCCGTTACGGTCAAGCTGGATGGTATGGCGATGGGGCAAGAGATCGCTCTGGAACCCTACGATTTATCGTTCGGTGATCATTGGATTGAAGTCAAGGCTGTCGACGTAGCCGGTAACGAAGCCGTACGTCATTATCGCTTTCTCGTAACGACGGACCTGCGGCATTTGCAGGAGGCGATTCAGCTTGGAAGCGAAAAAGGATGGATTCATCATCAAGGGATTGCGAATAGCTTGCTAGTCAAAATCAATCGGATCGAGAACACTGACGGGAAAACAACCCTCAATGCATTAAACGCCTTGGAAAATGAAGTTCGGGCGTTAAGCGGCAAAAAGATCGATGATTCGTTTGCGCAAGCTTTGCTTGTGGATATTGTTTATTTGAAAAGTCTGTACGCAGAATCTTAATGGATGAACAAGAGTGATGAAAACCGTCTTGGCATGTGCCAGGACGGTTTTATTTTGAACGAAGGGCTTCAGCATTATGGAGACGGCCGAGCGACTGTGCGGAAAAAGTCAGCATTTTGGAAGGTTCAGCTTCTCATGGGGCCGAAGTAATTCAAAAGACCGATTCCGGTCAGACGGACCAGCTTTGGCGGCTTGTTGAAGGGGTCAACAGGATGCCTAACCGAGTCATACTGCGGGCCGTCGTTTTTACCGATGGAGATTTCAAGAAGCCGATGATTGGGGAAGAGTTTGTTTTTTTGAATTTCAAAGAGACGGATATCCATGATATGTTCCGCAACTTTCCCAAACCAAAAAGCGTTAAACGAGTACGGGGACCTTACATCCGAATTGAGGTTGTCCCAATAGGACTCGAACCGACGCGTCAAATTGCGGCGCAGGGAATCGACCGGGATCTGGAAGTGAAAAAAAGTACTATCAAGTAGAAGCTTTGCTTTCAAGGATCGATGGCGAGGGGAGGAAGATGTACCGTGTCAAGTAATCGCAGGTTTATTTCGGGTACGATATTCACGGCGATTGGAGTCAGTATCATGTTAGGGATTGCCGTTGCTTCCTTGACCAAAACGACAACGACGGACGACCTATTTTTGATACCTGAAGGTTTCGAGGGCAACATACAGGTCAATTACAACGTTGCGGGCGCGCCAAGGCTTGAAAAAGAAGGCAAATACGATGTCATTCCGATCCGGGCGGACGGGACCTACGACACCTCCAATCCGGACATGGATTACGGAACGGTAACGGACCAATATTTTTATGTCGGGCAAGACGGGAAGAGAACGCCGATCCCTGAAAATTGCATCCATGTGAAAGGGAACGGCGCCTCCGAAATCGGTTCGAACATTACGAGACACCAATACCTGAAAGTCACGCGTACTACGTGCAGCGAAAATTTCAGGGTCTGGGGAGAAGAAAAAGACGGGGCGAGCTGAATCGGCGGTACCTCGAAAAAAACGGCAGCGTCCCCGGTTCGGCATTTCGTTTTCTGAAGGAACATATGTGCTCGATAACAAGCGTCTTCCACGGAATCGGGAGGCGCTGTTAAGCTTTTCCAAAGAATCTTATCAAAATACAGTAAATTCATTCGGACCGGTAGGGCGAAAGCTCGTATCATGATTCGACCATTTCTCCGCCGCCTACGTGAAGAATTTGTCCCGATACGTACGAAGCGTCGTCAGAGGCCAAATAGACATAAGCGGGCGCCAGCTCAAAAGGCTGGCCTGCTCGTTTCATGGGCACGTCGGCGCCGAAATGCTTGACTCTGTCCGGGGAAAAAGAAGCCGGGATGAGCGGAGTCCATATGGGGCCGGGCGCGACGCCGTTGACGCGGATTTTTTGATCTGTCAAATTCAGGGATAACGAACGCGTGAACGAAACGATGGCTCCCTTTGTCGAAGAATAATCGATCAACGTTTTTTCTCCTCGATAAGCCGTCACGGATGCGGTGTTAATGATCGAACTTCCTTCCTTCATATAAGGCAGCGCCGCCTGGGTCAAATAAAAAAAGGAGAGGATGTTGGTGCGGAACGTGAATTCAAGCTGCTCCCCCGATATGTCAAGGATGCTTTTTTGGGGAAACTGAACTCCATGGTTATTGACCAAAACGTCGATTCTGCCAAAAACCCCGGCGATTTTTCCGATCGCCTCACGGCATGCTTTTTCTTCCTTCAAATCGGTTGAAATTAAAAGACACCGTCTCCCCAGCTGCTCGATTCTGTTTTTCGTATCGGCTGCATCTTGGTGTTCGTTATAGTAGACGATGGCCACATCCGCGCCTTCCTTGGCGAATGCGATCGAGACGGCACGCCCAATCCCGCTGTCTCCTCCCGTTACCACCGCGATTTTGTTCGCTAGTTTTCCGGATCCCTTATAATAAGGATTTTCAGCGATAGGTCGAGGGTTCATGATCGATTCAATTCCCGGCTGCCGATCCTGCTTTTGCGGCGGAAACGTGATCGGAACCTGTTTGCACTGCACCTCCGAGCCGTAATACGGGTAAGATGGATACATGCCCAATTTTCCTCCTTGGAACGGTTTTAACTGCTTCCAGAAGATGTCGAACTCGTAAAAAACGGTGAATATGGGACGGATACACACACCTATGGGCTAAAGACGGGGCCTTCCGTTTTTTCGGTTTCCGATGGCTTTGTAATTTTATGTAGAACGGCCTGGTCATTATGTTACAAAAGCAGATTCGCGGATTTTTGGTTCCTCGCAACATTTCCCTCGAAAGGGGTCGGTAAAATGATCGTGGCTGCGATTACGGAGTTTTTGGAAGCGAATGCGCCTGAGAACCGGTCGATGTTGTGGCGAATCAACGTAAGGTAGCGACGGGGCCGATCAAGCTTTATAAAATAACGAGCAGTGCTATGAAAGGTACGAAGGAAAAAAGACTTCGCGTTCGATTTATAGATTATTACAGACAAAAAGATAAGTCTATAACTATGGGGGAATTTCCTGTAAAGTAGTTGTACCTGGCCGGGAATCGTTCAACGTGGAGGTTCGAATAATGGCAACTCCTGAAATTTTAGCGAGGGCTGCGGCATCATTTGGCTTTGACGCGAGCACACTTCTATTGATCAGCAGTTCGTCGAATGAGGTATATCGCTTTACCAAAAGCAATGAGGGCTTTATTTTACGATTATCGAAAAAACCTCCTTCCTGCGCGGCAAAAATAATGGCGGAACTAGACTGGATTTATGACCTGGTTAGAAACGGAGTACGTGCATCGCTTCCGATCAGGACCGTGGGTAACGAGTTAACTGCTATTTACGAAGAAAAGGAAAGATGTTATATTGCAACGTCATTTTCGCTGGCGCCGGGGAAGTTTTTCGATAAAGACGATCCTTTTTTATGGGGTCCGGGTATATTTCGACAGTGGGGAGAAACCATGGGAAAGATGCATCGGCACTCCAAATCGTTTACGCCTGTGGATACGGTCAGGCGGAGAGAAGGATGGCACAGTTGGAAAACCAACAACCCGTGCCTGCATGAAGGAAAGTATCGGGTGCTTCTTCAGAAATTAAGATCCATCGAACAGATCATCGAATCCCTTCCTAGGGACCAAGATTCTTACGGGCTCATCCATTATGATTTCCATCCGTATAATTTTCATATCGACGGGGACGGGATTACCGTTTTTGATTTTGACGACAGCATTTATGGCTGGTTTTCACTCGATATTGCCATTGCGGCTGCACATGCGGTTTGGTGGGGATCTCCGAAAGAGGATCGAACAAGCAAAAATGAATTTGCATCAGCCTTCCTGGACGATTTTCTCGAAGGATACTTGAAACAAAATCATCTGGATCGTTATTGGATTCAACTCATTCCCATGTTTATGGAATATAGAAATGTAAGTTCTTTTTTCTGGTGGCTCTATGACTGGAACGGAGACGAAAGCACACTCAACGAATCTCAGAAACATGCGGTAGCTAAGGCTGTTCATCTCATTGAAAAGGGCCTCCCTTTCGATGGCTGTGAGATTCGATTGTAGCAGACTATGTGGTCGGAGCGATCCGGATAGCAAGAGACGATTCATCCGCTCTGGGCAAAAAAGCGAAGGAAAAACAAGATCCCATTGATGTCTTGAATCATGGGATCTTTTTGTCTATGAATCTTTAGCCTGCATCATGAACGCCCGCAGCCGACGTATCCCTTGGCGGAGTTCCTCCGGCTCCAGATGGCCATACCCTAACAGCAGCTTGTTATGATGCTCGCCTTTCCGAAGGCAGTGGTATTCCACCGGCGCAATACGGATCCCGTTCCGGCGGGCATCGTCCCGGAAAGCATCGTTAAAAGCCATCCCGTCAAATTCGACGGCCAGATGCAGTCCCGCGGCATCCCCCCAGGGGCGCCACCCATCCCCAAAACACTCTCCCAGCGAATCCAAAAGAATTTGGCGGCGCTGCTTGTATATTTTTCGCATTTTTGCGATATGCCGGTCAAATGTTCGGGTACGCAGAAACTCGGCCAACGCGGCTTGTTCAAACGGTGGATTCTGGACGTCCGTATACGTGCGCAGCCTGCGCCAGCGCTTCTGCAATTCCCGTGGGACAATGACATAACCGATGCGGAGCGCGGGAAAAAGAACTTTGCTGAACGTTCCGATGTAGATGACCCGCTCGGGAGCCATGGCATAAAGGGGGGACGCGGGTTCCCCGTAATACCTGAATTCGCTGTCGTAGTCGTCTTCGACGATGTAACTGCCGCAGGAGCGGGCGAAACGAATCAACGCGGTCCGCCTTGACGCCGGCAAGATGCCGCCGAGAGGAAATTGATGCGAAGGGGTGACGTATACCGGACCGGGCTGCCCTTTGCATAAGGTCTCGGTCCGGATTCCATGCGCATCCACCGGCACGGGGACCACCGTGTATCCCTTCCGGATGAACGTCTGAATCATCTCGATATTGCACGGGTCCTCGACCAGCATGAATTGATGTTCCGCATACAAAAGGTCGGAAACCAGGTGAAGCGCCTGCGTGGCGCCGGCGGTAATGAATATGTCTCCGGCATCGACGGCGATTCCTTTGCTTCGCATAAGCCAGGCGGCAATCTCTTGACGTAGTTCGAGTAAACCTTGAGGTCCGGTATAACCGAGCCAATCCGTCGGCATCCCGCTAAATGCCTTTTGGAAAGCACGCTGCCAAACATAACGCGGAAACAGGCGCAAATCCGGCTGGCCAGTCTTAAAATCGGCCAGGATGAAAGGCGCAGCCTCCGGTTCGCGCCGCGTTCCTGCCGCATCGTTCCGTTCCCGGTTCAGGATCAGTCCGTCGGCCACCCGGGTGGGCGCCCCTTGCCTGCTTTCCGCGTAACCCTCGACAATCAGCATTTCGTAAGCTTCGTTCACGGTATTCCGGGAAACGGAAAGCGCCTTGGCCAATTCGCGCGTGGAGGGAAGCGGGTCGCCCGCTTTCAGCGTTCCGGCCAGCATCTGATCCCTTAAGTTTTGGTAAATTTGCCGCTTCAATGAAATATCCAGGTTCCGATTCAAATTCATTCCCCACATGCGGTCCTCCAACTGGTTCGTAAAATATATTGCCGAACTGGTTCTTTTGCATACCAGTTTATTCCACTATGATTGTAACAGTCATTTTGGATCCAAACCACTATTTCGGGGGAAGTGAAGCAGATGGAACGTATGAAAGGATTTTTTTATTTGTGGTGCGCATTCGGGCTGGCCGGCACCTCCGTCGTCGCCGCAACGTTTGTGAACGGGAAGCTGGGGACGTTTACGATTACATCCGTAAGCCTGCTGATTTCGCTGGTTTGTCTGCTGCCGTTTTGCTCAAGGAAGCTGCTTAGGACGATTCGTTCGCTCGCGGCAAGGGATTGGGTCCTCCTGTTCAGCCAGGCGGTGTTTGGCGTCTTTTTGTTCCGGATGTTTCTGCTCCTTGGGCTCGCCCGGACAAGCTCGTCGGAGGCTGGAATATTGACGGGGGCAACCCCGGCGATCACCGTACTGTTCGCCATGCTGCTGCTGCGCGAGAAGACGAACGTCACGCGCCTCCTCGGGGTGCTTTGCACGGTTTTCGGGATCCTGCTTATTCAAGGTTTGTTTTTGCCGGGCAGCCGTTTTACTTATGAACATCTCCAAGGAAATCTTCTGGTCCTTTGCGCCGCGGCGTGCGAGTCGTTGTTTAATGTCCTTTCCCGAGCCGCTGCTGCCTTGCGCGTCAATAAACAACAAAACATTCATCCGGCCGTGCAGACCGTGTTGGTATCCGCGATGGCATGGACGATCAGCTTCATCCCGAGCTTGTCGGAGCAGCCGCTGGCGTCATTGGCGGGGATAGGCTGGGAGGGGTGGCTGGCTTTAGTTTGGTATGGCCCGGTTGTAACCGCGCTTGCGTTTGTTTGCTGGTATGCGGGAATCCGGCGCTGCAGCGCATCGACGGCCGCCGCTTTTTCGGGCATGATGCCGTTTACGGCCTTGATATTATCCGTCTGGCTGCTGAAAGAAGAGACCGGTTGGCATCAATGGATGGGCGGATTGCTGGTCATAGCCGGAATGGTCATGATCGGCAGCATGCGTACCGGTTCGAAAGTGGAGAAGGCGCAGCGGTCCATAACGTCGCCCAAGGGTAACAACCCGTCAAACCGGATGGCGTCTTATCAAGCAAAAGACTAAGTACAGCGACGAACGTCACAAGCCAATTGCCCAATAACTCCAGCCTTCAAAATTTCCGAAGTTGCGCCCGTCAACAGTTCATCCTCCTTCAGGGAACTCTTGACGGGATTTTTTTTTTGCGAAATGGATTGAAATTAATGTATTGATTGAATATAATACAAGGCATAACAATTAAAAGCGTTTTCATTAGGAGGTGGAGCCATGAATATTGCAGGAATGAACATTACGTACAGGCATTATCCGTTCGAGCATTTTCTCGATTCCATGACGGAGCTGGGCGTAGATCGCATTGAGCTGTGGGCAGGCGAACCCCATTTTTACGTGTATCGGGGAGGGATTGGCCGATTAAGGCGCATTAGGAAGGAGCTCAGGTCTAGAAACATGAAGGTGGTCTGCTATACCCCCGAACAATGCGTATATCCGTTTAATCTCGCGGCCTCCGATCCAGAGCTGCGGCAGAAAAGCGTGGATTACTTCGTCGAAAATGTATACGCAGCGCTGGAGTTGGACGCTGACATGATGCTGGTCACTTCCGGAATCGGGAGCTTTCATGCAGCCGTCGAGGAATCCTGGAAGTATGCTGCCGACTCGATCGGTCAACTGTCCAAGCTGGCCGAGCGGGAGGGAGTCACGCTTGCTTTGGAGCCTTTAACCCGCTTCGAATCGAACCTCATCACCGATGTCAAAGGCATCCAAAGCATGATGGACGAGATCCGGTCACCGGCACTAAAGGGAATGATCGACACCGTAGCGATGCAGCTTGCCGGGGAGACGCCGGAGGATTATTTCTCCACGCTGCCGGAGCTGTGCCATTTCCACCTGATCGACGGGGACGGAGCGACGGACGCTCATCTGGCTTTGGACGACGGGGAACTGGATTGGAGAGGTTACCTTGACAGTCTCAAGAGGCATGGGTATCAAGGCACCTGTACTTTGGAAATCATGGGATTTCATTATTATCAGGACCCGCACGATACCGTCATGCATTCGGTCCGAAAAATAAGGGAACTGGGCATCTAATCATCTTGATTTGGAGGAACTCACGATGAGTAATGGCACACTGACTAGGAAGTTGGGCTTTTGGTCAGCTTTGGCTTTGGCCGTGGGAACGACGATCGGCTCCGGAATTTTCGTCTCGACGGGAGACGTGGCCAGAGCGGCGGGACTGCCCTCAATATCGATTCTGGCCTGGATTATCGGCGGCGTGATCGCCATCCCGCAGGTCATGGTGCTGGCGGAGCTGTCAACGGCCTATCCCGAAAATGGAAGCGGTTACGTTTATCTGAACAAGGCGGGCTGGCGACCGCTTGCCTTCCTCTACGGCTGGGCGACGTTCTGGGCGCTCGATCCTCCGTCCATTTCGATCATGGCGCTGGCGATCGTCACGTATCTTGCAAGCTTCTTCCCGTTTTTTACGGGGATTGCCGGCAAATTGCTGGGAATCGCGATCATTCTGTTCATCACCTCCATACATTACCGCAGCGTGAAAGAGGGGGGCCGGTTTCAAGTCGTCATTACGCTGATCAAAATCATTCCGTTTCTGATCGTCATCGTTTTAGGTTTGATGTACATGAACTACGACCACTTTTCCTACACTCCTGCGCCCGGCTCCGCTAACGGCAGCTTGATCGGAGGCATTTCAGCCACCACGTGGGCATACACCGGCATGGCGTCGATCTGTTTCATGGCGGGGGAAATTCGGAATCCGGGGAAAGTGCTGCCGAAAGCGCTCATCAGCTCGGTGCTGATTGTCCTGGGGTTATACACGCTGCTTTCGGTGTGCATCACGGGGCTCATGCCTTTTGACAAATTGCTGGGTTCCAGCGCCGCCGTGTCCGATGCCGTCAGCTATATTCCGGGGTTGGCCAACATTGCGTCCCCATTCGTGGCGGTTACGGCCATCATCGTCATTCTAGGTTCTTTAAGCTCTTGCATCATGTTCCAGCCCCGCCTGGAATATGCCATGGCCAAAGACGGGCTGTTCTTTCGGCGGTTTGCCAAGGTCCACCCCAAATATGAAACGCCGAGTTTTTCGATTTTGGCCCAGGTGACGTATGCTTGCCTCCTCGTGTTTTTCAGCGACTTAACTTCGCTGCTCGGGTATTTTACGCTGATCCAGCTGGTCATCAACATTTTGGACTTTGCGGCCGTCTATAAATGCCGGAAGAGGGAGGATTATCAGCCAATCTACCGAATGCCTCTGTGGAGAGTGACGACGATTCTGGCCATTCTTGGAGCGGCGTGGCTCGCTTGGGGAACGTTTACCTGGGCTCCGCTCCAGGGGATGATCGCAGCGTTGGTCGTCATCGCCACCGGCCTGCCCGTCTATTATTATTGGGAAAAGAAATACGGCCGGAAAAGGGATCAAGACAACAACCCGCATATCATGGCGTAACATTCCTTTCTTGCAAAAAAATGATTGTCATATATGTATTATCTAGATATAATACAAGACATAACAAATAAAGAGTCGGAGCTGCACCAGCTCCAGTACAGGAGGATACGATCAATGTTTAATTTTGATGAAGAGCTATTCCTGAAACTCGTTGAAAAAGAAGGACTCGCTTATCGAAGCCAAATCGAGGAGATTGTGGACGGGATCTGCCGGAAAGGATACAGCAACATTTTCATGATCGGCGCCGGCGGCACGATCGCCATGATGTACCCTTACGAATATATCCTCAAATCCAACTCTACGATCGACGTGCATGCCGAAATCGCCGCCGAATTCGTCGTGATGAACAACAAGCATTTCAGCAAGGATTCGGTATGTATCTTCACCTCGGTATCGGGAACCACCAAAGAGACGATCGAGGCCATCGAATACTGCAAAGCGCGGGGAGCAACAACCTTTGCTTTGGTAGCGGAGCCGGATACGCCGATCACCAAGCTGGTGGACCACTGCATCACGACGGGATCGGAGAAACATTCCTTCGATACGTTTTTCATGCTCCTGTACATGGTCGTATTCCGGTTCATGCATAACCGTAACGAATTCCCTCAATACGAGCAGTTCACGAAGGAAGTCGCCCTGCTTCCGCGGGCCATTCTGGATGCCGTCAAAACGTTCGACTCCAAGGCGGAGGCTTTTGCCATTGAGCATAAAGACACCGACTACCACATGATGGTCGGCTCCGGAAACCTGTGGGGGAATACGTATTCGTACGCCATGTGCGTGCTGGAAGAGATGCAGTGGATCAAGGCCAAATCGATTCATGCGGCCGAGTTCTTCCACGGTACGCTCGAGCTAGTGGTGGAAGATACCAGCGTCATCCTGCTTAAAGGCGAGGATGAAACCCGGCCGCTGACGGACCGCGTAGAGCGGTTTGCCGAAAAAGTCACGAAGCGATTGACCGTGATCGACACCAAAGACTTTGCGATGGAAGGCATCAGCGACGAGTTCCGGAAACATTTCGCCGTCAGCATCAACTGGGCGCTGCTCAGCCGGATCAGCGTCTACCTGGAACGCGAAAGAAACCATCCGCTGACGCTGAGAAGATACTACCGCAAAATGGAATATTAATACGGATCGGGAGTGCTGCGATGCCATCCGGCACTCCTTCTTTGAACACGGGGAAGGTGAGAGAAGATGCGAATCGTGACCGTCGGAGACAACTGCATGGACGTGTATCAATCGACAGGCGAGGCTTACCCGGGAGGAAACCCGGTGAACGTGGCGGTTTATTTGTCCGAGCTGGGCGCGGACACCGCCTATATCGGCTGGGTAGGAACCGACCGTTACGGGGAGATCATGGTCCGGGCGATTCAGGGGAAGGGCGTGGATACGTCAAGGGTTTGCGCGAAAGAAGGAACCACTGCGATCACCTACGTCGAAATGGCAGGCAACGAAAGAAAGCTGGGCGATTATGAGGAGGGCGTCATGGCCGGCTTTTGCCTCAGCCCCGAGGATCTCCGGTTTACGGAATCGTTCCAGCTCGTCCATTCCGCCATTTGGGGCCATGCCGACAGTTATTTTCCTTATTTTAAAGAAAAGGGGCTTTTAACCTCTTTTGACTTTGCCGATAAGCTGGACCATGAACTCGTGGCGACGCTTGCGCCATATGTGGACTATCCGTTTTTGTCTTATACGCAGGATGACGAGCATATCCGGAATCTGATGAAGAAAATCAAGGCTCGGGGTTCCCGAATCGTCGTGGCCACCCTTGGCGAAAACGGCTCGTTGGCATACGACGGCGTTCGATTTTATAAACACGGCATCGTCGACGTGGAGGTCATCGATACGCTCGGGGCCGGGGATTCTTTTATCGCCGGGTTTATTTACGGGACTTTGAAAGGGCTTCCGATCGAAAGATGCTTGGAGCAAGGGGCGCAAAGGGCTGCAAAAACCATCGGCTATTTTGCCGCATGGTGACTGGGCGGGACCATCAATGTATAATAGAGGGATAACAAAAGATCATTGATGGATAAGGATGAATGTTCAATGAATTTAAATCCTTCGACCCCTCAGCCGCTCTACATGCAGATCCGGCAAATGTTGAAGAATGACATCCAGCACGGGCGCTACAAGCCGGATGAGCAAATCCCGACGGAAGCCGAGCTATGCGACATTTATAACGTGAGCCGGATTACGATCCGCAAGGCGATCGAGGAACTGGTGCGGGAAGGGGCTCTTACCCGGATTCCGCGGCGGGGGACCTTTGTGGCATCCAACAAATTTCACAACGAGCTGCTGTCTGTAAGCGGATTCTCGGAGTTCAGCCACCAGCTTGGCATGATCCCGAATTCCCGCATTCTACGAAGCAACGTCATCGAAGCGACCGAAGAAGTGGCCGGGCATCTTCGGATTGGCGTCGGCAGCCCTGTCCTGGAGTTGGAGCGTCTCATGTATGTCAATGAGCGTCCGCTGTTCTACGATATCGCGCATTATTCGCTGACCCGCTTTCCCGATCTGGAGAAAAAAATCGCGATGAACGAGTCCACGTATAAAATTTTGGCCGAGGAATACGGAACGGAAATCGTAAGCAATGATAAAGAAATCGATGTCATCAGCGCGACGAAGGACTATGCCAGGCTGCTCGAATGCGATGTCGGGGCGAATTTGTTCCGGATTTTGAAAGTCGCCTTCGACGCGAAAGATGAGCCTGTACATCTCTCCACGTTCATGTGCGAAACCAATCGGGTGACTTTGACGGTTCATCGGGCCAAGCAGGTGCATGAAGAGTCATAGATTTCAAGCGGGACCGCTTTACACGTCTGTCACATTTAGCGTTAAAACCTTCCTTTAGCGGAGGTTTAACGCTTTTTTTATGAGCAAAATACGCTTTCATGAGCCCAATTTAGGCGTTTGCAAGTCACATAGGCATTTATCCCGTCATAATATGTTGCTAAATCGGTACAGCAAAGGAGAAATATGAATGTATCCATACCATTACGGTCCGCCCGGTTATGCGCCCCATGGTTACAACCCGTACGCTTACGGCGTCGTGAATGATCCCGGCGGTTATCCGCCCGAAGTCTCCGATCCTGCAGTACGTCAGCAGGAATTGGGAATCGAATGGCACGTGCAGGAAGGTCCTTGGAGAGGCGTATGGCGCAGAAGGGGGAACAGCAATACGTTCGATGCTACCTGGACCATGCCGGGAGCTCAGGCCATCACGGCCGTGTTGACGATCAACATATTCGGCAACAACGTCCAGGTTCTGCGGAGAAACAGCAGCGATGGAAACAACTGTGAATACACCGGTACCCTCTCCGGCGACGGCCGAACGGTTACTGGAACGTATCGTTGTACCCAAGGCGGAGGTTCCTGGAGAGCTACCATAATCTTTTAAACCCATGCAAGGTATGATGCCAGAACGACAAATTGACGAATTGTTGGAAGAACAAAAAATATTCGTATATATGCGTGCATATCAGCTTCCGACCGCCAGTAGGCGGCTTTTTTATTGGGTGCCGTTCGAAACGAAAATCATCTTAGAAATATGGCATGTTAGTTAAGCATCCTCATCCCCATTTTGGAAGTGGGGTGACCAGCGACAAAAGAAGTGCCGTTCATTCACGAACGACACTTCTTTTAGGTAAGCGCTGAAGTTTTAAGGTGTCAACGGATTGCAGCGGGATTCGCCCCAAAGTCGGTCGGCATCATGCCTTCCGCCCGCCATACCGTGCCTTTTCGTTCATATTCGAACAAGTTTTCGATGGCGTTGGCGATTCGGGGCCCTAACTCACGCTCGACCAAATACAGCGCCACGTCCAGTCCCGAGGTTACGCCTCCGCCGGTCACCAGCCGTGGGCCGTCTTCGACGACTCTGGCATTGACCGGGATTGCGCCTGCGGCTTTTAATGCAGCCATGCCCATTTGATTCGTAACGGCATGTCTGTCTTTTAACAAACCGTCCATGGCAAGCAGCAAAGAACCCCCGCATACCGTAGCCACGGTCACATTCTTATTATCCAAAGCCTGTTTTATCAAACGCGTCAAGCCGGTATTTTTGGCCTGCCTTAATATCATCGGGACGGCATCTTCCGAATTTCCCGCCGGCTTGCCCGAAGCCCCGGGCACCACGATGATTCCCGGACGATTCGGATTTAAGGCGGCCTGAGCTTCCAGGGCGGGCCCCTTCAGGCCGCTCGGTACGGAACGTTTGCCTTCCGCCGACACCAATTCGACAGTCACCTTTCCTTCGGCGAACATGCCCGCGGCCGCAAATACTTCATACGGCCCCAACGCGTCCATGAGATCAAACCCATCGTACAATACGATCTGCACATGCAAGCTATTGGCCTTGGAAGCCTCTTTTTTGTCTGCCGATGCAGCGCTTGCTGCAGGAGCCAATAAACTTATGACCAGCGAAATGGTCGCGAGCAATCCTAAAATTTTTTTCATGGAATACTTATCCTTTCTCGCCGCTGCGGCTTTCAAGAAACGGAGCCATTTTAGCGTTTGGAGTGTTTTTATACAAGGAACACCTGCAATTCATCTTGCCGAGGTTAGGCCGCCTCATTTACGAGGCGATGGCAGCATCTCCGGACCGCACGATCCTTCGAACGATGATTTCAGGAATAATCAGCAGCAGTACGAAGGAGACGTAAATGCTGATGGTATAGCTGGTGACGTACATCAATCCGAATCCCCGGTGGAAAAGGGAAGTGATGAGATGGATGAACAGGTTCGTAAAACAAAAGGCATAACTTCGGATCATCCAGTTCCGGTGGCGGTCGATCCGTTTCTTTTTGATTTGCGCAAGCGCCGTTATGCTGATAAGCAGCCAGATGATATTCAGCGCGTTAAACGCCATGCCGCTTAGTTTGCCGCCGGTGGCGTATGGAGCCATGTATCCGGAAGTCAGCACGACAATGAGGACGGATAGAAAATAAACATAGCCGTTAACGCGATGGAATCGGCGGCTTTTTTCAAACACGCGATTCGAAAAATTAAGCAGGCCCGCCGCCATGGCGATGCAGGCAAAAGCGACATGGACGTACATCACGTTCAACCAAGCCGGGAGATTCAGCTCCCGTTTCAGTCCGGTTTTATGGCTTAAAAATGCCTCGGCTCCGGGATCGATGATATAGTTTTGCGTCAGAGCGTAAAGGATAAATAAGATGCTTGCACAGGCAAGAAGCATGTATAGCGCCTTTCGTTTCATCATGTCATGCCAAACCTCCGCGGCTTTTTTTATTGTTGCCGATGCCCGCTTTCCGTCAGGAAATCCGCATGCCAGTCAATTTCGACGCCGGCAGCATGCCGGCCTTGGCGATTCCGACCATGTGGTCCCCGTCGGCGGCAACCTCGAATTTCAAATTGAGGCGCATCGGTTTCGTGATCCGCAGCATCCAGGTAAGCATATTGTCCTGGAGAACGGGATTGATAAACTCAACCGTTTCATTTCCCTGAGTCGCTTTGCCGCGTATCGTCCCATGTTGGGTCGATATGGACAGCTTGACTTGCATTTTTCCGACCGGCGTGGCGATCACCGTATCCCAATCTCCGTCGAAATCGGAGGCTCGCGCGATAAGGCGATCCGGGCTTGGGCGGTCATGAACCGCTGGAGCTTCATCCGATGCGATGCTCGGTTCGTTTCCCGTTAAAGCCTCCTGACGGCCGGGCGCCATTCCGGTCTCACTCCATACCGTTCCTCTTCGTTCATATTCAAACAGCCGTTCTACGGCGTGCGCGATACGCGGCCCAAGCTCGCGCTCGACCAAATAAAGAGATACGTCGAGTCCTGAGGTGACGCCCCCTCCGGTAACCAGATTGCCGTGATCCACGACACGTGCCGGAACGGGTACAGCGCCGGTCGCTCCAAGCAATTCCATGCCCAGATGGTGCGTGACGGCCGGTCTGCCCTCCAGCAATCCTCCCATGGCGAGCAACAGAGAACCGCCGCATACCGTGGCGACAATGACGTCTTGTTGCCCAAGCGCCCGGGCCATTAAATCGATGACTGATGTATGTACCGCCCGCCCCAGAATCGCCGGGATCGAATCGGGACCGTCACCCTCGATTTCCCCGGACGCGCCGGGCACAAGGATGATTCCGGATTGCTCCGGATCCAGCGTGCCGGTTGCCTCGATTTTTAACCCATTTATGCCGCTGGTCACGGATCTCGGTCCTTCGGCGGTGACAAATTCTACGCGTAACGCGTTTTTGGCATGCAATGAAGCTGCGCTGAAAACCTCGAAAGGCGCAATGGCATCCAGCAGGTCGAAGCCGTCAAACAGCACGATTTGAACGGTCAGCATATGCAAAACCTCCTAAATTTTATTTTTTTGCCAGAAGATCTTTCAGCCTGCGATATTCGTTTTCGTCCAGTTCGCCTTTCGCCATCCGGCTTTTTAGAATCGAAACGAATTCGGGATCCTTTGCTCCCTGAACCTTGTACCGCTGCCGGATGGCATAGATTCGAACGGCTACAAAACTAAAAAGCGTCAGACAAAATAATGCGCCAAACGGGAAAAACGAAAAATGGCCGTTGTCCAAGCCCATTTGAAAACCTCCTTCATCCGGTATTGTGTGGCGGCGAGCGCGGTTTGCGTTCCGCCTGGCCGTGCTTGCATGATGTATCATAACAAACGAATATCTCAAATCAGGCCGTAAAAAGATCACAAAACAATCAACATGGCATCGCAGCCTTCAAAAGGTTTGAACGGGCTTGGACATACGCAGAATATGAGCAGGATGATGGATTCAAAATCGGGGACTTGCGCTTATACCACCATTCGAATATTATAGATATTAGATATCCATAATAATGATAATGGTTAGAAAGGAGGTGCAAACCATGCAGTTCTCCAAAAGTACGGATTATGCGCTGCACGCCTTGCTTCATTTGGCTCTCGCGAAGATTCCTCATTACGGCAACGGCCACAAAAGCCATAACGTCGGGATCAAGGAATTATCCGCCACGCTTGGCGTTTCGGAAAGCTACTTATCCAAAATCATGTCCAAGCTGAGACAGGATGGAATCGTACGTGCCGTACCGGGAGTGAACGGCGGTTATGAGCTTGCGCGGCAGGCGGATCAGATTACTTTTCTGGACGTGATACAAGTCATAGAAGGAAGACAGGGGATGTTCGAATGCTCGACTTCCGAATCGCGGCAGCATCGGTTGTTGGCAGAAGAGGGGACTGCATCGACAGAGCAGGAAAGCCCGGGGGAAAACGGATGTTTGATCGAGAAAGTGATGTTAGGCGCGGAACGCCAGCTTCACCAGTATTTGCGGGAACATACGATCCAAACGGTGCTGAACGAGGCTTTGGAGCGTTGCAACCCAGAAGCAAACAAGAAGTGATACACTTCTTGCGCTTTAATTATGGACATTATAGATCTATGGAGGTATAAAAGATGATGATGAGAAAGCAACTTTTGGATGCGGTGATTATCGGCGGGGGACCGGCCGGGTTGAATGCGGCCCTTATGCTTGGGCGGGCAAGGAAGCATGTTGCGGTGATCGATGAAGGCAAACCCCGCAACGCGGTTACCCGCGAGACCCACGGATTTCTTACCCGCGACGGCGTCAGCCCTTTTGAATTTCGGCGTATTGCGAAAGAAGAACTTAGCGCCTATCCTTCGGTTACTATCGTGGAGGACACGGCCGTATCAGTTGCGGGCGAGGATGGGGATTTTCAAATCAAGACGGCCCAAGGAAACCTGTATGCGAGCAAAAAGCTGCTGTTTGCCGTCGGAATGAAGGATCGGCCGCTCGACATTCCCGGGCTGGATGAGGTTTACGGGAAAAGCGCGTTTGTATGCCCGTATTGCGATGGATGGGAATTAAGGGACGAGCCGCTCGTGGTTATCGTTAAAGGAGCGGATCTGATGCACTTCGCACCGCTAATTTCCGGATGGACGAAACGTTTTACGGTCTGCACGAACGGCCCCGCCGGGCTGACGGACGATCAGCGGGAAGAACTCCGGCTGCATCAAGTGCCTTTGTTCGAATCGCCGATCCTTAACATTGAATCCAACGAGGGGATCGTGCGCCAAGTGGTTCTGGAAGACGGCACGTCCATACCATGCAGGGGGATCTTTTTTAAGCCGGAGCTGACGACGGGCTCGGACTTGCCGCAAGCGATCGGCTGCCGCTTAACGGAGGATGGGATGGTTGTCGTCGACGATTTTGGAAAAACGACCGTACCGGGCGTCTATTCCGCCGGAGATGCGGCGTCGCGGCTGCATCAGGCCGTTGCGGCCGCAGCTAAAGGGGCGTTTACCGCCGCGGCGCTCAACAATGAACTGAACCTGGAGGCCTGGAGACAAAACGGCTAACGATTTGACCGCAGCAGGGTCACGGGATATTCGTTGACAACCCTAATAAATATTGGTATTGTAATTTCAATAAATGAGATTGAGAATCAATATCAATTGAAGGGGTTTGGAAATGAATAAAAAGTTATTTTTGTCCGTCGTTTTTATGTTGTCCGTCATCTTGCTCGGCGCTTGCGGGAACAACGCCTCTAAACATCCCTCGAACGCCGGCCCGATCGCGAGCGAACCGGCATCAGCCGCGGCCGGGTCTGCGGCGAACACGGAAAAAGTCACGTATCAATCCGAGCTGGGCCCGGTCGACGTGCCGGCCAATCCGCAGCGGATCGTCGCTCTGACGAACGCGCCGAACGTGCTTTCCCTCGGGGGAACGCTTGTCGGCGTAGATGAATGGACGGAGAAAAACCCGCTGTTCACCGGGAAGCTCAAAGGGGTTGAGGTTGTCTCCGACGGCAATCTGGAGAAGATCATCGAGCTGAATCCGGATTTGATCATTGCCGACGCCAGCAGCAAAAATATCAAAAAGCTGGAACAAATCGCGCCTACCGTCGCCTATACGTGGGGAAAAAGGGACTATTTGGCGCAGCAGATTGAAATCGGGAAGCTGCTGAGCAAGGAGCAGGAAGCGAAAGCTTGGGTGGATGACTTTTCGAAACGGGCTAAAGCAATCGGCGATGAAATTAAGAAGAAGATCGGCGAAAACGCGACCGTATCGGTGTTCGAGACCGACTCGAAAAACTTCTACGTGTTCGGCAACGCATGGGCGCGCGGAACCGAGCTGCTGTATCAGGCGATGGGGCTGAACATGCCGGAGAAGGTCAAAGCGGATGCGCTTGGCCCCGGATACTATACGCTCTCCCCGGAAGTGCTTAGCGATTATGCCGGAGATTACATCGTTCTCAGCAGAAGCGCGGCGGGAGACAACTCGTTTATGCAGACGAACACTTGGAAGAATATCCCGGCCGTCAAAAACAAGCATGTGATCGAAATCGACACGGAGGCTTCGTCTTACAGCGATCCGACGACGCTTGAACATCTGCTGGACATCTTCAAAGAAGGTTTCTTAAAATAAGCCGTCCTCTCATGAACAGGCAAATTCCGAAAAGCTTCGCACCGGAAGAAGGCCGCATCACGGAAAGAAAATCTGAGGTGTACGTTCAGCCTGTTGAAACATTTCAACAGGCTTTTTTTATGATTTAGGAATAATTAAATGACCGGGTTTTCTATGGAGAACAAGGGCCTCGCGCCTTTGTTCTTGCAGATTTCCGGTCTGGAACGGGTGCAAACCCCGATCAGAAACGCTTGGCAACTTCCTTAGCAAGTGCAATCGCTTTTTCTTTTACGAATGGTGCCTGCTCCGATACTGCCGTTCCTTCCACAAAAATAGCCTCTGATTCAATCCCGTAAAACCGCAGAATCTTGCTCAGATAGCTGAATCCCATTTCAATCGTAGCAAGAGGACCTTCCGAATAAACGGAACCGCTGGCTTGAATGTGCAAGGCTTTCTTGCCGGGCAACAGTCCTACAGGACCATTTTCGGTATATTTGAAAGTCTTGCCCGGAATCGAGGTCGCATCCGTGTATGCTTTCAACACCGGCGGGACCGAAAAATTCCACATCGGGGAGATATAAACGTACTTATCGGCTGCCATGAATTGATGAAGAATTTCTTCAAGACGAGCTACTTTTGATTCCTCCGTTTCGGACAACTGATCGAATGACGAACCCGACCGAAGCTTTTCCCACCCCCTTAAAACATCGGCATCGATCTGCGGAATGTTTTCTTTATACAGATCCAAATGAACGACTTCATCTGCCGGATTTGCTTTACGGTATGCTTCAATAAATTCCGCGCCCACCGCGAGGCTATACGACTCTTCGGGATGCAGGGGGTGCGCTGTGATGTACAATACGGTTGCCATGGTTCAAACTTCCCTTCTGTTATTAAATGAAATTTCACTTCCAATGCTGATCATATAATATATACTTACTTATGGTAAGTAGGCACAATAATGTGGTATAGTATCAAAAAAGGTACTGAAAAGGAGGCGAACGTATGCCAAAGAACCCTGCCCAATGCCAATTCGTCGTGGCCTTGGATTCGATCGTCGGCAAATGGAAGCCGATGATCCTCTATCATTTGCTTCAGGGCCAACCGTTGCGGTTCAATGAGCTAAGAAGATTGCTGCCCGATATCACGCAAAGGATGCTTACGCTCCATCTGCGCGAATTGGAGGAGGAAGAGATCGTTAAACGGGTCGTTTATCCGCAAATACCGCCGAAAGTGGAGTACTCCATCACGGAATACGGCAAAAGCCTGTCTCCGATTTTGGAAGCCTTGCATCAATGGGGATTGGCCCATGTCCAGCGAAAACAGCTCCATAAGGGGAACAATGAACAAACGGAAACGGACTAGCGTTCAACAAGATTGCTTGTCCGTTTTTTTGATGATTCAGGGGGAAAGCAAGCAGCTTAACCAGCATGTATAGACATACCGTCATGCAGTATTTAAAATGGCATAAGCAGTACCTTAAGGGTGTATCAGCAGGATTTTGATTTTTTTGAGAGAGCAGCATGTCCTTATTTTTTCGCGGAGAGGAGCAGGATGAGAACGTACACTTTAGTCGGACCCCAATTATACATCGGAGAATAGGTGGATTTTACTACATATGAAAAACCGCGTTTTTCAAATCGTGATCGTCGTAGTCCTGGTGCTGATCGGCCTTTTTGTCATGAACAGGTCCGTGATCCGCCTGTCGACGCTGATCGGCATTTTATGGCCGCTTTCCATTATAGGCATCGGCTTCATCATTTTTATGGAAAACCGTTCGCCGCAAAGCACGCTGGCATGGTTTTTGATCCTGGCATTTCTTCCGGCGGTAGGGGTGCTGTTGTATTTGCTTTTTGGCAGAAGCCGCTGGAGACGGAAAAAACATCTGCACCGGGCGGAAGAACAGAGAAAGCTGTTCCGGGAGATTTTGGCGGGCAGGCGTTTGAATTTGGCCCCATTGTCGTTGTTAAGTGAGAGGTCGGAATATGTCATCAAGGTCATTGAAAGGTTCGGCGGCGGCCCGGCAGCAACGGAAACCGAAACAAAGCTGTTGACCAACGGCGACGAAACCTTTTCGGAAATTTTGCAAGCCATCGAAAAGGCCGCGCACCATATCCATATCCAGTATTATATTTATCGTTCGGACCGCATCGGCACCGCCATTCGGGACGCGCTGATCCGCAAAGCCGAATCGGGCGTGATCGTTCGTTTTCTTTTTGACGGATTGGGCAGCAACGGGTTGCGTAAACGCTTTTTGCAGCCGATGAAAGATGCCGGCATCGAGGTCGTCGAGTTTGATCCCATTTTTTCGCCTTGGCTTCTTGAAACGGTCAATTACCGTAACCACCGCAAAATCGTCATCGTTGACGGCGTGGTCGGCTTTACCGGCGGGCTGAACGTCGGCGACGAATATCTCGGCCGTTCCAAAAAATTTCCGGTCTGGCGCGACAGCCACTTGAAAATCGAAGGAAAGGCGCTCTATAAACTGCAGGCCATTTTCCTGGAAGACTGGCTGTACGCAACCAGCGGCCAAAACCATTACTCTTGGGACGCTTACATGAACAGGTCGTATTTTCCGGATCAGGGGGTCCCGGCGAATGGGGCCGTTCAGATCGTGGCCAGCGGCCCAAGCTCGGAAGATACAAGCATACGCAACGCGCTGTTGGCCATCATGGCATCGGCAAAAAAATCGATTTGGATCGCCACGCCATATTTTATACCGGATCAGGAAACATTAACATTGCTGCGATTGTCCGCGGCGGCAGGCATCGATGTACGCATTTTGTACCCGGGGAAAAGCGACAGCGTGATCAGCGACCAGGCATCCCAATCCTACTTTACGCCCCTCCTTAAGGCGGGAGCCTCTATATACCATTACAAAGACGGCTTTATTCATGCCAAAATCGTGCTGGTGGATGACGAAATCGCATCGATCGGTACGGCCAACATGGATATCCGCAGCTTTGAGCTGAATTACGAGCTTGCCGCGGTGCTTTACGAATCCGAAACCGTGCTGGACATCAAACGCGATTTTGAGCAGGATTTCAAGGACTCCGTCCGCATCGCTTGGGACTCCTTCCAGAAACGAGGCATTCTGAAACGCATTTCAGAATCGCTGATGAGGCTTATTTCGCCGCTGCTCTAAGCATCGGCCGAAAACAGGCGTGAACCATGGCTACGGCCTGAAAAAAACAGGATGCAGCCGTTGCAAGCGATGCCATGGATTCAATTTGCCCGTTTTCGCGCTACAATATGATTCTTGGCCTCTTTACAGTAAGTATCCAACGGGAGTATGATTTCATTCGTAAATGAACTTGTGACCCTGAATTGTCATTTTCCTTGATCGCTTAATTCTGTATCCAGAAGCGGGGGAACCAACGGGAGGAAGGGAACTTCGTCCCAGGGGTGAATCACTTGATTATGTTCGCAGGTCGAGTGTAGGGATACTTTCAATCCCGAATCCGTCAGCTAACCTCGTAGGCGTTATGAAAGAAGGATTTGTCGTGCGCTTTTGAAAGCCGCGGGAAAGCCCAACTTTCCTGTGGCTTTTTTTGGTGTGCCCAATTGGGCCAAAAGGGGAAACAATAAGGATACTTTCATGGAACTTCAACTTGAACAGTGGCGGTGAATGACACGATGGCAGCGTTAAAAAGGCTCCTCATTGGACGTCCTCTGAAATCTGCGGAATTGGGAGAACAAAAGCTCAACAAAAAGAAGGCACTTGCGATACTTTCCTCGGACGCGTTATCCTCCGTCGCCTACGGTCCCGAGCAAATCCTGCTGGTGCTGATCACGGTCGGCGCATCGGCTTTCTGGTATTCGATTCCGATAGGAATCGGTGTCCTTATTTTATTATCGGCGTTGATTCTGTCGTATCGCCAAATCATTTTCGCTTATCCGCATGGCGGGGGAGCATACGTCGTATCCAAGCAAAATTTGGGGATATATCCTGGATTGGTGGCCGGCGGCTCGCTGTTGGTCGATTACATTTTGACCGTGGCGGTGAGCGTCTCGGCGGGAACGGACGCCATCACGTCGGCATTTCCCGTGCTGCATGAGCATACGGTGGCGATCGCAGTCACGTTTGTTATCCTCATTACGCTCCTGAATCTGAGAGGCGTCACCGAGTCGGCTTCCATCTTGGCGTATCCGGTGTACTTATTCGCGCTGGCGATGTTTATTTTGATCGGCGTCGGGCTGTACCATATCGCGACCGGCCAGGTTGCGCCTAACCTGCATACGCCAGTCGGCACGCCGGTGGCAGGGATCAGCTTGTTTCTGCTGCTAAAAGCTTTTGCATCGGGCAGCTCGGCGCTGACCGGCGTCGAGGCGATATCCAACGCGATACCGAATTTCAAAGATCCGGCCCCTAAAAATGCAGCCAAAACGTTAATGGCCATGGGCATTCTGCTGGCCCTGCTTTTCTCGGGCATCGTGTTCATGGCTTATTATTTGGGGATCTCCCCGAATGCGCAGGAAACGGTCGTATCGCAAATCGCCAAGGAAACCTTCGGGCGCAATTTCATGTATTTTATCATTCAAGGAACCACTGCGTTGATCTTGATCTTGGCGGCGAATACGGGGTATTCCGCTTTTCCGCTGCTGGCGGTGAATCTTGCCAAAGACCGGTTCATTCCCAGAATGTTTACGGTAAGGGGAGACCGCCTCGGATATTCCAACGGCATCATCTTTCTTGGGCTGCTGTCGATCGTGCTGATTATTGCCTTCCACGGGCAAACGGAGCATTTGATTCCGCTGTATGCGGTAGGCGTTTTTATTCCTTTTACGTTGTCGCAGACGGGGATGATCGCGAAATGGGTGCGGGAAAAACCCGCAGGCTGGGTAACGAAACTTATCATCAATGCGATCGGCGCGCTCATCAGCTTCACCGTATCGGTCATGTTTTTCGTGACCAAGTTCCCGCAAATATGGCCGGTGTTAATATTCTTGCCTTTGATCGTTTATTTGTTCCACAGAATCAAGAAGCATTACGAAGCGGTAGGCGAGCAGCTTCGCTTGTCGACCTGCGAACCGGCGGTTCCGATCGAAGGAAACGTCGTCATCCTTCCGGTGTCCGGCATCACGCACGTGGTCGAACATTCGTTGAATTATGCGCAATCCTTATCGGCGGACCAGATCATTGCCGTATACATCCCTTTTGAAAAGGAAGAGGAAATTCGCTTCGAAGAAAAATGGAAGAAGTGGCGGCCGGACGTCCGGCTGGTGACGTTGCCTTCCCCTTACCGGAGCATCATACATCCGCTGAGCAAATTCATCGATATGGTTCATCGAAAGGCCAGCGAGTCCCATTATCAGGTAACGGTCGTCATTCCCCAGTTCATACCGAAGCGGAGCTGGCAAAATCTGCTGCACAACCAAACGAGTTTGATGATTCGCACGTATTTGCTGTATCGCAAAGACGTTATCGTAACGACGGTGCCGTACCATCTGAAAAAATAAATGGGCCTGAAGAACCCGGTCGTCGTCTGGACGGCCGGGTTCTTGCACATTTCGATGAACTTATCGGATACAAATATGCCTCGTACGAACCATGATCGGTCGGCTTCAAGGCGGAAATAAGATCTACGCTGGGTTCCCTTGCAGGATACGCTGTCCTTCGTTTATTGCATGGAGCCGGCTGCAGGAAAAGAGATGACGCGGTATTCGTACGGACCGACTTCAAGCTTGCCGGCCGATACGATCGCGCCGCTGATTTTGTCCTTTCCTTCGTGCGGAAGCGTCACGCTGCCGCCTTCTCCGTTCATGTTCACGATCACCCACAATTCCTCCGTCTCCGATACGCGCGGCGCCACGATCGTGCCGTTTGTCGTGTCCGCCCGCCGCGTGACGTTTGCTTCGTTCCCGTAGTGAATCAGCATTCGTTCCAGCATCTCGTCGCCGTCATCACCCGCCGGCATGGAGCCGAGCAGCACGAGCTTGCCTTTGCCGCGATTAACCTCGGTGAGGAAAGACAAGCCCGGGGAAGGGCCGCCGGATAGGGTGCCCACGCTTGTGGCTTCCGCAACTTCAAACACGGCGGTGCATGCCCGTCCGGAGCACGCGTTCGTACGCGCCGCTGACCAGACCGCGGTGGCGAAGTTTGCCGTGCGACTCGGTCGCAAGAAACGCTTTGGCTTTGTCGGAATAGATGATGGCGACCTGCGCCTGGGCCGGACGGGTAGCGATGATGTGGGGCTCGATCGCCTGGCGCGCCTGCTCCGCTTGCAGCACGTTCCGGTACCCGATCCCGGGTTTGCCCCAGGCGCTGACGACGGCGCCGTGCGGCTGCTCGGAACCGGCCCGCTGCTGCCTCCACAGCCAATAGCAAAAACCTTCCGCACCCAACGCGTAAGCGGCCACCGCTTCGGCAGCCAAATAACCGTTCGGATGGGGGACGCCGTTGGCCGCGATCGAGCCGGCGTGGGAAGGACTCGTCTCCATGATCCAAAACGGCCGTCCCGGCTTGAAATTCCGGAATAAATCACAGTTCAGCAAATAAGCGGCGTAATGGGCCGAGCTGGCGTACGTATCCAATGAAGCGAAGTCCAGATGCCGGAACAGCCTCTCGTTGTCGAGATGAAAAGCGACGCTGCTGTTATGCGTAATCGGGGCGTCCGAATATCGCCGGATGATCGCGGCCTGCTCGTCCGCGAACTCGGCGATTTTCTCCATCGAAAAGAGACGATACATCGTTTGCAGCGACGCGTTGTGCAGGAACGGGGTAGGGCCGGGCTGCGGCACTTGGTCAAAAGCGTTATACGATTCGCTCCAGACGCGCGTTCCCCAAAGTTCGTTCAACCGATTCACCGTGCCGTAACGCTTCTCCAGCCATGCGTGCCAGAGACGGCGGCATTCGGCGCACATGCATTCGGATACATGGGCTTTAAACTCGTTGTCGAGCTGCCAGCCGATGACTCCGGGAAGGCGTCCCAGTTCCCGGGCCAGCCGCTCGATGATGATCGCAGCCTTTTCCCGAAAAACGGGATGGTTCGTGCAAGCGTGCTGCCGCGACCCGTGTCCGAGCGCCATGCCTTCCGCGTTGACGAACAGCCGCTCGGGATGGCCGTGCGAATACCAGATCGGCGGCGTGGCGGTAGGGGTGCACAGGATCGTGTCAATGCCGGCCGCATGCAATCTGCCGATGACGTCCGCAAGCGGCGCGACGTCGATTTGTCCCTCGGCGGGTTCAATGGTCGACCAAAGGAATTCTCCGATCCGAACGACGTTCACGCCGGTTTCGGCCATAAGCCGGATATCCCGGCGCACGACTTCCTCGCTCCACAATTCGGGATAAAAAGCCGCTCCGTGATAAAGCTTTTTCAACATGTGTGTCTCACTCCATTCTTCCGAATGACATCCAACCTCACCTTAAAAGCAGAAGGAGCTTTAACGCAATCGAACATTTTTGCAAAAGGTTGGACGCCGGTTTCCACTCTTTTACCGGGTTTGCACTTTCTTAAAGGACGCCTGCAAATCATAGCCCGAAAGCCTTCAAAAATGTCTCATTGCCGGAAAAGAAAGCGCTGCCGCATAATGAGTCCACAACGCTTGCGTCGAGGCGATAAACGCATATTGGAGGTGGAAAGCGATGAAGCAGGTTACGGCCCGGGGAAACATTCCGCAGGCTCCCAAACAGGCGGCCTACCGTACGAGCTTCGCGGCAAGGCTTCGCAGGGATAAATGGCTTTACCTGCTGCTGCTCCCAGGCTTGCTTTATTTTTTGGTGTTCAAATACGTCCCGATGTGGGGAGTCCTGCTGGCGTTTAAAAACTATCAGCCGTTTACCGGGTTTTGGAGAAGCGAATGGGTGGGCCTGGAGCATTTCCGCTTGTTTTTTGACAACCCCGAGTTTTTTATGCTGCTGCGCAATACGCTTCTGTTGTCGTTTTACAACCTGGTTTTCTTTTTCCCGGCTCCGATCCTTTTGGCGCTGTTGTTGAACGAAGTCAGGCTGGCGTTTTTCAAGCGCACGATTCAAACGATGATTTACGTCCCGCATTTTATATCGATGGTGATCGTGGCAAGTTTGACTTACGTATTTTTGACGACGGAAGGGGGAACCGTCAACGAGCTGCTTTACCAATATACGGGCAATAAAATCCAGTTTTTGTCCGATCCGGCCTGGTTCCGCCCGATGATCATCGTGCAGACGATTTGGAAGGAGTGCGGCTGGGGGACGATCATTTTCCTTGCTGCGCTGGCGGCCGTCGACGTGGAGCAATACGAGGCGGCCAGGATCGACGGGGCGAACCGCTGGCGCCAAATCTGGCATGTTACGCTTCCGGCGATCCGCAGCACGATCGTCATTCTTCTTATTTTGCGGATGGGCAGCGTGCTGGATAACGGCTTCGAGCAAATTTATTTGATGCTGAACCCGCTCAACCGTTCGGTCGGCGAGGTGTTTGACACTTACGTCTACGCGATGGGGATTACGCAAGGCGCTTTCAGCTACAGCACGGCCGTCGGTCTGTTCAAATCGGTGGTCGGCGTCACGCTTGTGCTCGGCACGAACTGGCTCGCGAAAAAATTCGGAGAATCCGGACTTTACTAACGGAAAGGGGAAATCCATCCATGGCCAAGCATTACAGAACCGCGGCCGGCGTCACGTTCGACGTGGCCAATTATATCGTGCTCACGTTGTTCGGCCTGGCGGCCGTGCTCCCTTTCGTCTACGTTATCGCGGGATCTTTTGCCTCGGATGCGGAGCTGACGTCTAGAGCGGTATTTTTTATCCCGAAAACGTTCACGTTGAACGCTTACGAGTTCATCTTTTCCACGGGCACCATCGTCAAAAGCATCGGCGTTTCCGTCTACGTGACGGTCGTCGGCACGCTCGTGAACTTGTTTTTTACGGTCACGATGGCGTATTCCTTAGCCAAAAGGGGGCTGTACGGCCGAAATCTGGTGCTGAATCTCGTCATCTTCTCCATGCTGTTCGGAGGCGGCATGATTCCGACGTATTTGGTCGTCAAGGAGCTGCACCTGCTCGATTCGCTTTGGGCTCTGATGCTGCCGGGAGCGATCAGCGCGTTTAACCTGATCATCGTCAAAAACTTTTTTCAAGAGATCCCGAGGGAAATCGAGGAAGCCGGCCGCATCGACGGCTGCTCCGAGCTTGGCCTCTTGTGGCGGATCGTGCTGCCGCTGTCGATGCCCGTCCTCGCCACGTTTACGCTGTTTTACGCCGTCGGGCATTGGAACGATTTTTTTTCGGCGCTGCTTTACATTAACGATCCCGGGAAATGGCCGCTGCAGGTGATGCTGCGCCAGATCGTCCTGTTGTCGCAAGCGGCTGCCGGCGATTTGAACTCGATGGACCCGAACTTCGTAAAGCCGCCGGACCAATCGATCAAAATGGCCGTGATCGTGGTCGGCACGATACCGATATTGTGCGTATATCCGTTCCTGCAAAAGCATTTTGCCAAAGGCGTCCTGCTAGGCTCGGTGAAAGGATGACGCCGTTTTACCGGCGTGCGAACCCGGCAGTGCTCCGTTATTTGAACAGAAAACACGGATATTTCACTTGGGGCACGTCCGGTTTTGCCATATGATCTTAACCATAAAGGGAGGCATTTTTAGTGAAGAAAAAGACCATGAAAACGAAACGTGTTTCGACTTTTCTAGTCCTATGCACGGTTTGCGCCGTTTCCCTGGCAGGCTGCTCATCGGGCGGCGGCGCTGGCGATTCGAAGGATTCGTCCGCGGCTCCTTCCGCAAACGCCTCCACGGGCGGGCAAGAAGCGTTAAAGCTGAACATCATGCTCCCGGTTTTCAAAACGAACTATCCGAAGGATGACAGCCCCGTCGCGGCCGAGCTCGAAAAGCGGACGGGAACGGACATCCATTTCGAGTGGGTGCCCAATGCCTCGTATGCGGATAAGTTCAATATCACGCTGGCATCCGGCAACTTGCCGAAAATCATTTACGTGCCCGACCCGAAAGGCCCCAGCTTCGTAAGCGCGGTAAAATCCGGCGCGTTCTGGGATTTGACCGACAAGCTGAAAAATTACCCGAACCTTGGCCAGGCCAGCGAAGTTATTCTGAACAACGCGTCCATAAACGGCAAAACGTACGGCGTATACCGCGGTCGCGAGCTCGGGCGCAACGGCGTGTATTACCGCCAGGATTGGCTGGAAAAGGTCGGCCTTGAACAGCCGAAAACGATCGACGATTTTTATCACATGCTGAAGGCTTTCAAGGAAAAGGATCCGGACGGCAACGGAAAGGACGATACGTACGGTCTGGTCATGGTGAAGTGGACGGCCGGTTGGGGTGCCGGCTTCGACCAGATCAAGCTATGGTTCGGCGCGCCGAACGTATGGGGCGAAAAGGACGGCAAGCTCGTGCCGGAATTCGAATACGAAGAGTACTTTGAAGCGCTCAAGTTCATGAAAAAGCTGTACGACGAAAAACTCGTCAACCAGGATTTTGCCGTGATGGATTCCGCGAAGTGGACCGATCCGCTCGTGAACGGCCAAGCCGGCGCGATTATCGACGTCGTCGACGGGGCGGCGCGCGTGGACGATAAAATCCACGCCGCGCTGAAGGCAGCCGGCAAAGAGGACGCAAGGGAGCATTATATGGACGTGTTCGGCGCCGTGACCGGGCCGGACGGCCAACTGCGCACGCTGCCGACTTCCGGTTTCTCCGGCCTTCTGGCCATTCCGAAGTCAAGCGTGAAAACGGAAGAAGAGCTGGACCGCATCTTAAAGTTCCTCGACCAGTTGAACGAACCGGACCTTCAGACGTTGACCAGCTTCGGGCTGGAAGGGGTGCATTACAAGAAGATCGACGATAAAACGCTGGAAAGAAGCCCGGATTCCGTCCTGCTCGAGTCCGAAGTCGAAGGATTGAACCAAATGGTGCCGTACATTCCCGAAGGCAAGGGACTTCAAGTGGCCCAAACGCCGCTTCGCCTGAAGCAAACAGAAATCCAGGCGAAAAACAGGGATACGATCGTCGCCAACCCGGCGGAGCCGTTTATTTCCGAAGTCTACTCGCAAAAAGGACAGCAGCTCGGCAATATCATTAACGATGCCCGCATTAAATTCATCGTCGGCCAGATCGACGAAGAAGGCTGGCGCGACGCGATCGAACTGTGGGAAAAATCGGGCGGCAACGATTACGTGAAGGAAATCAACGAGCTGTACGAGGCATCGAAATCCTGAACGCGTGAAGCTTTCGGATGGGGGGCTGGGTTCATAAAAATTGTACCAACCAAAAAAGAAGGGGCCTCAGCCTCTTTTTTTTTGGTTCCTCCGTTTTTTGAACAATTCGCTCGGAAAACTTGCTGGTTCGGCGGCAAAGTTCAAGGTATTCTAACCGCAAGCGGATGATTTGGGTCCGATTCGGATGTATGCGCTTACATCATTGGTGGGGCATCGAGCAGAAATATGGGGCACGATTAATATGATTTGGTTGGTGAGCGGATAATGGGAAGAAAGAAGGTTTTGGCCCGCTTATCGGGCGGATCCGGCAGCTTTTATAGAAAAAGCTTGATTTTATTCCTGTTCGTGGCCGGCATTCCCGGCATCATTACGGGGATTCTCGTTTATTGCATGGCCGGAGGGAGGCTTGAGAAGGAGCTCCTCCAGCTTCATAACAGCCAGATCGAACAGCGGTCGCTGAACCTCGATAAACAACTGTCCAATCTTGAGATGATGCTGGCGCATTGGGCGTTCGATACGCGTTTTGATTATTCGCTGGCGGATCATGATTTCGTGCGAGATTTTGAAAAGGCGCGCAACGTCACGAATACGCTTCTCGTCATGCAGGGCTCCAATACGATGATCCGCAATGTCAGCCTTTATTTGCAGGGGGATCAGCCGGTGTTGTTTTATCCGGAATATTCCGCTTTGACGGATCGGCGGATCGTTACGCTTTATGATCGCCTCATCCATGCCGGAAAAACGACGTATTGGGCGCAGCTTGCCCTTGACCCGGACCAGCCCGGCAATCGCGAATTGACGTTTGTGCACCTTATTCCGGGGGGAAGCCAAACGCCCTTTGGCGCTTTGATTGTCCGCCTGGACAACGATCAAGTCGCGGAAGCGCTGCGAACGATGACGCCATACGCCGATGGTGAAAACTTTCTCATGGAAGCGGGCGGCAGCCTATACGCATCCGCGAACGGGAACGCTCCGGATTCACCGTTTGTCGCGGCGGTCAGGCGCGAAGTCGAAGCGAACGGAGACGCGAAAGGATCATTTCTTTTTGCATGGAACGGCACGACCTATGCCGTCACTTACGGCTATTTTGCGCGCATCATGGATCGCTGGGTATACGCGTCGGCTTCGCCGATCACGAACATTACAGCTCCGGTCGTTTTTATTTCCAAGGTTATTCTGGCGGTCAGCCTGAGCGCTCTCCTGCTTGCGTCGCTGTTGGCATGGCTTGCCTCGAGGCGGGTGTATTCACCGGTCAAGCGGTTGATGGCGACGCTGCTGCCGAACGGCTCTTTGGCCGGCGGGGGACGGGTGGACGAATTTACGATCATCGAGCGGCAATGGCAGCATTTGAGCCGGGAGAGCCGTGAACTGCAAAATAAATTGCTGGAGCAGCTGCCGCACGTGAAGGAAAGTTTTCTCCATCAGCTGCTCCAAGGTTATTTGTACGCCTATTCGGAAGAGGATTTGAGGTCGCGGATGGAGCGGTACAAATGGGAGGTACGCGGCAAACAATTCGTCGTCCTGTACGTTCAATTGACCGGAATCGCCAGCATGGAGGGGAAATTCAAATTCGGGGACGAAGGGCTGGTCACCTTTGCGGCCGTCAATATGATCGAAGAGCTGGCGGCCGAACATTTCGAGCAAAGCAGCACGATCAATTTCCATGATCTCGGGTCGGGCGTGCTGCTGATCATGCCGGAGGGAAGCTCCGTCTCGGAACCGATCAAAGCATTCAGCGATGAACTTGCGCAAACGGTGAACCGGATTCTCAACATGCGGGTGGCGATAGCCGTCAGCCGGGCAACTGCCCGGATAAGCGATATCCCGCTCGCGTTTGAGGGCGTGAAGCATGCGGCCAGCTTTCGCAACTGCGACAACGACAATCAGGTCATCGAGATGGAGCAGCTTAATTTCGAAGATTCGTCCGAACCGCCGTATCCGTTTACGCTGGAGCGGGAATTCCTTCAGGCCCTTCGCACCGGGCAGGAATCGGATGCCCGTGCGCTGCTCCGGGACTTCCAGGATGCCTTGTCCGTTAAAGGGGCCAAAGCCATCGACATTCAACAAGGGATGCTTCATTTGCTTGGGGCCGTGCAGCACGCGATTCTCGTGACCGGCATTCAGCCGAACCGCCTGTTCAAGGGCGCAAACTTGTACGAACAGCTGTCGCAAATCAAAGAGCCGCCCGGCGCCCGGGATTGGTTTCAGGAGAAGGTCATCGCCCCGTTCATAAAGGAGCTGATGAGCAGGACGGACAGTCAGGTGAAACGGCTGATCGAGCAGGTCATGATCTACATGCAGCAAAACTACATGCATGACATATCGCTGGACGACTGCGCCGACCAAATCGGCACGAATCCGTTTTTCCTGAGCAAATCGTTTAAGCAGGTCACCGGGAAGAACTTTATCGATTATTTGACTGAGCTGCGCATGGACAAAGCCAAGGAGCTGCTCCGGGAATCGGAGATGAAAATTAACACGGTCGCCGAACAGGTCGGGTACCGGCACAGCTATTTTAACCGGATCTTCAAAAAGCTCGAGGGCATGACGCCCACCCGTTATCGCGAACTAAGCCGCGAGGAGTAATTTGCGAAGATAAAAAGACGGCGCAATATTGTGCAAGGCATGCGAAATAGTGCAATGCGGCCATCACCCCGATTTCAAGAAAGTCTCATTGCCCGTAAAACCGACTTTCTCTACAATGAGGGCGTCAAAACATGACGGAAACGAAATCATCGTTATAGGAGATGAGTCCATTGAACGATACGCGGGCAAGATTACGTTGGTTGAAGGACGCGGCTCAGGTACCGGCCGGAGTAACTTGGGGAATGCCTTGGAAGGAAGGAGAGCTTTTGCGGGATCAAAGGCTGTCGCTTCGGGCGGAAGACGGCGGGGAGGCGCCCGCGCTGCAAAGCTGGCCGACCGCATTTTGGCCGGACGGGAGCGTAAAATGGACGGCGCATGCTGCCGTTTTTTCGGCGGGAGCTGCTCAGGGTTACGTCGTAGCCAAGGGAAATGAGGGGTCTTTGACGCCTCCGTTTCCGTTGTCCGTAGAAGTGGAGGAAAAAGACATTGTCGTCGACACCGGCGTCGTTTCGTTTCACATCCCGAAAAAAGGCAGCCGGATCATCGATCGCATGAGCCGCAACGGCGTTGTTGTATGCTCCGGCGGGATATTGGTCGCCATCAAGGAAGTCGCGAGCGAGCTGACGGGCGTGCGAACGATCCGGGAGGAGCGGTATCATTCCGAAATCTACGAGGCGAAGGTCGAGCAAGCAGGACCGGTACGGGCGGTCGTGAAACTGACGGGACGCCACCGGGCCGTGAACGGAACCGGCGAGTGGCTGCCGTTTTCGCTTCGTCTCTACGCGTATGCGGGATTGGAGTCCGTTCGGATCGTGCATACGTTTTTTTACGACGGCAATCCGAATGAAGATTTCGTCAAAGGGCTTGGCATCCGCTTCTTCCTGCCGATGCGCGGGCGCCTGTACAACCGTCATGTCCGGTTTGCCGGCGATGCCGGTTTTTTGAGCGAGTCGCCGAAGACGCTGCATACGCGCCGGACGAAAGGCAAATATTTGGAGCAGTTCCGGCGCCAATTGAACGGCGAAACGTTGACGGACGAAGAAATGGACGATGCCTATTTCATGAACCTGCTGGACGATTCGGCTTGCTGGGACGGATTTAAATTGGGGCAGCTTTCGGCCGATCACTACCGGATGGCGAAGCGGACCCGACCCGGCTGCAGCTGGGTAAAAGCCGCCGAGGGCCGAAGAGCGCGCGGCGTTTCATACGTCGGCGGATCCGGCGGAGGGCTTGCGCTGGCCATGCGCCATTTCTGGCAAAAACATCCCGCCGGCATGGAGGCGCACGGCCTTGCGGGTGACGAGGCACAGCTGACCGCCTGGTTCTGGTCGCCGGAAGCGCCGGCCATGGACATGCGCCATTACGATACCCAAACGCATGTCGAATCATCTTATGAAGGCGCGGAGGAGATGCGCGCAACCCCCTACGGCGTCGGCAACACAAGCGAGTTGACGATCTGGTGTCGCGAAGCAACCCCAAGCCAGTCGGAACTGCAGGCTTACGCGGAATATAACGACTCTCCTCCACAGCTTGCGTGTGAGCCGGCTTATTTGCGTCAGCAGGGCGCATTCGGGATTTGGAGCCTGCCGGATCGGGGAACGCCCGCCAAAGCGCATCTTGAAGACCAATTGGACGGCATTGTCGCCTTCTACCAAAGAGAGGTTGAGCAGCGGCGCTGGTACGGCTTCTGGGATTACGGCGATTTCATGCACAGCTACGATCCGGCGCGCCATGTGTGGAATTACGACCTCGGCGGCTGCGCATGGCAAAATACCGAATTGGTCCCGAACATGTGGCTATGGCTGATGTTTTTGCGTACGGGACGGGAGGATATTTTCCGCATGGCGGAAGCGATGACGCGTCATACGAGCGAGGTGGACGTGTACCACTTCGGCGAATACGCCGGGCTTGGTTCGCGTCATAACGTCGTCCATTGGGGCTGCGGCTGCAAGGAAGCCCGGATCGGCATGGCCGGCCTGCACCGTTATTACTATTATTTGACGGGGGACGAAAGAATCGGGGACATGATGGACGAAGCGAAGGATGCCGACTATACGACCGTCCATATCGATCCGATGCGGGCCTATTTCCCGAAAGACGAACATCCGACGCATATCCGGGTCGGCCCGGACTGGGCCGCATTCAGCTCGAACTGGATGACCCGTTGGGAACGGAAAGAAGACGCCTGCTATCGCGACAAGCTGTTAACGGGCATTCGGTGCCTTAAGCAGGCGAATTTCGGCCTGATTTCCGGCCCTACTTACGGCTATGACCCTAAAACGGGCGTGCTGGCTTCCATGGGCGACGATAATTGGGGGCGCCATTTGGCCTTATGCATGGGCGCGCCGCAGGTATGGTTCGAGTTGTCCGGCATGCTGAAGGATCAAGAGTGGGATGAAATGATGGCCGATTTCGGCGTTTTTTATAACCTTTCCCAGGCAGAAAAGGATCGAATCACGGGCGGGACCATCAGCACGAAACAGTTTGAGCATCCGGTGCTGACGCTCGCGATCGTCGCATTCGGGGCTTGGTACCGAAAGGATCGGCGGACGGCCGATTTTGCCTGGTCGACCCTGCTGAACCACCCGTTTGCCACCGTCGACCTGGAGAAGGACGCCGCGACCGTGACGTATGTCGACGAGGTGCAGGAATTCGAGTGGATGAACACGAATGAGGCATCGCAGTGGTCGTTGAATACGATCATCAGTTTGGCGCTCATCCCGGACGCTTTGCCTGAACATGCCTGTTCATCACGGGAAAAAGCCAATGCGTGACCGGGGGCGGCCGACAGGCAGCCCCGCCGCGAAGGAAAGGAGGAGGAAGCCGATGGGAACAGGGCAACCGCAACTTCCTGATACAAAGGGAGCTCAAACGGCCGAAAGCAAAAGCACTCTCATCCCCGAAGGCTGGGACGCGATATATGTTAACCCGCTTGCGGAGCCGGACCATATCGCCGGTTTTCGGATGGAAGGCGAGGCCGCTGTTACGTTTCCTTTGGGCCGGATGCGGCTCGAAAGCGTCCGCGACGAGTCGGAGGGACAGCGCGCCAATTTCGTGTTGTGGTGCCCGGAGAATTTTCCGGCCGACGCTGCCGTGTCATGGGATTTTTGGCCGGTGCATGAGCCGGGATTGGCGATCATGTTTTTTAGCGCAACCGGCACGGACGGCCGGGATTTGTTCGATCCTTCGATCAAGCCGCGTACGGGCGAATACGACCAGTATCATCACGGCGAAATCAACGCCTTCCATGTCTCCTATTTCCGGAGGAAATGGGCGGAGGAGCGGAAATTTCACACGTGCAATTTGCGGAAAAGCTACGGTTTTCACCTGGTCGCTCAGGGCGCAGACCCGATTCCGGGCGTCATGGACGCGGCCGGGCCCTACCGAATGCTGATCGTAAAAAACGGACCATGCATTACGTTTGCCGTTAACGACCTTCCGGTTTTTTCGTGGAAGGACGACGGCGAAACGTACGGACCTCCGCTTGCAGGCGGCAAGCTCGGTTTCCGCCAGATGGCGCCTTTGATCGGCGAATACGCGAATGTCGCCGTATATGCCGAAAAACGGGAAGGATAGGGGACTATAACCGATAATCATACAATTCGTTCCACAACCCTCAGTTGTTGAAGTATAATCGATTAAATTATGCAAGCGGGCCGCGTGGGTCGAAAGGGAAGGAGACCATGCGGCATGAAGAAGGTAAAAGGGGGAGTTGCCAATGAATACATTGCCGACCATTTCGTTAGAAAGACTCGTATTGCGGCCTTTTATTTTAGATGATGCCCCGGTGGTCCAACAATTGGCGGGGGATCCGTATGTGGCTGAAACGACTTTATACATTCCGCATCCGTATGAGGACGGCGTCGCCGAAAAATGGATCGGTACGCATGCGGACAATTTCAACGGAAACTGGTCGCTTGAATTGGCCATTGTACATAAGGAGAACGGCGATGTAATCGGCGCCATATGCATAGGAATCCATAACCAATTTCATCATGGAGAATTGTCCTATTGGATCGGTAAAGAATACAAAAACAAAGGATACTGCACGGAAGCAGCAAAAGGAATCGTCAACTATGCATTCAAGCAACTGAAATTAAACCGTGTATTTGCCCGTCACTTGGGGAATAACCCTGCATCGGGAAAGGTGATGGAGAAATTGGGAATGAAATACGAAGGAACGTTAAGGCAGCATGTGTTAAAAAACGGCGAGTATGACGATCTAGTTTATTATGGTCTCTTAAAAGATGAATGGAGAGATCCAAACGAGAAGTTGCCTCGCCTTTTATGACAGAACATAGATGCATGACAAGCTGCGAATCTCGCGGCTTTTTTTGATGCTCTGGCAATCAAAATCCCATACAATAAAGGAAAGCTTGATGGTTGGCTTTGGAGCGATCCTTTAGTAGGGGGATTCGAATGAATAAAATGGTGCCGGCGTTTTTGCTGCTCTTCGTTTTCTTATCCGGCTGCATGTCCCATAAAACGCTGCAGACCGAGCAATGGAGCGGCTTTAAAAAGCAGATGCGTTCCGAGCATAAAGAAATTAAAGATATGGAACTCCAAATGTCGCCCACGCAAATTGAAATCAACTATTACCTCGATCGCAAGCCGGACGTCGAAGAGGATCAGGAGCTTTTTATGAAGGCGAAAAAACTTGCTCTTTCATCCGATTTTCAACAGACGGTGATCGAAGAGTCGTACTTCAAACATTATTCTAAGGACGAACGAAGGTATCCCGATATCATGATTCGCTTCTTCGGCACCAAAAAAGACGTCATCCAGTATGAGTATTTCGCTTCATATTATGGGCCTGGCTTTGAGGGGGCGAAAGATCGGCCGATCGACGCCTACAAGACATGGTTCTTCCATGATTTCAAAACCAAAAGCGTACCCGTTGAGCCATGATTTTTTGACTTAAACGTGAACTTGAAACCCGATTTCATGCGGAAGGCCATCCTGGATAGGATGGCCTTCGAACGGCTTGCTCTAATATTTTTTGCCATAAAAAACGGCAAACCCCAGATTTTTGTACATACAGTCCACATCGCCGAATCCGGCTTCTTTCAGCCATTGGATCTGTTCCTCCGCTGTAGCGTTAATGTCGAGCTTCCTTCTTTCTATAGAGGCTTCAATCGCTTCTTGGGGAAGACCGCTTGCGTTAACGGCTGCCAGCCATCGTTCTATATAATAGGCATCCGTTTGAGGGGTGCTGCCACGCACTTGATCGGCATTCACGAATATTCCTCCCGGACGAAGGGCTTTGAACAAGGCGGAGAAAAGCTTCCGTTTTTCTTCGTGAACCAGATGGTGAATCGACAGGGAGGAAATAATCACATCGTACGAATCCGTAAAATCGTAGTTAGAGTAGTCGGCGGCAACATATTGAACGTCGGCCGATGGACCGAATCTTTGTCGTGCACCTTCGAGCATTTTGTCGCTGAAATCGATGAGAGTCAGCTTGGCTTCAGGATACTTTTGAAGGACGAAGCCGGCGAACAGTCCGGTACCTGCGCCCAAGTCCAATACCCGGGGACTGCGTTCCTCCAGCTCGACCAAAGACACGGCCATGCCGTAAAAGTCGTCAAAGCAAGGAATCAATTGCCGCCTCTGCCAATCGTAATCGTCGGCCCCGGAATCAAACAGCTTTTTTACGTTCGGATCCATCGTTAGTTCCCCCTTAAAGAAATATTTACCGTTATTGTATCAGTCCAAGATCTTATTGTACAAATATATAGATCAAATAGGATTAATAGATAGAGCCTATAAAAGACGAACTAGTTCACCACAAATGCACGCCGGATCCATCATCAGAGTTCGTGAAGATTTTGATTCTTCCGGGCTCTGTTTTTTTGTTATCACGATCCCATGGGCCTGTTTGCCGTGGCTTGAATCCTGTTTTTTTGCCGGAAAAGGATGGCAGATCATGCTTAAGTACCTAGCAAAAACACAACCCCGGTAAGTCGAGAGGCCGATTTGAATCATGTTATGATTTTTTTGAGAACTGTAACGGTTCAGACAAGACACGACGGACCTCTCACAACACGACTTAAGCTTGAGCAGACACATAGGAAAGGACTGGGGACCGATGAACCAAGTGAAATACGCCAATATGCTGAACATGACGGAGCTTGCGACGCCGGAAAATAGATTGTTTCCGTTCGATATCCTGCGCCGGCTTCGAAACGAAACGCCCGTGCGTTATGACGGCAGCCGCGGCTGCTGGGATATTTTCCGTTACGACGATGTGCAGCGCATATTAAAGGATTCGAAAACCTTCTCATCCGAAAGGGGGGCAGGAGCCGGCGGCTCCATCCTGTTCATGGATCCGCCGAAACACAAGCAAATGCGCGATCTGGTCAGCAAAGCATTTACGCCAAAAGCGATTCAGGAGCTGATGCCCCGTATCCAGTCCATCGCCGAGCATTTGCTAAATGCGGTACCGGAGAACGCCATGGACGTGACGCGTGATTTTGCCACGCCGCTTCCGGTCATCGTCATAGCGGAGCTGCTGGGTGCGCCGAAAGAAGACCGGGAGCTATTCAAGCACTGGTCCGACGTTCTGGTGGAGAGCGCCGACGATTTGTCCGATGAGGCTTTCCGGAGGATTACCGATAAGCGGATGAAAGCGACGGGGGAGCTGTACGACTATTTCAAGGGGATTATGGCGCAGCGGGCCATCGAGCCGCAGGACGATCTGATCACGGCGCTTATGAATGCGGAGATCGAAGGGGAGAAACTCACGGAAAAGGAGATCGTAAGCTTCTGCGTGCTGCTCCTGGCAGCCGGAAACGAAACGACGACCAATTTGATCACCAATGGCGTTCGCGTGCTTACCGAAATTCCGGAGCTTCAGGAAGAGCTTTATCTGGCGCCGGAGCTTATTCCGGCGTTTATTGAAGAGGTGCTGCGCTATTACCCGCCGATCGTTGCGATCGGACGCGTTGCGAAGGATACGGTGCAAATCGGGGACCAGACCATTGAAAAGGGCGCGCAGGTCATTTCCTGGGTGGGGGCAGCCAACCGCGACGAATCCCGGTTTGACGACCCGGACGCTTTCCGTCTGGACCGCAAGCCGAATCCGCATATGACGTTTGGGTTCGGCATTCATTTCTGCCTGGGGGCGCCCCTTGCCAGATTGGAAGGGAAAATAGCGTTCCAAGCGCTGCTCGATCGATTCAAGAATCTTAGGAGAGATCCAGGCGGCAGCATGCAGCCGATTCAGAGCTCTTTTGTATTCGGCGTCAAAAACTACCCGATGACGATGGACCGCAGATAAGGTTAGGGGATATCCTGTTATACATGACAGTCCTGTTTCCGGGCTCCGGGGCAGGGCTGTCGTTTTTATTATGCAAAAATGACCCGAATGCAAGGCAAATCCAAAAACGGTTGCCGCATGGAAGAAAAAATAAAACGTTTGGAGGCTCCGATGCCGTCTATAAGGCAGAACAGCATTGAGCTGAAAGCTTTATAAACGGGAGGGCATCATGAAAGAACACCATTTGGCCGTGGCCGCTTGCGAAGGCGATGAAGAAGCTTTTTTCGACTTGTTATCCCTTCACAAGCGAAAGCTGTACGGCGTTGCATACAGTTACATGCACAACGAAGCCGACGCGCTGGACATGCTGCAGGAAGCCGCATACAGGGGGTGGTCCAAATGCCGAACGCTGAAAGACCCCGACGCGCTGCTGCCTTGGTTGATCCGGATCGTCATTCATTGCTGCATAGAGGAACTTAGGCGGCAGAAACGAAGGCAGCGGATCATTTGGGAACCCGGCGAGACGTACACCCCCGAAATGGTCAGCGTGACGAAGCTCGATATGGAAAAGGCCTTAAACCGCCTAAAGCCCAAGTACCGAAATGCGATTATCCTCAGGTACTACAACGATATGACCGTCCCTGAGATCGCGCAGATCCTGGGGAGGGCGGAGGGAACCATCAAGACGTGGCTGCATCAGGGACTTAAACAATTGCGCGGCAAAATCAATGACGGAGGTGAACTGCAGCATGACCATGCATGAGGACTGGATGTTGGAAAGCGGCAGGCAGGAGGTACGGCAGGCGATCGGCACGGTACCCGATCATAGGTTGGACGAGGCGCTGCGAAAGGGACTGAAGAGGGCTTCCGAAGAAAAGATGCCTTTGGCGCGTCTTCGGTCGACGAAGAGGCTTCGGGTGACCGCTGCGGTTTTGGCTGTCCTGATGGTCGGCGGAGCCGGCGCGGCAGGAGGATACAAACTATTTCAACCGCCTTCGGCGGAGAAGGCACAGGCGAACGTGCAAATTCCGTCTTATGTTGAGAACATGTTCGACAAAGCCGACAATTTTCTTGTCATGGTCAAGCAAGCCGCTGATCACGGACTGTATCATGAGCTGAATCGATCGGTCACTGCAGGCGGTTATACGCTCCGGATCGAAGGGATTGCAGCGGACAGCAGAAGAATCATCATGTTTTATACGGCAGAGAATCAAAATGAATCTCTTCCTTTGCGGCTGAGTTATAATCATCCTCCGCAGCTGCTGGATCCTCAGGGGCGGCCGCTTCAGGGTTCGTTCACGTGGGACACCTACGCCGGTTTGCCCAAAGATCAGCCGCTGACGAAAGGGGTTATGGTGTTTGATTTTGAAACGGCCGGGCAGATGCCGGAAAGTTTTCAGATCCAAACCACCTGGTCTCAATTAAAACCCCAGGGGAGCAAGGTGAAAACCAGAACGGAAAACCTGGTCGTCCCCGTTACGCTTCATCACGGAACCCATGCGGCGGATATGGAAGAGCGGCCGATCCAGATGGATATCACGCAAAGCGGACAGCAAATCACCTTTACCCAAATGGTTCAAAGTCCATTGAGGACGGACCTTTCGTTCGATGTCAAGAGCAGCAACGGCAAAAAGCTGGAGAACATCGAAGCCACCCTGGGGCTTGCTTCAAGGCAAACGCGGTCAAAGCAGCGGCCGGGGTATGACACCATGTTAAGATTCGACCGGACGCTGCTGAAGCCGGAAGGAGGAACCATATATTTGACGAGCAGCTTCTACTCGGAGCATAGGGAGCTTTGGCTGAATTTTCACTATGCGAGTTTCCAGCCGGATTATGAAGTGGAGATTGCCATTGATCCCAAGGAAGGCACGCTGGTGCAATCTCCGGATTCCGGGATTTCATTAAAACATGCGGCGAAGGAAACCTTGGGCCGGGATCTGCGATTGCTGCTGTTGTACGGTTCGCAAACAACGGTGCAAGGGGGATATTACGAACTGCAGGACACGTTCACGGATGCTGACGGCCAGCGGCATCCTTTCGAGCAGGAATACCGTTCCGGGGAAGGCACCTATCTGACCATTCCGAATTACGGGCAGTATCCGGGGCCTTTCCGCTTCAAGATTATCAGATATTGGGGGAACGTTCTTGAAATGCAAGGAGGAGCCGAGAAGCGGATTCGATAGATCCGTGTGGCGAAAAACATTCATCTGTTCTCGCGTGATGCAAAAACGGGACTGAGAACGTAACATATTCGATCTGGAAAACCGCAGGTTATATGCGGTTTTCTTTTTTTATATCGAAGCATCGGTCCGAATATGGCCGCTTGTACATCTAGCTCATGCCCATGCCGGAAAGATGTGGGCGTTTCAAGGCAGCTCCAATTTATGATAGAATAGTAAAAAGCAGCATGTACATAAGCATCAGGATCACAGGCATCCCTTTACTGCGACGGTTCCGCTTGAACAGCATTTGCAGGAAAGAACGGGTGCTTTTTTCATAGGCTCAGCCGGGATGATCATTTCGTTTTACTGAACGTATAAGGAGTTGAACGCCCGTGGAAAGGCAAGTCCAGGAATTATGGCACGAGGTCCTGTCTATGATTCAGAAGAAGATCAGCAAACCCAGTTTCGATACTTGGCTGAAGTCCACGAAGGCTGTAAGCCTGCAGGATCATATCCTGATCATCGGCACGCCGAATACCTTTACGCAGGAATGGCTGGAGAACCGATATGCCAAGCTTATATCCGACGCCGTTCGTGAATGCCTGCAAGTCCAGCCCGAGCTTCGCATCGTTACGCAGGATGAACTGGCCGCCGCTTCGGATCAGGCTTCCTCCCAGTCCATGGTCGCCATCGAAGAGCCTCCTCCGCTCGAACAATCCTATGCGGCAGCTTTGAATCCGAAATATACGTTCGACACGTTCGTCGTCGGTCTCGGCAACCGCTTTGCCCATGCAGCGGCGCTGGCGGTGGCGGAGGCTCCGGGCAAGGCGTACAACCCGCTTTTCCTCTACGGCGGCGTCGGACTGGGCAAAACCCACTTGATGCACGCCATCGGCCATCATGTGCTGGAGCACAATCCGCAGGCCAAAGTGCTGTACCTCTCTTCCGAGAAATTCACCAATCAATTTATTCAAGCCATCATGAACAACCGCGGAGAAGCCTTCCGCAACAAATACCGCAACATCGACGTCCTTCTGATCGACGATATCCAGTTTATCGCCGGCAAGGAGCAGACGCAGGAGGAGTTTTTTCATACCTTCAACGCCTTGAAGGAAATGGGGAAGGCGATTATTATTTCCAGCGACCGCCAGCCTAAAGAAATCCCCACGCTGGAGGAACGCCTGCGGTCCCGTTTTGAGTGGGGACTGATCACGGACATTCAGCCGCCGGATTTGGAAACCCGAATCGCCATCCTGCGCAAAAAAGCCAAAGCGGAACATCTCGACATCCCGAATGAAGCGATGGTATATATCGCGAGCCATATCCATACGAACGTTCGTGAGCTCGAAGGGGCCCTGATCCGCGTTATCGCCTATTCTTCGTTGATCAATCAGGATATTACCGTGCATATGACGGCCGAAGCCTTAAAAAATATCATCCCCTCATCCCGGCCCCAAACCATTTCCATCCAGGACATTCAAGAGCAAGTAGGGAGCTACTACGGACTTAAACCGGATGATTTTAAAGCGAGAAAACGTACAAAAGCCATCGCTTTTCCCAGACAAATCGCCATGTACCTTTCGAGGGAGCTCACGGACCATTCGCTGCCCAAGATCGGCGAAGCCTTCGGCGGGCGGGATCATACCACGGTCATTCATGCCCATGAAAAAATCGCTTCCGTCATCCGCGAGGACGAGGAAATTCAGCAAACCGTCGCCAAGCTGGCCGAGCACATTAAGAACCGGGTACAGCCGCGGGTATAAATCGTTTTACGTTTCGGCAGGGAACATCGATATCCAACTTGCTTTCGGATAAAACGGCGATTAAAATGAATGGAAATATTAGGGTGAGATTGGCATTCAGAAGGAATGACGACGCCGTGGTGGAAAAAGGTGAAAAAAATTGAAAAAAGACGATTTCGGCAATAGGGAATGCATCATTTTCGTCGGAATCCAAGCTTCCGGGAAGTCGACTTTTTATAAAGAAAAATTTTTTAAAACCCATGTCCGGATCAACCTCGATATGCTAAAAACAAGACATCGGGAGCAAATTTTTGTTGACGCTTCGATCCAAGCCAAACAACCGTTTGTCGTCGATAATACCAATCCGACAAGAATCGACAGGCAAAAATATATCGAGATCGCCAAGAAACATCGATTCAAGGTAATAGGTTACTACTTCGTGCCGGATTATGAGCTATCGCTCGAAAGAAACGAAACCAGGCAGGGAAAAGAACGGGTTGCCGATATCGGAATCAAAAGCACGCTGAAGAAATTGGAGACGCCTTCATATCGTGAAGGGTTCGATGAGCTCTATTGGGTTAGGTCGCAAGACGGGCAATTCGTGGTGGAAGAGGTGTGAAACCGCTGATCGGGATGCAGCCGCTCCCAGGGAAGGAAGCGGTGAAACGGAATTGTCCGGGCGAAGGGAGATCGTTCATCAAAGCGGCGGCAATGGAGCCATCCCGCTGAAAGATTCGATCATCGAGGTTACGGTCGAGTGGAACGGTCATAAAGAAGAGCTGAAGCTCTCTGCCAATAAAAAGTAGGGAGGCGGAAGAGAAAAAGGCTCACCCTGTAAATTCGGATGAGCCTTTTCCGCAATACAATATTGAAAGAAAGTAAACATCTCAATTCATCGTCAATGGATGGTTGATGTTATTACCAGCTAAAACTTTTCGCTATGATCACCAGCAAAATGAACAACACCAAGATCGCTGCCGCATTTCTACCAAAACCGCCGTGACCATATCCTCCAACTACTTCGCTCATTCCATACTCCTCCTTGAATTAAGATACAATGTATTATATGGATTGGTAAGGACATGGTAAGGGCATCGAGGCAAAAATAAATATGAATATTGCAGATATCCTATTTTTGAGTGAAAAATATATCTTTTGACTGCTATATCTATCCCTTTCGATCTTACCAGGATGTTCATAAGATATATTATCTTATTTGAAAGGGGTATGAACAAATATGGGCGAAGTTATGGGAGCGGATTATGGCGGAGGCAACAAAATATTTACGATTCTCGTTCTTTTTATTCTGCTAGTCATTGTTGCCAGAACATGGGGATGTTAAAAACGTAGGTCAACAGAGACCCTGCAGCCTGTCACGGCTGCCAGGGTCTTTTATTTTGGTTACCGCTAAAGATATTTTGTACATCCTTAAATCCGCAAAAAATGGTAAACTGGAAAAACGCCCATGGAGCGGCATTGTAGCGTCCAAGCAGTACATATCTATTTTATGAGAAATAATATGAAACGGAGGGGCAAAGCTGGATGAATACCGCAGGAATCCGCTATGAACGTTTCAGTCCAAAAGATGAACGCGCGGCCAAAGAAGTGTTAAGCCAAGACGCCGACGCGGGGGAAGACATCCTTCGAGTGCTGGCTGAAGAACCGGATTTGTTTGTTGTATCGTATATCGGAGACAAGCTTGTGGGTCTGGCCCAAGTGAACGAGCCTGTTTCCCAGTCGTATTTAACCGTTTTTGTGGCTCCAGAGGATCGCAGGCAAGGCATCGGTTCTGCTATGGTCCGGTATGCCGAGGCAAAGTTGCGGGCAGGCGGAACCCAAATAGTCAGAAGTTCCTTTCGTGCCGGTCATTCGTCCTCTCTTGCGTTTGCGCGCAAGCTCGGTTATGAGCCCTACTTTTCATCGGCGTTCATGCAGCGCACCGGAGCCCCTTTTCCATTGGAAGAACTTCCGGTGAGGGGCTATAAGGACGAAGATTATTTGGTTTGCCAATCGCTGTATGCCGCAGCTTTTCACGAAATGCGCGTCCGGGTCGGATGCTTTCCGGATTCGGTGATTGCCCAGCCGAGCGAAAAGGAAAGGCAAACATGGAAAGAGAACGCGGCTAACCGTTTCGTCTACGAATTCAATGGGGAAATCGTCGCTTACGGCCACATTCCAGGAAATGAAATCGGCAGCGTCTCCGTTCGTACGGATGTTCAAGGACGTGGAATCGGCAAAGTGTTTGTCAAGTATTTATGCAATGAGATCATCCGCCGCGGCAACTCCAGCGTGGACCTCTGGTGCGTCGTCGGGAATCATGCCAGAAATCTGTATGACAGCCTTGGTTTTACGGAAAAGCATGTTGCGCAATTCATGCGCAAAACGCTGTAATTCCGCCGATTGTCCTTTGATCAAAACGTATGCGACAAGGCAAATTTCATGAATGAACCCGGCTTGAAAATGACAACATAAGGAAGTAGTGTACATCTCGATTTCTAAAGGAGGATTTCTGTTTATGGCTCACCAGAAGAGAAGGAAAGAAGCTGCCTGGAAGTCAAGAAAGCAACAACAGCATCCCCACGGAAAAATCAAATCGCTCAAGGAATTGTCCAGCGAATAGGATGAGAGAAGTATACTGCTTGGAAAAGAGGGACTGTCGGCGAAAACGTACCGGCAGTCTTTTTTCATGGCGGTTCAATCGTCAATGGACAACCCGGCGTCCCGCTTTTTCAGGAAAAGCGGATCAAGATCGCGATTGCGGCTTGAGACGGCGTTCCCGGCCCGGTAACCTATCATGAATAAATCAGAGAAATCATGAGATTTTAAAAGAAAACAAGAGATAAAAGGAGAAGATTAAAAGAAAAAAGTATGCTATTATCTCTGAAACAACTTGAAGAAACAAAGCATCTTTCCATAAAATACTATATTGTCAGCACTCGACTAAATAGAGTGCTAACAATAAAAAGAGGGGAAGGAGGGGAGCAAGGAACAAGAACGTCAGTGTCCGAAGCTGGCGCAGGTTTTGTTTGTCGAACAATTTTTTGGGAACAGGAGGAGATTTCGAAAATGAATGTACTGTTACTTGCCGGTGGTTTGGGAACCCGACTTAGACCCATGACGGAGAACATGCCGAAGCCGATGGCGCCGATTCTGAATCGCCCTTGGCTGGAACATCTCATTCTTCATCTGAAGGAACAAGGCGTTCACCGTTTCGTTATCGCTCTGAAACATCATCCCGAAAAAATAAGAAGTCATTTCGGCGACGGCCGCCGGTTGGGTGTTTCGATCCAGTACGCGATGGAAGAAAAGCTGCTGGGAACGGCCGGGGCGATCAAAAACGCCGAGCCTTTGCTCGATGAACAATTTATTGCCATGAATGCGGATATCGTCCATGATATTGAACTGAAACCGCTGCTGGATTTCCATCGATCCCATGGAGGAAAGGTCACCATCGGCCTGACGGAGGTGGAAGATCCAAGCGCATACGGGGTCGTCGAGCAGGACGATACGGGGCGCATCTTGCGTTTTGTGGAGAAGCCCCGCTTGGACGAAGCCCCTTCGAGACGGATCAACGCAGGCATTTACGTCATGGAAAAAAGCGTGCTCGCAGCGATTCCGTCCGATCGGGAAGTCTCCATTGAACGTGAAACGTTTCCGCTGCTGATCCGCGAAAACATGGGTGTATTCGGCACGACCATCCAAGGGTATTGGGCCGATATGGGCACGAAAGATCGATACCGCCAAGTTCACTGGGATCTCTTGAACGGTGCCGGGCGGATCCGGATACCCGGACAAGCCCAAGATCAAGGCATCTGGATCGGCAAAGGCTGCAAAATCGGAGCCGGCGTCCTCCTCGTTCCTCCGGTGTTAATCGGAGATCACGTAAAAATCGGTGCACGGGCCGTCATCGGACCTCATGTGGTGCTCGGCGACAAGTGCTCGATCGGCCCGAACGTCCGTTTATCAGAAACGATCCTGTGGGACGGCTGCCGGGTAAACGAGGGAGCGTACTTAAACAACTGCATTTTCGGATACGGGCTGGAGCTCGGTCCAAGACATATTTTGCATGAAGCCGTGATGAACCGATTGGGAGTGATGCAAGCATGACGCGTGTAGCTTATGTCAGCACTTACGTTCCGAAAAAATGCGGCCTGGCCACATTTACCTATCATTTGCGGCAGGCGGTCCACGCAGCCAAAGAGTGGAGAGTGAAGGATCCCGTCATCGTGCTCCACGACGGGGAAACGGACGGATCAAGGGATCCGCTGCTGTGGCTGCTCCGGCGCGACAGCGAAAAAGATTATGGGAAAATGGCGCACAAAATCAACCACTCCGATATCGAGGTCGTTTCGCTGCAGCACGAGTTCGGGATATTCGGCGGGGAAGCCGGCCGGCATATATTGCATTTCATCCGCGAGCTGAAAAAACCGCTGGTGACTACGTTTCACACCGTGTTTGAGCATCCCCGCGAGCCTTATGCGAGCATCCAGCGGGAAATTGCCGAACGAAGCGCCCGAATTGTGGTCATGAACCGCAAAGCGATTTCGTATTTGCATCGTTCGTTTGGCATTCCGGAGGACAACATCGTCTTCATTCCGCACGGTACGCCCGAACCCGACGCGGAGCGCCGCCTAACGTTCCGCGAGCAGCTCGGCTGGGCGGACCGGAAGGTGCTGATGACGTTCGGCCTTTTGGGCCGCGGCAAAGGGATCGAACTGATCCTGAAGGTGTTGCCGGAAGTGGTGAAAAAAGTGCCAAACGTATTATATGCCATCGTCGGCCAGACCCACCCGGAAGTCAAAAAATGGGAAGGGGAGAAATACCGCGAAGAGCTGAAGGCGATGATCGAGGAAAACGGCATCGGGGAAAACGTCGTCATGATCGACCGCTACATGGAGGAAAACGATCTGGTGCGCCATATCACCGCCTGCGACGTTTACGTGACGCCGTATCCGGGGCTGGAGCAGATTACCAGCGGTACGCTGGCCTATGCGGTCGGCCTGGGGCGTCCGGTGTTGTCGACCCCGTACTGTTATGCGCAAGATTTGCTTGCCGATGAACCGGGTCTGCTGATCCCGGCGGAAGACGAGGCATTATGGCGGGAACGGATCGTGTCGCTGCTGACCAACGAGGTGATGCTGCAGGATGTCGTCCGGAAAATGAAGCGGCTGGGCCAAACGATGCATTGGCCGAACGTCGGACATGAATATCTCCGTTTGTTGACCGAGGTGGGAAGACATGGAAAGGCCATCCGTTCGGTTTGACCATCTTGAAAAAATGACGGACGACACGGGGATCCTTGAACATGGATTAGGTTCGATTCCCCGGCGCAACGAAGGGTACAGCACGGACGACCAAGCCCGGGCGTTATGGGTTTGCCTGGAATGGTCCGGCAGTTGCGGAAAGGAAGACCAAAAAAGGCTCGAGCGGTTAGCCGAAACCTACATCGCTTTTTTGCTGTGGGCGCAAAAGGAAGACGGGCATTTTCACAACAATTTTGCCTACGACCGCAGCAAGGAGCCGGAAACGCCTTCCGACGATTGCCTTGGACGCTGCCTATGGGCATGTGCCCGGGCGATGGCCGCAAAGCCTTCGCCGTCCTTCGCTTTTGCGGCGGAATCGATTTTCCGCAAAGCGCTGGGGCAGGCCCACCACATGCGTTACCCGCGCGGATGGGCTTACGCACTGGCGGCGTTCGGCTTGCTGCAGCGTACCGGTTACGATGTCGACTTGTCCAACCGGATCAGGGAAACCGCAGAGCGCCTTGTCGGCCTTTATCACCGGCATTCGGCTCCGGATTGGTCATGGTACGAACCCGAAATCACTTACAGCAACGCCCTGCTGCCTTGGGGGATGCTGTGGGCCTATGAAATATTAAAACGTACGGATATGCTCGATATCGCTTTAAGCTCCCTCGATTTCCTGATCGGTTTGTCGCAAAACGACGCGGGGCAAATCCGGCCGATCGGAAGCAAGGGCTGGTGCCGTCCGGGTGACCGGGCCTTGTGGGACCAGCAGCCGATCGATGTCATGAAGTTGGCGTTAGCCGCAGCCAAAGCTTATGAGCTGACGAAAATGCCAAAATACGAATCGATCGTGGCGAAATGCCGCGATTGGTTTTACGGCGGCAACGATCTCGGAGCACCCATGGTTCACGAGAAGGACGGCAGCTGCTGCGACGGTTTGAACGCGGACGGCCCCAATGTGAACTGCGGGGCGGAGGCCGTCGTCTCTTACTTGCTGACCGAGGCCATATACGAAAAAACGATAAACCAGCAAGCGCAACTCGCCATCATCCAATAAACGACAACCAAAAAGAGGTGGATAAACGATGCCTTTAACCCAAGAACCGCAGGAGCAGGGGATGCCAACCCGGGATGGGGGAACCTCCATCCCCTCCCATGTATTCCGTGAATACGATATTCGCGGCAAAGCGTATGAAGACATTGACCTCCCTTTTTGTTATTGGCTGGGGAGAGCTTTTGGCGAAACCTTGAAGTCGGCCGGCCGGAACACGGCCATCGTCGGCCATGACAACCGCAAATCCTCCCCGGAATTCCATCGGGCGCTGACCGCCGGCTTGCGGCAAGCCGGATGCACAGCGGTCGATATCGGCGAAGTGACGACGCCGATGTTCTACTTTGCGATGCATCACTATAAAGAGCCCAGCGGCATCATGATTACGGCCAGCCATAACCCCGGCGACGAAAACGGATTTAAAATCGCCATGGACTATACGACGATCTACGGCGAAGAAATCCAGAAGCTGCGCAGCCGCATGCTTGGTTTGGCGGCCGAAGGCAAGCTGCCTTCCGGCTTCGATGATGCCGAAGAAGGTTTGCGCCGCGAAAGCGTGGAGGAGCCTTACCTGGACATGCTGGCAGACAAAATCCGGCTGGACGGCCGGAAGCTTAAGGTCGTTGTCGATTGCGGCAACGGCACGCCGTCGCCGTTCGCTCCCAAGGCGCTGCGGCGTTGGGGCTGCGAAGTGATCGAGCTGTACTGCAAGTCGGATCCGGATTTTCCGAATCATCATCCCGACCCGGTAGAGCCGAAAAATTTGCGGGATTTGATCGACGCCGTGAAAAAGGAAAAGGCCGACGTCGGCATCGCCTTCGATGGGGACGGCGACCGCCTTGGCGTGGTGGACGAACAGGGCGGCATTTTATGGGGCGATCAGCTGATGATCCAGTTCTGGCGCGAAATTTTGCCGAAATATCCGGGCTGCAAGGCGTTGGTGGAAGTCAAATGCTCGAAAGCGCTGGTCGAGGAGATCGAGAAGCTGGGCGGCGAGCCGATTTTTCATCGCACCGGGCATTCCCATATTAAAGCGAGCATGCGCAAATTGGACGTTCCGTTTACGGGCGAAATGTCCGGGCATTTATTTTTCCGCGACGAATACTACGGTTTCGACGACGCCCTGTATGCCGCGGGACGCCTGCTCCGCATCATGAGCCAGGATTCGCGTCCGCTGTCCGAACGATTCTCCGACGTGCCAAGGTATTGCGCCACTCCGGAAACGAGGGTGCCATGTGACGACGATGCGAAACAACAAATCATTCAACAGGTGAAAAGTTATTTTCAAGGGACGCGCGAGCTGATTGACGTCGACGGCGTTCGCGTGCTGTTCCCGAACGGCTGGGGCCTGGTACGCAGCTCGAACACCCAGCCGATCCTGGTGCTTCGGGCGGAGGCCGATACCGAGGCGGACTTAGCCGAAGTCAAAGATCATTTGGAACAAGCGCTTCACGAGGCTGCACCGGGATTGCAAATTCAATGGTAACAATAAAAAAGCTCCTGCGGCGATTATGCCGGGGAGCTTTTTTGATCGTTGAAAAGAAATGGGGGATAAAGAACAAGGGAAGCACCGACTGTCGTGAACGGCCTATTTTGTATTGCAGAAAACCATGCCCTCTGTCGATTTTCCAGCCCGATAAGTTATCCTAATCGGTACATAAATTAACATTTATTTAACATAAAAACGTGGCTGTTATTATGTTCCATTTGGTATCCTATTTAAAATATTGCCCGAAAGGTGAAGATGCAATGCACTATTTCGCTAGTTTCTTGATGGCCGTATTCCTCACGTCCTTATCCTATTTCTTCGGCAGCCGGCTGCTCACTCCAGGCCTTTATGCCTGGCAGGCCCTAATCATAGGCGCATCCGTCGTTTCTTTGGGCGCCCTTGCCGAGGCACTCAAATTGCCGATCGGGTTGATCGTGTTCATACCATTTCCTGTCGGCATGTTGTTGCTGTTTCTATTTTTGCAGCAGCCGTTCCGAATTTGGTTATTGACGTATCTGATTATTTTGGCGTTGTATACATTAATCCACGTCATCGCGAGCTATTTTTTCCATTTCCATTCTTTGATACCTGCCTGGAAGTTATCGTAGCACGGAGCATTTACGAGGTTTACGCGTTGCAGTATCATAAACGCATAGGAATTTGTTGTCACTCGCAAAGGAGAAGTGCCGGAAATGAAAGATCGTATCGTCGATTACTGCTTGAAGAAGAAAGGGGCGGTTCAGACCTATCCCTTCGGACCCGATCCGCTCGTCATCAAGGTGGCCGGCAAGATGTTTGCTCTCGTTTTTGACCATGGGGACCACGCTATCGTAAACCTCAAATGCGACCCGATCATCGCCGAAAATTTGAGGGAGCAGCATGAGGCCGTCCAACCAGGGTACCACATGAACAAAACGCATTGGAACTCCGTTCATCTGGATGGATCCTTATCGGAGACGGATATATTCGACATGATCGACCATTCTTACGATTTGGTTGTCCAAAAGCTGCCGAAGAGTGTTCGGGAAACGGTAAAGTAGGATCGAGAGAACATGATTTAGGAAAATAAAAACCTAAATGGCTGCCGTGTTGGCGAGCAAAAAAAGAGCGGAAAGCGATACGTTTTCCCTCTTTTTTCTACTTTTTAAGGGATTAACCCCCCTTCGCGGGCGAGGCAGGGATCGCTCTTTTCGGCTGATCCGACGAACGGTTGAATCCGGGGCTGAAAATGAATGAAACGAGGCATGGCACAACAACGTAATAACGAAAGGAAAGCCGTACAAACATGAGGAGAGGGGAAATGCCGTTGGAGTCGTTTTGGTTGGAGTATGCATGGGCATTGTTGATTCTTATTGGGTTGGAGGGTTTGTTATCGGCGGATAACGCCCTTGTCCTGGCGGTCATCGCAAAGCACTTGCCTGAGAACCAAAAGAAGAAGGCCATCAATTACGGGATCGTCATGGCATTCGTTTTTCGCTTTGCCGCGCTGTTTGCGATATCGTTCATTGCGAACGTTTGGCAAATACAGGCGATCGGAGCTGCTTATCTTTTGTACCTCGGATTAAAGCACATCATCCAGGCCCGTTACGGCAAAAAAGACCCGAAGGATCGCGAGGATGCAGAGAATGATGCTGCGGGGAAAGGCTTTTGGCCGACGGTAGGTAAAATTGCCCTTGCGGATCTTGCTTTTGCAATTGATTCCATTCTTGCTGCCGTGGCATTGGCACTGGGACTTCCGGATTCGCCGCTTCGGGATTTCGGCGGCATGGACGGAGGACAATTCATCGTTGTCGTGCTGGGCGGAATCGCCGGGCTCGTCTTGATCAAGTTCGCGGCCGCCTGGTTTATTAAGCTGCTTTCTCAACGGCCTGCACTGGAGACGACGGCATACGCCATCGTGGCGTGGGTCGGCGTCAAACTCGCCGTCATTACTTTGGCACATGAAGATATTGGCGTGCTGAATCATCATTTCCCGCATAGCACAGCCTGGACCCTTGTTTTCTATGGCGTCCTGGTTGCGATCGCTCTTCTCGGCTGGTTCGCGCCTGCGAACAAAAAACAGTCCCAGCCAGATTCATAACGTTTTGGATTCTTTGAAGACGCCGTTGGCGCCACTTCAAAACGGTGGACCACGGGTAGTTAAAGGCAATTGCTCGACGTTGACAACCGTAACCGATTATCCTATATTTGGGCTATCGGCGAAAGAACCGCCAATGGTTCTCTGGATGCCGCGTTATCGAGGAAACGAAAAAAATACAACGATAAAGAAGTTTATGGGCATCATCGAACTCGGCTTGAGCCCAATCAAATAAACCGGTTGCATGTCTCTTTTTGCAGCCGGTTTGCGTTTGCTTCGGACAAGTTGGGCAGCTTGCTTATTTTATTTCGAAGAATGTAACTGTGAGTGGACATGACTTGGAAAGGATGTTGCATGCATGAGCGAATCGAATCAGGAGTATATCGTGATCTCGGCCGCGAGGGAAAATAATCTCAAGAACGTATCCTTGCGCATTCCCAAGCGGAAGATCACGATTTTTACCGGTGTATCGGGGTCAGGCAAGTCATCGATCGTCTTCGATACCATTGCCGCAGAATCCACGCGCTTGCTGAATGAGAACTTCAGCATGTTCGTGCGCACGTTTCTGCCCAAATATCCCCAGCCGGATGCGGATGCAATCGAGAACCTGAGTATGGCTGTGATCGTGGATCAGAAGCGGTTGGGCGGCGGTTCGCATTCCACGATGGGCACCATTACCGATATTTCACCCATTCTCCGTCTTCTCTTTTCAAGGGTAGGCCAGCCCTATGTCGGGGGAGCGAACATGTTTTCGTTTAACGATCCCCAAGGCATGTGTCCCGAGTGCAACGGGATCGGCCGCAGCCTTACCGTCGACATGAGCAAAGCGGTGGACATGTCCAAGTCCCTCAATGAAGGGGCTATTATGCTGCCGGGCTACACGGTAGGAGGCTGGGAATGGAACATGCTTGTGCAGTCAGGTTCCTTTGATCCTGATAAGAAACTCAGCGATTATTCGGTTGAAGACCTGGAACAGCTTCTGTATGGCAAAGCAAGGAAAGTGAAGATGGATTTCGCCGGGAAGGCAACCAATATTACGGTAGAAGGCGTCATCGAGAAGTTCACGAACAAATACATCAAACAGGACTTGAAAACCAAGTCCGAACGCACGCAGCAAACCGTCGCTCCGTTCATTTCCGAGGGTCCATGTTCAAGCTGTCACGGTGCGAGGCTTAGTCAAGCGGCGCTGGGCTGCAAGATCAACGGACATAACATAGCCGAGCTGTCCTCCATGGAGGTCGGACAACTTATCCGCGTCATTCGGGAGATTGACGACGCTGCCGCCGTGCCGATGGTCAAGTCGCTGACGGAGCGGCTGCAGCATCTGGTGGATATCGGACTGGACTACCTGACGCTGGACCGCGAGACAGATACATTGTCCGGCGGCGAATCGCAGCGCGTGAAAATGGTGAAACACCTGAGCGGAAGCCTGGTCGATGTTACGTACATTTTCGATGAACCCAGCGTTGGCTTGCATCCCCGCGATGTGCACCGCTTAAATGAATTGCTCCAGAAGCTGCGCGACAAGGGGAATACCGTGCTAGTCGTCGAGCATGATCCCGACGTCATCAAAGTGGCGGATCATATCGTTGACGTCGGTCCGTACGCCGGCAGCCGCGGCGGTACCATCGTGTATGAAGGAAGCTACCAGGGCTTGCTTGAGGCCGATACATTGACAGGTATCCATATGAAGCGGCCGCTTCAATTGAAGCAAGATTGCAGGCAGCCGTCCGGCAAGCTGTCCATCAAGGATGCCACCTTACACAACCTGCAGAACGTCAGCGTCGACATTCCGGCCGGAGTGCTGACCGTCGTTACGGGTGTGGCGGGATCGGGCAAAAGCACGCTGATTAACGAAGTATTCCTCAGCCAGCATCCGGATGCGATCGTCATCGACCAATCGGCGGTAGGTGTATCGACGCGTTCGAATCCGGCGACCTATACGGGCATCCTGGATGATGTGCGGAAGGCTTTTGCTTCCGCGAACAAGGTGAGCCCAAGCTTGTTCAGCTTCAACTCCAAGGGAGCTTGCGAACACTGTCAAGGGCTGGGCGTTGTGTACTTGGACCTTTCATTCTTTGAAAGCGTGGAGATGCCGTGCGAAGCATGCGGAGGAAAACGATTTAAGGAAGAGGTGCTCGCATACAAGCTGAACGGCAAGTCCATCGCAGATGTGCTGGAGATGACGGTGGAACAGGCTTTGGAATTTTTCCAGCTGAAAGAGGTCGTCCGCAAGCTGCAGGCGATGAGCGATGTAGGTTTGAACTATATTACGCTCGGCCAGCCGCTCAGCACGCTATCAGGCGGCGAATGCCAGCGCATCAAGCTTGCAAGCGAGCTGCATAAGAAGGGCAGCATCTATGTAATGGACGAGCCGACGACGGGCCTGCATATGTCGGATATCGGACACCTGCTGGAGATCATGAACCGACTCGTGGATGCCGGCAATACGGTGATCGTCATCGAGCACAATCTCGAAGTGATCAGCCAGGCGGATTGGATCATCGATATGGGACCGGACGGAGGCAGCAAGGGCGGCCAAGTGGTCTTCGAAGGGACGCCTTCGCAGATTGTCCATGCGGAGCAGTCGATCACGGGAAGATATTTACGGCAATGATTGTCATGGAATTAAACAGCTGTCCCGAATAAACACATATGATGCTTGAAAGTAAGAAACGTGTCGCAGGACAAGAACATATATCGATATAAAGTCGCGAATATCGCGGCTTTTATATTTTTTTCCTGTGTTAGGCCCGGACTGACGACATGGCACTCGGCATCTTTTCGAGGGGACGACAGCGTTGGATGAATGTAGTCGGGAGATGCTGCCGCGTTCCCGTTTATATATGGTCATGCAGTGACCGATAAATTTTATTGATTTCCGGTGAACGATTTCGCGAACCTCTTCGTATTATGGGTGATTGCATGGGTTGCGTACGGACTGATGCAATCAAATGGGCGGCATGAATCCAAAGGAAAGGAGCAGGGACTGCGGTTGGAAGAACTCAAGCAAATCGAACGGGCGCAGCGCGGGGATAGTCAGGCGATGGCGCAGCTGCTGCAGGCCCACTACTCCTTTTTAATGAAATATCTCGTCAAAATGACGATGAACCCGGCGATGGCCGAGGACTTGGCGCAGGAAACGATGCTGAGGTGCATCGAGAAGATTCATTTATATAACGGAAAATCCAAATTTTCTTCCTGGCTGATCACGCTGGCGACGCGGATCTATATCGATCAGATGCGCCGTACCAGGGTCGAGAAGCACTGGAAGGATCAGGAGCAGGCCCTGCGCCGGACGGAGTGGCAGCTGAAAGCAAGGCGGGAGGAATGGACCGATGCGATGCAAGCCCTCTCCAGGCTCGGCTACGAATGGCGGCTGCCGATTTTGCTTAAGCATTTTTACGGCTATGCCTATGATGAAATCGCCGACATGATGGACATTCCGCCAGGGACGGTGAAATCTAGAATCCATCACGGGTTGCAGCAGGTACGAAAGGAGTTGACGACGGATGAAGTGGAACAAGGAAGAGCGGGAGAGGTCCGCTGATCTAAACAAGCAGGAGCAAGCGCATGCCGAAATCGTTCATGAAGAACCATTTGCGGAGGACCAGGCTCTGATCGCGCAGCTGATGCAAGGGTTCGAGCAGATGGAACTGGCGATCCGCCAGCCTGAGCCGCCGCCGTTGCACGAACTGGAACGTTTTGTTGCAGTAGAGCAGCGGAAGCTTCGCAGACGCGCGGGACTGGAGGTCGCGCTGTTTTTGATCATGGCCCTGGCCATCATCGGCGGCAACATGCTTTTGGCGTCCATGAACATCGTCGTGTTTGCGGTTATCCAGGGGCTGGTCTTCGTCGGAGCGATCGCGTTTGCTTTTCGCTTTTTCTATCATTCGAAGAAGAAGGTGAAGTCCGGACATGCCTAAAACGAATCCCGAATCGGTACCTTTATGGGCAGTCGTACTGATCGCCTGCATTTTACTGATTCAAAGCCTGTTCCTCTTCATCCATTCGCGCCGCCATACGAAATACTACTGGATATGGGGGATCGTCGGGCTGATCCAGTTTCCTGGACCGCTCGTTGCCTATTGGCTCGTTCATATTTACTGGCCCTTGCGAAAAGAGCGTCTAAAGAACCGTAAACATCAAAATGGATCAAATGAATAAAGGGGGAAACGACCATGGATGCGATGAATACGGGCATACCTTGGAGTTTGATCGCGCCATTGATCGGCCTGCAGCTGATTTTAGCTGTGGTTGGTTTGATATCCTTATATAAAGCGGAGGCGACGCGCGGACCGAAATGGTTGTGGGTCATCATCATCGTGTGCGGGAACATTCTGGGTTCGGTCGCTTACTTTGTCATCGGAAGGAAGGATGCCTCATGACACGGGAGCTGCTCCAGGTAAAGGGATTATCCAAGCGCTTTAAGGATCGCGAAGTCGTTAAAGGGATTTCGTTCAGCATTGCCGAAGGCAGCTGCGCTGCCCTGATCGGCCCGAACGGTGCCGGAAAAACGACGACGATCAGCATGCTGGCGGGGCTGCTTCAACCGTCAGGCGGTTCGGCCATGCTGCTGGCGGAAGGAAGACCGGTCGCCGACCCCCGGCCTTTCATCGGATATTTGCCGCAAATGCCCGTGTTTTATCCTTGGATGACCGGGGCTGAATTTTTGCTTTACTCCGGGGAGTTGGCCGGGTTGACAAGACGCGAAGCCAAACGGGAGACCGGAAAGTGGCTGGACGCCGTAGGCCTTCGGGATGCGGGCAAACGCAGGATCGGTGGTTACTCCGGCGGCATGAAGCAGCGGTTAGGGCTAGCCCAGGCGCTCATCCACCGCCCGAGGCTGCTTATTCTGGATGAACCAGTATCGGCGCTCGATCCTGCAGGTCGCAAGGATGTGCTGACTCTGCTCCATCGTATTCGTCTTGAAACGACAGTCCTCTTTTCAACGCATGTGCTGCATGATGCCGAAGAGATTTGTGATGAAATTCTCATGATGCGCGAAGGCGAAATTGTTTTGCAGGGAAGTCTCGATCACTTGCGACGAACTTACAGCGAACCGGTGATTCGGCTGGAAGTCGGTGGAGACGAGGTTTCGAGGGCATGGCTTGCAGCGGCGGGGGGCAAGGACTTCGTCATGCATTCGGAAATATCCGGCGGACGGGCGAAGCTTAGGGTCGCGGACGTCGAGCGGGCTGCGCTTGAACTGATGGCCGATGCCGTGTCCCGACGGGTGACGATTCGTACGTTCGAAGCGGGCCAAAGCACGCTCGAAGACTTGTTCCTGAAGGCGGTGCGATCATGATGCAGTTCAAGTTGTTTTTCCGCAAAGAGATGCTGGAGATGGGACGCAGCTATAAATGGCTGTGGGTGCCGCTCGTCTTCTTGATGCTGGGGGTCATGCAGCCGGTAATGACGCGTTTTATGCCGGAAATTTTGAAGTCCGCGGGAAACATGCCCAAAGGCATGACGATCACGATCGCCCCTCCTTCGGGGGCGGAGGTGCTGGCGCAAACGCTAGGTCAGTACAGCTCGATAGGGATCTTGATCTTGGTATTGTCGGTCATGACCATGATTTCCGGGGAGCGGCAAAGCGGCGTTTCACAAATGATCTTTGCAAAACCGGTGTCGTACGTGTCCTATGCTGCGGCCAAGTGGGCAAGCATGTTGTCCCTCGTCACCGCCTCGTTTGCGCTCGGCTATGGAGGCGCCTGGTATTATACCGTCCAGATGATCGGCACCGTTGAGGCCGGTGCGGTTGTTAAAGCTGGACTTTTCTATTTGCTGTGGCTCTGGTTTGCGGGAGCGTTGACGCTGCTCGTGAGTTCGCTTCTGGATTCCGCGCCAGGTATAGCTTTTGTTAGCCTGGGGGCGGCGCTGCTGCTGTCCGTGGCGTCGGGATGGCTGCCGAGGTATACGGTTTATAGCCCGGGTTCCCTGCCGCAAATTTCGGCGCAATGGCTGGAGCCCGCGGGCGAAGCGAAGGGCGCCGTTGGCGCGGCCCTTCTGTGCCTGGCGTGTATCTTCATTTTTTTTGCAGCCGCGGTTTATCAAATGAAGTTAAGGAATCCAAAAGGATAAATTTCCTTACTATGCTTCTTGCCGAACGATCTAAGAGACAAGTCTTTCCATCAGGCCGGGTTTATAGTATGCTTGCGATATAAGGGAGGAGAGGGATTATATGGTGAAACAACTGATCGTCGGAGACATCATGAATGAGTTGGCTTCGACGCGCCGCGTCCTGGAACTTTTGCCTGAGGAGCACATGTCCTGGAAGCCGCATGCCAAGTCGATGACGCTTAGCGGACTGGCCACGCACCTGATCAACCTGCTCAACTGGCAAGTCGCGATTTTTCTCTACCCGGAATTCGACCTGTCGACCGTGCCGCTTCGGCGGGAAGCTTTGGAAAGACGCGAAGATCTGTTGGAAGAGTTTGACGGGAATGTGGCCAAGCTTGAAAAGCTGTTGGACGAATGCGACGAAAAATCGCTTGGAGAAGAATGGACACTGCGGAACGGTGACCACATTATCCTTCGCCAGCCGCGGGCGATCGCGCTTCGCACCTTCGGAATAAGCCATATGGTCCACCATCGTGCGCAGCTCGGCGTTTATTTGCGGCTGCTGGACATCCCGGTGCCCGGGGTCTACGGTCCATCGGCCGACGACCAAGGAAATTGACGATTAATTTTTACCGCATGACTGCCGCGACTAATCGCGGTATTTTTTTATTTTTTTCAGAGAGGGTCTTCATGTTTGACGGAGGGATTGAGCCGGTACTTTCAATGACGAAAGCTGCGTAATCATGTTTGGGTTGGCTTTGAAAGGAGAGGATGACGGTGCGCTATATGGGCGACAAAGATTTTTGGGATCATAAGTTTACGGAGCGGGACGATCGGTTGATGGGTCCGGAAAAAATGATTTTGGAGAATAGTCCGTTTTTTCAAAAGGGAACTTTGCTGGATCTGGCCTGCGGAGATGGCAGGAATGCGCTGTATTTTCTGAAGCAGGGCTTTGAAGTAACCGGCATCGATTTCAGTCGCAAGGCGCTGGACCGTTTAAGGCGGTTTGCTGCCGAACACCATTACGCTGTGCGGACGCAGGAATTGGACCTGTCCCATCCGGATTGTTTGAAGGAAGTAGGGATTTACGACAATATCGTCGTCAATCATTACAGGCTGGGGAAGGAACACCTGGGCAGAATTCATCTCAACCTTGCAAGCGGAGGGCTGCTTTTCGTTTGCGGATTCGGCCATAAACATAAGGAGGATCCGTTCATACGAGAGGAAGATTTGATCATGCCGTCTGATTTTGACCATATCGATCCTTCGCTCAAGCGGATTCGTTACTTGGAAGAGGAAGACCAAAGAGGTTTTCTTGTCGCTTATTTATATCGCAAAACATCCTAGGGAGAGCATACGAAGGAATTCCATATGCTGCAGATTTTCGGGATAGGTTTGCGACATGCCTCGAGTTGATCCCGTAGCGCCGCCACCATAAAAACCCGTGTTCCCTGAAACTATTATTTCCTGAACATCTATACGATTTGTCGCCAAGTTACATAGAATATAGCAAATCTATCAACAAAAAAGTGGTGACGAACGTGAAGATAGAGGACATGAAAGGCGCTTATGACGTTATCATCGGCTTGGGAAGCTGGTGCGGGCCGTCCATTTATTTGTCGCGGTATCAGCTGCGGCGATTCTCCTTTCCGCTAGATTGGATGATATCGAATTCGGCCGCGGACGTAACCCGGTTGTTAAAAAATCGTTTCGAAGGTTTTATGGAGCTCGGACAGCTCCGGAAGATTGACGGAACTTCGGCCGTTTTGGAAGAGGGCGTCGCAGTGCTTCAAGAAGGCGGGACATACCAAAGCGCCCATTTTATTCTGGATACGCGTTACAACGTAATATCCGTCCATGATTTCCCTGTCATCCCCAACCAGGATTGGACGGCCGTCTATGTTGCGTACAGCGAGAAGCTTGCCCATCGAATCCAAAGGTTTTTGCATGTGCTCGGTCACAGCCGTTCCGTTCTGTTCATCAGGTGGGGAGAGATCGGGGAGGAGGAAGCCTTGGAGCTTCATGCTGCTTTGTCCTCATTGACGCCGGGCAGATGCAGAATTATATTCTTGCAGACCGTGTCCGGGTTGCAGTCGATCCGGGAGATCGATTGGAAACGGGATGATATCGGCACGCTGCAGGTCCCCCTCGAGGAGCCCTATCATGAAGCAGCATGGAGTTATGCCATGAACGGTTTAACATTAACCGGATATTGGTAGCGGTTCTAACAAGTCGATATCCCCCCATAAAAATGAAGCAGCAGCCGTCCGGGACTTGAAAAAACAGTCTTAGACCGCTGCTGTTTCTATCCATAGAACGCGGAAGGTGGCGACAGGAGGCATGGATTCGCCTTAGCCGCTCAAGCCACGGCGAAGCCGAAAATATGGGAGGATGGATGCGGTTTTTAGAGAAAATGATAATTAAATTTCCATCATGATTCCTGATTTCCTATGCTATAATATAAATGGTTTATTTTGGTATTACAGGGAGGGAGAAGGATGGACAAGCAAAAACATGCCTCTGGCATGCCTATCAACCAGGACAAGGGGAAAAAAATGCGAACCGCATCCGTAGCGAAGAAGGTGGTCGCAGGCACACTCGGTTTAAGTCTGCTGCAGGTGCCTTTGTTGGTGTCGGCGGCTTCCGGCGTAAGCGTTGTAGAGAAAGCAGCAGCGCCGCAAGCAACCCAAAGCAGCGGTTCGGACGCATCCAAAGGGCAAGGTCCGGCCGATGCCAAGATTACGAAAGCCCAAGCGGAGGCGCGGACAAGAACGTTGTTTCCAATTTTGAAGGAGGCGAGGCTGGAGAGCATTACTTATGGGGAGCAGAATGTGTTCCCGCCCAATACGAAAAAGATCTGGGTACTGAACTGGTCGATTCAAAAGGGAAACAACTCGTCGGGCTTCAGTACCGAAGTGGACGCCATGACGGGAGACATCCTGAGTTTCTATTATCCTTCCATGTGGCCAGATGAAAGTTCCAACACGGCTTATTACCCTCCGGCGGTATCCAAACAGGAAGCGGAAAAGATTGCCGAGACGTTTATCGTCAAAGCGGCTCCCTCGATCAAAGCCGGAACGATGAAGCCTTCGACCGAATACAGTTTTTCGTCTAATCAAGCATTGTTCGGTCCGGTGCGGTATAGCTTTGGGTATTCGGTGGACGTCAACGGACTTCCGGCCGATAATGAGTTCGTGAGCGTTGAAGTGGATGGAAACGGGAATATCGTCCGTTTTACCCGAAGCGCTTACCAGGGCGATTATCCATCCGCCAAAGCAGCCATCAGCAAAGAGGAAGCGGAGAAGCGTCTTGAGCAAGGCTTGTCCGTAAAACTTGCTTACATATCGTCGACGCCGCTTTTTAATACGTCCTCCAAACGAGAATGGAAAATCGGCTACATTCCGGACCGGAATTTGGTGCCTACGGATGCCAATTCCGGCAAGGGGATCGATACGATTTGGGGAAAAGATCTGGATAAAGCCAATCAAACGGTTCGTTATACCGCATTAAAGCCTTCCAATAAAGCGTTCACCCCGCATAAAGGTGGACAGTTGACTGCGGACCAAGCGCTGGAGCTTGTGCGGGAAATCGCCCCCGGCTCGGAATATCAGCTCCAATCCAGCTTAGGGAACTATTGGTACGGGAACAAGCAGGTTTGGAGTTTGTACTGGAACAAACGAACTCCCGGAATATACCAGGAAAGCAACAAAAGCGCAGTCGTGGATGCCGAGACGGGGCAGCTGCTCTCCTATAACGAGTTCCAATATCCCGGAAGCGAGCCGGCCAAAGCCTCCGCTCCTGCCGTGACGGAAGCCCAGGCTCAAACCAAGGCGATCGAGCTGGTGCTCGCCCATTATCCGAATGCCGCCGAAGACCTGAAACTGTCGGATGCTCAAACGTTGAACCCGTCCTCCTCGAAAAAAGTCTATCAATTTGTGTTCCAACGTTTTTATAAGGATTTGCCCGTCTACGGAAGCACGGTAAGCGTCTCGATCGACGGCGGCGGCAATTTGCTTAGCTACAATGCGGACAATGCCCCGTCCGACGCGGATCTCAAAGCGATGGATGGGTTAAAAGCTAATATCAGCCCGAAAGAAGCGCAGGAGCGTCTGCTGAACGAACTCGGCGTGGAGCTGCGGTACATCAGCAGCGGCGGCTACTCCGTGGATAACACGTATGTGGAGCCTAAAGTTCGGCTGGCGTATGTTCCAACGTTCGATAAGAGCAGAAACCTCGGTTATATCGATGGGGTCACGGGCAAAGCGGAAGCCTTTCTTCAGCTGCCCGATCCGAACAAAGGACCTAGCCCCGAGCTTCCAAGCGATGCGGTGAACCACGCTGCTAGCAAGGATCTGGCCACGCTGCTTGAATATCGGGTCCTGTCTCCGGCGGATGACGGCCTGCTTCATCCCGATGCGGAGATAACCTTGGGCGATTGGATCCAGATGATCGCTAAAGGGCTTTATCCCGACCAGAGCTATTACGGGGGCCGCATCCAGCAGCCGCTTTATGCCGATGTTCCGGCGGACAGCCCGATCGCTCAAGCGGTGCAGCTGTTTGCGGATAAAGGGTGGTTGGGCGACGTGAAATCTTCCGAACTGCATCCGGAGCAAAAGTTGACCCGTGAAGCGGCAGCCTCCAGCCTGACCACGGTTCTGCATTACAACCGTTTGTCCAAGTTCTTCCAGCAGGATGCGCAGGCGTTGTCCCTCTCGGACGCAAGTGCCATCAAGGACAAAGGAGCCGTCGCGCTTATGCTGAAACTTGGCCTGATGGAGGCTCCAGGCGGGAAATTCGACCCTGCGAAGCCGGTCACGCGGGCGGAAGCGGCGACCATCCTGGTACGGCTGGCACATCTGCAAGGAAACGTGGATACGCCGCTTAATCAAAGATAATATGATCCTCTAGAGAATACCTAAGGAGCGCCGTTTTCGGAAGCGGGGAATCCCGATCCCGTCAGAACCGCAGTCACTTTGACTGCGGTTCTGTGCTGTCAATATCCCTATTCGTCTTCAAACATCCACCGATTTTAGTTCGCAGCCGGTGGATGTTTTCTTTTTCTTTTCTAATAACGCCGGCGGCGATAGAATATAGGAATAAGAGACTTACCGACGGTGTCCGTTACGGACAACCTGAAATTGGGGGTGCGCCATGCCGTTTTTCAAACGTCCCAAATTGAACATTTACTTGAGGCTGGTCTTCACTTTTCTGTTTATCGTCGCTCCGCTTTACGCTGTCAGCGCCCAGATGAACCGTGTTGGGGAAAAGTCCGTAAAGGAGGAAATCTCCGGCTCCATGCTGGCTAAAGTGCATTTCTACATGGCTTCGTTGGATCTGGATTTCGGCAAAATGATCAGGCTGGGCAGAGAATATATTACGGATGACGATATCGGTAAACTCAGCGTAGCAGCTTCCGTTATGCCTGATTTCGAAAAAACGAAAGCGATGCTGCGCTTGCAGAAGCAGATGCTGCTCCTCAAGGCTTCCAGCAGCTATATTGCCAACGCCAGCATTCACATCTCAAGGCTGGACCGGACGATCTCCTCCAACAACGGGGTGGACGCGACCCCAGAGGAAGAATTCCAAGCGCTCAGCGCATCGAAACAACGCGGCTATTCGCCGCTCATCGCCTGGAACGGCCGTTTGTTTATCAGCCTGCCGTACCCGGAATATATCCTTTCCGAAGAAAAGCCTTCTTACCTCGTCGATATAGAAATCAATCAAAAGGAAATCGCCAAGGCCTTGGGGGACATGATCGACAACACGCAGGGCGGTGCTCTTCTGATCGACGATCGCAACCAATGGAGCATCTCGAGCCTGCATCGCCCGGAAACGGAAACGCCGCTGCGCGAATGGGTTTCCGGCCAAATCAGGTCGGGAGCCCCGAAGGGGGTCGAGACCATTCGGATTGGCGCGAAAAACTACTTTATCGGTTATGAACATTCCGCCTCCATGGGGGCCGTCCTTCTGACCTATTTGCCTCAGGATAGCGTGCTGGGGCCTTTGAGCACATACCGGAATTGGTTTCGCTTTTTTTCGGTCCTCTCCATCTTTATCATCGCTTATTTTTCCTATGTCATTTATCGCTTGATTCACCGGCCGCTGCGAACTTTGGTACGAGCCTTCCGCTCGGTCGAACACGGGAATTTCAACCATGTGGTTTCCTCCCGCTTTAAGGATGAATTTTCATACCTGTACATCCAATTCAATGCCATGATCGACCATATACGCGTGTTGATCCATGAAGTGTACGAGCAGAAATACCGGGCAAAAGTGTCGGAATTCAGGCAGCTGCAGTCCCAGATTAATCCGCATTTTCTTTACAACAGTTTTTATACCCTTTCACGCATCGCGAAAAACGAAGATTACGAAGGGGTAACCACGTTCGCTCAATATTTGGGGCAATACTTCCAATTCGTTACCCGCGACGGCGCCGACGAAGTAACGCTGGAGGCGGAGTGGATGTTCGCCAAAACGTATATCGATATTCAAGCATTCCGTTTCTCGAACCGAATTACCGTACGAGTGGACGATCTGCCGTCAGCATACAAAAAACGGGAAGTTCCCAGACTGATTCTCCAGCCGCTCATCGAGAACGCATATAACCATGGGCTGGCGAACAAGAAAAAGAACGGTGAAATCGCCATCACTTTCGAAGCTTCCGGGAACCAGCTGGTGATCGTCGTAGAGGATAACGGCGAAGAATTGACGGATGATCGTTTAAAAGACATGCAATCCAAGCTGGCGTCGGAGAAAACCCCGCTCGAGACGACCGGATTGGTCAATGTACACCGGAGGATTCAAATCCAATTCGGGGAACACTTCGGTCTTCGGTTATCAAGAGGAAGCTTGGGCGGTTTAAGGGTCGAAATGATCATTCCTTTGGAGGGTGAGAGCGGATTATGAATCGGTTGCTGATCGTTGATGACGAACCCATTATTGTCGACGGAATTTATCGGCTTTTGCAGGAAGAAGATGATTTGCACTTGGACCTGCACCGGGCTTATGGCGGAGACGAAGCCTTGGAAAAACTGAATGCTTTCCGGTTCGACATCGTGTTGTCCGATATTTGGATGCCGGGCATGTCCGGCCTTGACCTGCAAAAGCATATCAACGAGAGGTGGCCGTCCTGCAAAGTCATTTTTCTGACCGGGCATCCGGATTTCAACTATGCACAGACGGCGATAAGGAATCATTGCGTCGATTACATTCTCAAGACCGAAAGCGACGATGCGCTGCTGCGCAGCGTCCGAAAAGCCATCGAATTGCTTCATTCCGAGCGGGTGAATGCCGGATTTCTCGAAAAAGCAACGGAACAGTTTCAGTTAGCCGTACCGACGCTGCAAAGGGAGATCCTCCGAGGATTCTGCGAAGGCATCCAATCGCTAAAGTCCTTGAAACCCGAATTGCTGAGGGACTTGTCCATTCCCCTTGCGCTTCATGAGAAAGTCCTGCTGGTAATGGGACGGGTCGATTGCTGGCCTCCCCATATTACGAATGCCTCGGATAAAATGCACCTGATGTTTGCCATCCATAACATCGCGAAGGAATATTTGGCTCCTTGTGCGCTTCAATCCGTCAATGTGGAGCAAAATCGCTTCTTTTGGCTGATTCAGCCTAAGGAGGAAGCGGAGCCGGGTTCTTCGTTCCCATCGGACTGGCCCCGGACCTTGCGTTTCGTTCAGGGCACCTTGGAAATGATTCAGTCGACAAGCCTGGAGCTGCTGAAGATCCCGCTTTCGTTTGCCGCCGGAAAAGAGGAAGTGGAATGGAGGGAAATCCCGGTCCGTTATCAGAAACTGCGTGCGGAGCTTGGCCGCGGGCTGGGGATCGGGCAGGAAACGATCCTTATCGAGGACCAGCAAACGGGGGAATATTCGCTGGATGAGAGCGAAATCCGGAAGCAAACCATCCGCAATGTGATTCGAAAATGGTCGGGAAACGACTATGTCTCCGATGAGGAGAAGCAGGAGATGCACAAGCTGCTGGCCAAGCTTTCCAACCTGATGGATCCTTTTTATGAGGATACGGGCTTTTTTCTGGAAGTATACTATGCCATGGCTTCCCACCTCTTGACCCAGTTGAACCGATGGGGCGAAGATCCTGCCCCGCTGAAGGACGTGGAGGTCGACAGGCTGTCCCACTATCAGCTGCATCCCTCAAGAAAAGACGCCTTCCACTATTTGATTCAGACGGCGCTCCGGCTGATCGAAGCAAGGGATCATGAGAAGAAGGAACATACGAATCAAGTGGTGCATCGCTTGAATCGTTACGTGGAGGATCACCTGGATTCCGATTTATCCTTGACGACATTGTCCGATCTCGTACATCTGAATCCCTATTATATGTCCAGACTGTATAAACAAATGACGGGAATCCATCTGCCCGATTACATTACCGATGAACGGATCAAGAAAGCCAAAGAGCTGGTGGTCGAATCCCGCCTCAAAATGCTTGAAATATGCAAAAAAGTCGGATTCGAATCACCCGCTTACTTTACGCGGATTTTCAAAAAGAAAACAGGCTGTACGCCTCAAGAGTTCAGAGAAATGCATCAGTCGACCCGCAACTGATGGTTAGGGGACAATCATGAGCTCAAGGAACCCGGTGCGAAATGCATCGGGTTTTCTTATTCAAACGATCACTGCTCGGAGTTTGGCATTGTCGTACAAATCGAGCAATGAATGTGCAATTCTTATTATGGGAATGGGTCAACATGTCACTTTATAATAGGGCTACGGACCTCGGAGCATCCGATCCAAGCTGCTTGTTCTGAGCTCGGCAAGCTTAGCTGGGCCGCGGATCGCGAGGGTTGAAATGCGATAACAGAAACGGGAGGGTACCCATGAAGACAGTTAAGACTATGATAGCGCTTCTTGCCGTCAGTTCCATGATCGTCGTTTCCGCTTGCGGTTCATCCACGAAAGAATCTTCCGACGCCAAGCCGAATGGCGGGCCGGATACGAATGCCGCCGAAGCCCCTGCTGGACCACTCAGCAAATACGCGACGCCTATCGAAGTGACAACGGTCAGAACCGCCGATTCTTCCATGAAATTCACCGGCGGCGATACGATCGAAAATAACGAGTGGACCCGCGCCTACAAGGACGAGCTGGGGATCCATCTGAAATATAAATGGATTGCCACCAGCGGCGATGATGCGACCCAGAAAATGAACGTCATGATTGCCTCGGGAGATCTCCCCGATATTATTCCGGTCAACGCAAATCAACTGAAACAATTGGTCGACGCCGATATGGTCGAAGATATGTCGGACGTTTATGCAAAATATGCGACTCCGCTCGCCAAAAAGTTTATGGACGGAACACAGCTCGATTCGGCCAAATTTAACGGGAAATTGATGGCCATACCGAATACGAATTCGTCCATTGACGGGGCAAACGTTCTTTGGGTACGCACCGATTGGCTTCAAAAGCTGAAGCTGCCGGAGCCCAAAACGATGGATGACGTTCTCAAAATCGCGGAAGCCTTCGCCAAGCAGGACCCCGATGGAAACGGGAAAGACGACACCTTCGGCATGGGGATCAACAAAGGGATCGGCGGCGGCGGAATCATGGGACTGGGGGGCTTTTTTAACGGCTTCCATGCTTATCCGGGCGCTTGGGTCAAAGACGATTCCGGCAGCCTTGTCTACGGCTCCATCCTGCCTGAGACGAGGTCGGCACTCCTAAAACTGCAGGAAATGTACAAAAACGGATTGCTGGATAAGGAATTCGGCGTGAAGGACGGCAGCAAGACGGGCGAAGATGCCGTCGCAGGCAAAATCGGATTGTATTATGGGGCGATGTGGAACCCGATCAATCCGCTGCAGAAAGGCAAAGATTTGGATCCTAAGATGGAGTGGGGGGCATACAAAATCGTCTCCGTTGATTCTGCTCCTGCAAGACCGCAAGTCGGAAATCCCGTATTTGCCTATTATGCGGTGAAGAAGGGGGCCAAAAATCCGGAAGCGGTCATGCAAATGGTCAACCTGTTCATCGAGAAGGGATGGGGAGAAAACGCGGACTTCAGCCATTTCTTCAGCTCTCCGGATGGAATCGAACTGTTTAAGCACGCACCGTTTAATGCCTGGTCTCCCACGAAAAACCTGGACGTGCACCTGGCTGTCATCGAAAGCTTGAAGACCGGAGACACGTCCAAGCTGAACGGGGAGCAACGGGCCACGTACGAGAAGATCAAGCAATTCAATAACGGGGACAACAAGCAATGGAACCAGGCCCGGGTGTTCGGCGAATCCAGCTCGTTTGCGGTCATCAACCAGTATCAAAAAGAGAACCTGCCGCTGATGAACGAGTTCTTCGGTGCCCCGACCAAAAGCATGGGGGACAAAAAGGCGACGCTCGACAAGATGGAGCTGGAGACGTTCACCAAGATTATTATGGGCGAGCCGATCAGCGCGTTCGATAAATTCGTCGAAGACTGGAAAAAGCTTGGCGGAAACGATATGACGAGCGAAGTCAACGAATGGGCAAAATCGGTCAAGTAATCGAAAGTGAAAATACGATGACAGAACATGATTTCTCAACCTGAAAGAAGGGCAGGCGATCAAATGACTTTCAAGAAATGGAGGCATGAATTGCCGCTGCACTTTATGCTTCTGCCGGCGCTTGCCGTCCTTGCCGTATTCAGCTATTGGCCGATGGTCGGAATCGTCATTGCGTTTCAGAAGTTTTACCCCAATAAGGGATTCTTCGGGTCGGAATGGGTCGGCCTGGACAATTTCCTTTATGTCTACCATCTCCCGGGAATATCTCAGATCCTATACAACACGATCTTTATCGCGGTCATGAAAATCATCGCAGGTCTGGTGGTCCCCCTTACGGTTGCGCTTCTCCTGAATGAGCTGGCGAGGGAGCGGATCAAACGGATGATCCAGACGCTGATCTATTTGCCCCATTTTTTGTCCTGGGTCATTTTGGGAGGCGTTCTGATCGATGTATTGTCGTTGAAAGGAATCCTCAATCAGTTGCTGGGATGGTTTGGAATCGATCCGATTTATTTTTTGGGCGACAACCACTGGTTTCCTTATGTGCTGGTCATTACGGATACGTGGAAGGATTTCGGGTTCGGCACGATCGTTTATTTAGCAGCGCTTACGGGCATCGACCAGTCGCTGTACGAAGCGGCCGAGATCGATGGGGCAAGCCGCTGGCGGCAGACGCTCAACATTACGATTCCCGGAATTTTGCCGGTCGTCGTCCTGATGACGACGCTGAGCCTGGGGAATGTGCTGAACGCCGGTTTCGACCAAGTCTTCAATCTTTACAGTCCGCAAGTATATGAAAGCGGGGATATTATCGATACGTTCGTCTACCGGATCGGATTGATCGATGCGCAATACAGCGTGGCGACGGCCGTAGGACTGTTCAAATCCGTCGTGTCGCTTCTGCTGATCTCTTCCTCTTACCTGCTGGCTTACCGGTTTGCCGGATACCGAATCTTCTGACGGGGAGGTGATCTCATGGTTCAAAAACGGGGAATAAGCCGTACCTTGTTTATTGCGCTCAACTATACGTTTCTTATCGCTATTTCAATCCTTTGCCTGCTGCCGCTCATTCACGTGCTTGCGGTATCGTTTAGCTCGAGCGCGGCGGCGATGGGCGGTCTGGTGAAATTATGGCCGGTTCAATTTACCCCCAGCGCCTACGAATACGTGCTGAAAAAGCCTGAATTTCTGGATGCCTTATGGATTACGGTGAAACGTGTCGTGCTCGGCGTTTCCATCAGCATGTTTCTCACCATTTTGACCGCATATCCGCTGGCTAAAGAGAAATCGAAGTTCAGGTGGAGAACGCTGTATGCGTGGCTGCTTGTGCTGACCATGCTGTTCAACGGCGGCCTGATCCCTTGGTATATGACGATTAAGTCCCTTGGGCTGCTGGATTCCATTTGGGCCTTGGTGCTGCCGGGCGCCGTGCCGGTTTTCAATGTGATCCTGCTGCTGAATTTTTACAGGGGACTGCCCAAGGAATTGGAGGAATCAGCCTTCATGGACGGAGCCGGGCACTGGACGACGCTCTGGCGGATCTACGCTCCGCTGTCATTGCCGGCACTGGCTACGATCGGGCTGTTTACAATCGTCGGCCATTGGAACAGCTGGTTTGACGGTCTGATTTTGATGAATTCGCCGGAAAACTATCCGCTGCAGAGCTACTTGAGAACCATCATAGTAGGCCAAGACCTGACGATGCTGACTTCAACCGACTTGTCCCTGCTTCAGGATTTATCGGAACAAACGATAAAAACGGCACAGATTTTTCTTGGCGCATTGCCGATTATCCTAGTGTATCCGTTCCTGCAGCGCTTCTTTATCAAAGGGATCGTCATGGGCAGCGTAAAAGGATGAAGAGGGGGATGAATGCAAACATGCGCGTGCCGGATACGTGGAGAAAAAACTTCGAAAAGCCTCCGAAATTGCTGGGAACCTTATTTTGGCTGCATGGCACGGAAAGTCCCGAAGAGCTCAGGAAGACGTTCGATTTGGCCGTCGGCTCCGGGATCGGGGAGCTTACGCTGGAGTCCAGGCCCCATTGGGACTATCTCGGACCGAAGTGGTGGTCGGATTTGAAACTGGTTCTGGGCTGGTGCCGGGAAGCCGGCGTAAGCGCCTATTTGTTCGACGAAAAATGGTACCCGAGCGGAGTGGCGGGCAATACGATCCAAAAGCTTGATCCGGCGTTTCGGCGTTCGTCGGTGCGTCTCCAATATGTGCGTTACCGCGGACCGCTAAACCGGGTAAGCTTGATGCCTCCTTGGACGCACCGGAGCAGGTCCGTGGTGATGAGCGTCTATGCTTATCCAAAAACGGACGGGGTCATCGCTTACGATCAGGGGATCGATTTGACCGAACGGCTTCAACGTCCCGATTCTCCGCATATGCACGGGATCGTGAACGGCATTCGTTGGGACGTTCCTCCGGGAGAGTGGATCGTTTGCTTTACGGTCGAAGACAGGGCGGATAATTACATTGATCCTCTTCACCCGGGAGCCGTTCAAGCCTTCATCGACCGCGTGTATGAATCGTCGAAAACGGAAATCGGCGCATATTTCGGCCATCCGGTCCAAGGCTTTTTCTTTGACGAGCCGGCCTATTTCAATCATGAACAGGAAATCCCCTGGGGATACGACCTTCGCAATCGGTTCATTGAAGCGAAAGGGTATGACCCGATCCCTTATATGCCGGCCTTGTGGCTGAAGGAGGAAAGCAGGGGAAGCGAATTTTTCGTCTTCGATTACTATGACTTTTTGAACAAAACTTATGCCGAAACGTATTGCCGGCCGATACACGAGTGGTGCCGACGGCACGGACTGAAATATATCGGGCATTGGTACGAGCACGAAGCAAGTCCGACGCACGGGGAGCGATACATGTTTCATGAACGGACCACGGAAGGGCCGGGCGATTTTTTCGAGGTTTCCCGTTATGCGGATGAAGGCGGCATCGACGTCGTATGCAATCAGATTATTCCGGGACACCGCAATCGGGATTATTGGGGACTGCCCAAGTTGGGCAGCTCCGCCGCCCATGTGTACGGCTTCAAAGACGATTTGGCCATGTCGGAGACGTTCGGGGCCTACGGCTGGCACCTCGGGCTAAAAATGATGAAGTGGCTCACGGATTGGCAGGCCGTCAGAGGCATCAATCACTTTATCCTGCATGCCTTCAACCCGAAATGGCCTGATCTGGATTGCCCGCCCTATTTTTATGACGGGGGACATAACCCGCAATGGCCGTATTTCGCGGCATATGTCCATTACGTAAATCGGCTTTCGTATTTTTTTCGCGAGGGAACCCACGTTGCGTCAATCTTGCTAGTCTATCCGGGAGCGCTGGGCCTTGCCGGCGCTTCGACTCCGATCGAGGATGTGCAGCAGGTGCTTCAGGAAAATCAATACGACTACGACCTCGTTCCGCAGCAAGAGCTGCTGCAGAGCTCCAGCATCGCCGAGGGCAAACTTGGGCTTCGCAATGAGAGATACGCTGCGGTCGTTGTTCCCGGTGTAGAAATCTTGACGGAAGAACTGCTCGATAAGCTGAACGAGCTGGCGGAGCTGGGCATCCCGGCCGTATTCTTCAACCGGATGCCGACGCAGGTCGTGAACCGTAGGCGGGAAGTTTTGCCGCGGACGGCAATCAGTGCTTCGCCGGGCTTGCATCTGGCAAGCGACGCATCGGCGCTGCCGGAGGTGCTCCGTCAATGCGGCGTTCCGGCGCAGCTGCCTTTTGCCGGTACCGGCGGGGAGCATTTACGCATCCTTCACCGAATAAGGGAAGGGCATTCCCTTTGGATGGTCAGCAACGAAGATGTAGACGCTGCCGTCGACGGTTGGATCTGCTTTCCGGGGGAACCGAGGATCGACATCGTGCAGGCCTGGGAGCCGTTGACCGGTGAACGATGGATGCTGGAGCGGCAGCCTTCGCCGGGCGGGCGTTACGGGCGGGAGTTCCGCCTGCGTCTTCCTCCTTACCGGTCGTTAATGCTGATCCCGTCAGCCATGGATGACCGGGGTGACCAAGATGCATCGCAACTTCCCGTTCCGGCGGCTTATACCGAAAACGAGCGCCTGATTGGCGTGAAGGACGTTGACGGCAGCCAGATCCGGTTTGATTGGCAGGGAGGAGAAAGAAGCGGATTGTCGTCGTGGCTGCAGCTGGACCCTTCTTTTTCCGGCACCGTCGCATACGAGTGGGAAATGGATGTATCTTCGGCCGATCTGGGCGCGGCTAAGCGGATGATTCTGGATCTCGGTCAAGTGGAGGAAATAGCGGAGGTGACAGTGAATGGCGCGTCGGCCGGATGCAGCTTTGTGCCGCCATATCGTTTTGATGTGACGCCATGGCTGTTTCCCGGTATGAACCGGTTTAAAGTATGCGTCACGAACGTTGTATCGAACCGCATGAGCAAGGCCGCCGAGCTAGAGGATGCCGGACCCGATTGGAAGGAACGCCGCGAAATGTTTTCCATTCCGAAGGAAGGCGGGCTTCTCGGACCTGTTCGGTTGGAAATCCATGACACGTTAGGAAGTGAATGCGTTGGACATCATCCGTAAGCTGGACGGGGCATTCCGACTGTCCTGTCCCGGTGCCGGGAGTCCGGACATCAAAAAGGACTGGGAGGGAAATCCATGAATCGCAAACCGGGGGACTGGAACATCGGCATTTCGTTCAGCTTAGCCAACCCGATCGACTTCAATAAAATGGCCGAATCCGGAATCCGTTGCATGGAGTTGACATGGCAACCGCTTGATATTTTCGATCCGGAAGTCAAACGAAGATGCGATGAGGCGGTAGACACAGCCCGTGGACTGGGCATCGAAGTTTGGTCGCTGCATATTCCGTTCGGTACCGGTTGGGATCCGTCCAGCCTGGATTCGGCCACCCTGGAACAAGTCATCGCCAAAGTCCGCCGCCTGTTCGGCTACGCCGCGGATTGGGGGATTCGAACGCTTGTATTCCATCCCAGCTGGGAACCCGTGCCTGCGGAAGAACGGGCCCAAAGATTGCAGACCGCCAAGCAAACCCTCGGCCTGCTCTCCCAGGAAGCGGCCGCGAACGGGCTAAGGCTGGCAGCCGAATGCCTGCCCCGCACTTGTCTCGGACATTCAGCCAGCGAGATGGAATTTCTGACGGCAGGGAATCCGGCGCTCGGCGTATGCTGCGACGTGAACCATTTGTTTAAGGAAACACCTCAGCGGTTCATTGAGAGGCTGGGGGATCGGATCGTGACGACGCATATTTCGGATAATGACGGAACCGACGAAAAGCATTGGATGCCCGGAAAAGGCAATCTGCAGTGGCATGACATCCTGCGTGCATTTGCTGAGGCCGGCTACCAAGGACCCATGGTGCATGAAGTCAGAAACCCGGACCCGCTTGACATCGCGGCGAACTGGCATGAAATCCTTAACGCAAATTCAAACCTATGAGGAGGGTTATACCATGAACATTCGAAAGCTCAATTTCAGGACGCGCCTGCTGCTGATCGTGATGACGGCGGTAACCTTTACGGTCGTTAATCACCAAGCATCCGCGGATCCCGGCCTGCACAAGGATTATTGGATTGCCGTGACGGACCAGGGATCGGAGCAGATCCGGGTTTACGATCCGGAGAAAGTGGATTGGAACCAATCCAACGCATTAAAATGGTCTTGGTCGCCCACCGAAAAAAACGGCTTCGGGGGACTGCTCCAAGGCTGGGGGCTTCCATCGGACGTGAAGCTGAGGGAAGGCAAGACCGGCGGAAAATATATGGTCGTGACCGACTCCAGAGGGCTTGCCGCTCTTGTTCCATATCCGTCGGGCAACAGCAGGGCCTGGGGGGTGATCGTTGGCGGAAACCCGCATGCAGCCGAATTGCTTCCGGACGGAAACGTAGCGGTTGCCGCGAGTGCCGGCGGTTGGGTGCGGGTTTATACGGCTTCGCAGGGAGCCGATTCATCGACGTATACGGAATTTTCGCTGCCGGGGGCGCACGGCGTGCTGTGGGACCCGGAGCAGGGCGTGCTGTGGGCGCTGGGAGATTATGATTTGGTGTCCCTGAAAGTGAAAGGAACGCCGGCGGCCCCGATTCTGGAAGAGGTTCACAGAAAGCGGCTGCCCACCAATTGGGGACATGATCTGTTTGCGGTTTATGGGGATACCGACAAATTATGGGTCACCTCCAATACGCAGGTATATCAATACAGCAAATCGGCCGATTCCTGGTCTGAGGATTATCCGGGAGCGGGCGAAATCAATCATCATTGGGTAAAAAGCGTAGGCAACCAGCCGTCCGGCCAAGTCGTCATGACGAACCAGAAAGCGGGCACGAAATACACGTGGACAACGGATACCGTCGATCTGTATCAACCGGATGATCAACGTCTGGTTGCCGGCGGCGCGTTTTATAAAGCCCGGATCTGGAATTCGGATTACCAATAAATCTGATATGGGGAAGTTTGGATAAATTTTTCGAAGCCGCGTACATCGCGGCTTTTTTGTTTTACGATAGATCCATGCCCCTCAGGGGGACGAAACTTCTCTTCATGGCCGATTCGAGGAATCAAGCGCATTCCCTTGGCTTATGACTTTGAAAAACATGATTTTTTGCACTAAAAATGAACTTTAGGATCCTCTGGCGTCTCTTATGTATGAAAAGGGGAGAGAACATGAAAGTTAGCCATCTTGTCAAGCAGGCCAAAAAAGGCGACAAAGAAGCATTATTGCAGCTCATCATGGCCGATCAGGACGCTTATTACCGCCTCGCGTATACCTACATGGAAAACGAGCATGATGCGATGGACGCCATGGAGGACATGATCGTCACGGTGTATGAAAAGATCGATCAATTGCAAAAAGGGGAAGCATTCTATAGCTGGAGCAAGAGCATTCTTGTCAATCGGTGCAAAACGCTGCTCCGCAAAAAGAATCGATACCTTGCATTCGGAGAAGGGGAAGAGGCATCGCATTCTGCATTGACTGACGAAAATCCCTATCGCGATACGGAGTCCGAGATGGACATGCAGGTGCTTCTATCCCATCTGAACAAACGGCAGCGGGAAGCCATCGAGCTTCGTTACGTTCACGATCTTCCCTATCAGACGATTGCGGACATGACGGGCGTACCGCTTGGAACCATCAAATCGCGAATTTCTCAAGGCATGCAGAAATTGAAAGCCATGATCGGGGGTGATCGTTATGAAAACGATCGAGAAGACATTAGAGGAGTATAAGCAGTCGGTGAATAAAGTGCAGGCTCCGCCAGGCCTGGAGGAGAGGCTTCGGAATGCGCTGGAGCGCGTTCCCGCCAAAAAAAGAAATACGAGCAAAGCATGGGCATGGGCCGTCTCCACTGCAGCAGCGCTCATTCTCATGCTCGGAGTATATGAGTATCCTGCCTTCGCTTATTACGGAAGCAAATTGTTTAACGGCGCCGGTTTGAACTCGCTCAGCTTTGCCGAAGTGATGGAACAAGGATTCGGACAACAGGTAAACAAACGCACCACGCTTCCGGACGGCACCGTTCTGACCATTCATGGCGTGATTGCTGACGATAACGTTTTCCGTTTGTATTACAACATCGATCTACCCGAAGGCATCGAATTTACCGACGATCGTATTGGACGGTACCATTTTGACAACGTGAAGGGGTTCTTGACCGATTCGGCTCCGCTTAGAGGCGGCGGAAATCCCGGGAAAAGCAAAAGCCAATTCGCGGGATACGCTGAATTTGAGCCGGTCAGCCCCTTCTCCCGGACATTAACCGTCACTTTTAGCGAGTGGCTGGACAACGGAAAAAAGGCATCGTACCCCATTACATTCGATTTTGAAGCGAACAAAGCGATGAAAAGCATCGTCAAAGAGGAACTTTCGGATTCCGTTGACGTCGATCAAGGAACCATCCACTACGACTACATTACGGCATCGCCGACCTCAACGATCGTGAAGGGGCATTATGAACTCGAAGCATATCCGAGATTTTCAGGGAAAACCAGGCTTTACGTGAATGGAATCGAAGTAAGATTAAATGAGGAAAAGGGACAGCATCCGGCGGACTTCCAACTGAATTTCGACCCGTTCCCAACCCGCAGCATTCAGTCCATTGAACTTGTGCTCGAAAATTTTGAAGGATACCATAAAATAAACGATCCGATCCCGCTTGGGTCGCCATCCGATCGCTCCATTAAAGTTGGGGATGAAAAATTCTGGATTCGAAGCGTCACGAAAACCGACGCGGGGTATGAGATCGTTATTGCCAGAAATCAATTCACTTTCCTGGACAAAGGCAGCTTATCCGTCCAAGCCGGGGGCAAAATCATTCCTGTTTCGTCGATTTCGGCCGAACGCCAGTGGGATTTGAATAACGGCAATATTTTATGGGAACAGACGTATTTGTTTAACACTCGGGATAAGCCTGAATTTCTGCTGGCGGATGGATATCAATATATCAAGACCTACAAGAAGAAAATATCGATTCCAGTCGATAGGCAAAAATAAAAAGCATGGTTTTATTTGACCGTCCATTGGTTCGGCCTTCCGGTTTCCCGGGAGGCTGTATGTTTTTTAGTCGGTAGAACTGGGGGAAATCCGCATATTGTTGCAAATGCAATAAAAATAGTGTAGGATGTATTCGGAAAATAAGTCGATGGAGGTGCATGCATTGAAAGAAATTCTGCGTGAAATCGGAATGATCGCCCGGGCGTTGGATTCGATCAGCAATATCGAATTTAAGGCATTGGATCTTACCAAAGGCCAGTACTTATACCTTGTCCGAATATGCGAAAACCCGGGAATCATTCAGGAGAAATTGGCCGAAATGATTAAAGTAGACCGAACGACGGCGGCTCGCGCGATTCAAAAACTCGAAATGAACGGATTTATCGAAAAAAAAGACGATGAACATAACAAGAAAATAAAAAAGCTGTTTCCGACGGCCAAAGGCAGCGACGTCTATCCTTTTATCAAACGGGAACATGACCATTCGAACGGGGTCGCGTTAGCCGGATTTACCGAAAGCGAAGCTGAAACGCTGTTTCATCTGCTCCAAAGAGTCAGAAAAAACGTAGAAACCGACTGGGAATTCGTCAAAAAAGGAAACAAAAGAAATTATTGAACAGAGATTAGGGAGATAAATACAATGACCGCCATAACAATCAAAAAATGCAGCGTCGACGATGTACAAACGCTCCAAAACATAAGCATGGAAACATTCATCGATACGTTCAAGGATCAAAATTCGCCGGAAAATATGAAAGCTTACGTGGAAAAGGCTTTTAACTTAAAGCAATTGGAAACGGAACTCTCAAACCAAGCTTCGGAATTCTATTTTATTTATGCGGATGGGGACATCGCCGGGTATTTGAAGGTAAACGCAGGCGATGCCCAATCCGAAGCCATGGGCCATGATTCGCTTGAAGTCGAGAGGATTTATGTCAGGAAGAAATTTCACAAGCAGGGACTTGGCAAATACCTAATGAATAAAGCTATTGAAATTGCCACGGAACAAAATAAAGAAAAAATTTGGCTGGGCGTCTGGGAAAAGAACAAGAACGCCATTGATTTTTACAGCAAAATGGGTTTTGTTCATACCGGAGCGCACTCGTTCTATATGGGTGATGAAGAACAAACCGATTTAATCATGACCAGGACGCTAAAATGACATTTTTAGAGAAATATAAAGCCGCAAAAAAGAAACGGCAGCAGACTAGACTGAAAAGCCATAGGCTGCCGCCGCTTCGTATATTAGTCCGAACCTCGGCTTTGTGCGTCGGCTCTTCCCGGGGGAATATTAACCCAAGAAAGCAATGGAACGTTTGACTTTCTTCGCAAATTCAATCGGATCGTCGATCGACTCCCAGTGAACATACATCAAACGCGGATTTTCGAACAACCAGTGATTGTGGACTGCCGTTACTTTAATCCCGTTTTTGCGAAGATTCGTCAACAATCGATTGACCTGACTTTGGAAAAGGGCCGTTTCCCCCAAGCAGAGCGCACGACCGGAGCTGTTCAGCGATTCAAACGAGAATAGTTGATAGCGGATCAATGGAGAGGTGGTACGTCTTCCTAAAATCGATGCTCTAATTCTCCGGTTTCTGGAGACGAAACAAACCGGGCCTTTCGTAATTTCATGCTCCGTTCCACCTAAGATCGCCGAGAATTCGTTACAGAGTTTTTTAAAGCGAGGACTTACTTTAACTTCCGCCATACGAAATCATCCTCTCATTTAAGGTATGAATGCAGTCGATCGTTAACCCAAAAATTTAATGGATTCTTTTGTTTTTCTTGCAAATGCGACAGGATTGTCAACGGATTCCCAATGCATATACATTAAGCGAGGCTGTTCTTTGAGCCAGTGATTATGAACGGCCGTTACTTTAATCCCGCGTTTGCGGAGATTCGACATCAAGCGGTTCACTTGGTTCTGATGCACGGCGGTTTCACCCAAACAAAGCGCGCGGCCGGACTTATCGAGCGACTCGAAGGAAAACATTTGCATTTGCACCAGCGGGGACCGCGTTCTTCTACCTAAAATTCTCTCACGTAGATTCGTCATCCGCGTAACAAAACAAACCGGACCTGCTTCGATTTCCGATTGCCCTCCCAATATTTTCGCGAATTGGCTGCAGAGCTTTTTGAATTGCGGGCTAACCTTTACTTGTTCTGCCATCACATGTCCTCCTTTAATCCATTTCTATGTATCCTATGATCGAAGAAGAGAATTGTATTGGACCAATCTCTTAAGTGATATGACCGAAAAAAAGAGTTTCCATATTAGTTCATATCAAAAACCTGACTTATCATCTTAAGTCAGGTTCAAAGTCTCGATATGAACACCTTCAGCACGCGCGAATCATCCCGGAACGCCAGAATTCATTCTTCGCCCCATTCCGTTCGTGTCCGCCGTTTTTTTGGAGGGTTTGTTTTTTTGCCTAATTGCCTAGCTATCGTATAGCCGATCAGATAGGCTGCGGCGGAAGTGTTTCCGTCGACCGTAAAAGGGACGATGGATGCATCCGCAACGATCAAATTTTTGACCCCATGCACATTTCCTTTACGATCAACGACGCCTCCCTTGGATAAAGGGGCCATTCGCAGAAAGCCTTGCTGATGGTGATTATGGTCGAAATTCTCTTTAATAAATGCTTCAAGCCTTTCATCATCATCGATCGTATCCAACGTAGGCGAGAGAAGCTGATAAGAAGGATCAATCCGTGATAGCTCAAGAGCAATATTTTTGATATATGTCCGATAGATTTGTTTTACGGCCTCCAGATCGTCCGGATCCGAAAGAAATCCTTCGTCTGCCAATACGATGTTTAGCGGATCCTTGCTTTGTATCCGGATATTCCCCTTGCTTTTAGGACGCAAATACAGAATGGCTATGGTCAATTGCCCGTCTGCACCGATGCCGACGAGTTGAACGCCCCGCTCGTCGGGAGTGTTTCCGGATGGATCCGGCAAAAAAGCTCCCCCCGTATAAAGCGCATCCGGATCAGCGGCAGGAAGGGGATCATCATTGGGATTGGTACTGAAAAAGGCGAAGTTTAAAGTGTGATTTTTTAATCGTTGCCCTACGTTTGGATTATTGAAAACGACGGGGATTCCCGCTTTTTTCAACATTTTGGCCGATCCGATTCCGGACAGCATCAGCAGCTGAGGGCTGTTGATTCCTGCCGATATAATCACTTTTTTTCGTGCATGCGCACAAATGCATTGTCCATCCTTCAAAAATTCAACTCCAATGGCACGTTTGCCGGAAAAAAGAACGCGAAGAGCCGTGGTGCGGAAGAGCACGGTTAACTTACGGTTTTGGACTCCTTTGCCTGAAGCCGTCATGATATCCGAAGACAGAAAGGCTGTGGATGAGCTTTCCCTTCGGCCATCCGGTTGTTGGTATAATTGCCAGCGGGTGAATGGTCCGAGGGGAGTATCGGGATCATTATAGTCAAGTATCATGGGGTAACCGGTAGCCCGCTCGATTGCATTTGTCAATTTACGGGCCATGGAGGTGGGGGTTTCAGGCGCTTGCCTGATGTCTATTCTGCCTTTATAACCGTGTGCGGCTTTGTTTGTCGTTGAACCATTGAATTTTTCCAACCGCTTGAAACGCCGCAGCGCTTTATCGGGGGACCATATGGGTCCAAGCAACCGTTCCCATTTTCGAAGTACAGCTGCCGTCGGACGGACATATTGCTCTCCGTTTATAGAGGAACCGCCTCCCAGGAGTCGGCCCGTGGTCCATTCGAATGTCCGGTCGTCAAGTCCGGTCTGAGGAACTCCCTCACCTTGCCAAAAGTAATTCGGAGAAAACTGTTCTTCAAGCTCCGGTGCAAAGGTTGAATCCTGGATCGGTTGATCTTTGTCATGATTTCCGCCCGATTCCAGTACGAGTACGGAGGTCCGTTTGTCGTCGGTAAGCGTCTTGGCGATAACGGCTCCTGCCGGACCGGTTCCTACAACGATATAATCATAGGTCAAGTTTTTTTTCATTCCCGGGCTCCTTTAATAAATGAACTGATTCAGAATATTATATGGTTCCGGTAATGGTGCCTATTTCAAGGTCGCGGCTCCGATAAAAAATCAGTTCATCTAACCGGGAAGGGGAAATGCCCAAACACGATGCGTTGGAGGCATGGTGTTTGGGGGCCGTATAGGATGGGCGAAGATTTAGGAGCAGAGGATGGTGGCGGGAGCGAAATCCGCATGATTCTAGTTCACGGTCCTGCTTCTCGATTGTTGCAAACCTGTGGTGGATAAAAATAGATAAATAGACCCTGCAGTAATCTGCAGGGTCTTGCTATTGTTGTTGTTTACCATAGAAAAGATCTTGTGATGATCACCAGCAATATGAATAAAACCAAAATGACTCCGATATTTCCTCCCCATAATCCTCCAGGACCGTAGCCCGCGCCAACGCCTCCAACGACTTCACTCATCACGTACGACCTCCTTGATATAAAATACACTGTATCATATGGATTCATTTGGATTGAGTAAGGGCAAAAAGGCAATAAAAAATCATGCCGCAAAATAGCCTGTTCCTTTCGACTTTTTCTCTTGTCCAACATTTTATGCCGCATCATATTTTTTAGAGAAGGACAAAAACTGTTTCTCTAGACCCACACAAAGTTTGTAAGCTACTATTAGATTCTGGTCGTTATTTCGCCTTCACGTTCAAAGCGTCAAATGATGATTAAATATGTTTTATGGGAGCAATGAATTCGTGGTTAATGAAAACAGGCAATCATCGATTGCGATTTGGCTCAGTTTTATCAGTAACGTAGCATTAACTGCAGTCAAACTTTCAGTCGGAATATTATTCGGCAGTCCGGTACTCGTCGCAGACGGGGTGCACAATGCAGGCGATGTCGTGGCTACCGGGGCCGCCCTCAGCTCGATGCGCGTCTCCAAGCTGCCCCCCGATGAAGATCATCCCTATGGCCATGGGAAAGCAGAGGTGGTCGGGGCGGGAATCGTAGCGATTATTTTGGCGCTCGCAGCCATCTACATGGCATACCATTCCGTTGCAATCCTTTTTGAACCGCCGCATAAGGCTACGATGATCGCCCTCGTTGCAGGTGTGTTCTCTTTGGTCCTCAAACAAATTTTATATGTATATACCATGTCGATAGGCAAGAGGTTGAAAAGTAACGGCTTGATTGCGACTGCTTATGATCATCTGGCGGATGTTTATGCATCCATTGCTGCCGTCGCAGGGATTGGATTGGCCATGATCGGCGATCATTATCATATCGGAATTCTGTCCTACGGGGATCCTATTGCAGGAATCATCGTCGCTGTTCTTGTGTTCAAATTGGCTTTTCATATGGGAAAGTCATCGATCGACGTATTGATGGAGAAAAACATCGATCCGGAAAAAATAAACGAACTTATTGAACTGATTCAACAAATTCCGGAAGTGAAACGCCTTGACAGAATTAGGGGCAGGGACCACGGACATTATATCATCGTTGACGTCAGAGTCGGCGTTCCGGCAGAACTAAGCGTTCAAGAAGGACACGACATTTCCCGTAAAATCAAACAAAACATCATGGAACAGCATGCTGACGTTGAGGAAGTTTTGGTGCATTTAAATCCATGGTATGAAGACGATGATCATGAGTTTAAGGGACCGGATAATTAATCCTCTTAGCAACTGCTTTCCGAATCGCCAAAAAGCCAGCCGCCGGATCCAACCTGGCGACTGGCAACCATTTTTTTGAGTCCACTTTCCGTAAGCTCCCCGGCATTTGCGCCAAAGTCGAATTTCATCGATGCGCTGTGCAGTTGAAGTCTGACAAGCGGTTTGGGAAGATAGCCCTTACAACGTGCTGAACACGATATTGCGCAGCTTGCGGGTAATCGGCATCGTGCCGGCGTCTTTTTTCTGGACCATAAACAGGAACGTCAAACCGTCATGAGGGCTGTTGCAAAAGTAAGCCCCAAGCCAGCCGTCCCATCCGTATTCGCCTTGGCTGCCGATGAATCCGGCTTTGCCCGGATCGGTCATGATGCGCATTTGTTTGCCATAGCTATGGCCTCGCAACGAATGCCACGTATCGAAGCCTTTTTGCTGCCAATCGGTTAAAGAAGCCGATGTCAAATATTGAACCGTTCGGGGTTTCAACAAACGAACGCCGTTTAAGCTGCCTTGATTCATCAGCATCGTCGTAAATTTGGCGGCATCGTCAATCGTGGACGCAAGTCCCGCTCCCCCGGACTCGAATGCCGGATCACGGTCCATCGGATGCCAGATGCCAAGATTGTTTTCCTCGTACAACTTCAAGCGGCCAACGCCGTCCTCCTGGTAGGTTTTCACGAGGCGTCCTCTTTTTTCTGTGGGCAGCCAAAAACCGGTATCTTTCATCCCCAGCGGCTCGAAAATTTCTCTTTTCAAAAATTGTCCGTACCGCACGCCGCTTACCGCTTCCACGACCGCTCCAAGAACGTCGGCCGACGTTCCATACTGCCAGGACGATCCCGGCTCGAACGAAAGCGGGCCTTGCCCCAGGCGGTTTGCGAATTCCATGGTGCTCATCGGATTATCGCCGCTCAACCGGCTGCCCAATTCCTGAAATAAGGCCTCCGTGTGCCGACCGGCTCTGTCGGTTCCGCCATAGGCCAAACCGGAAGTCATGTTCAACAAATCGTGGATGTTGACTTCCCGGGAGGCTGGCGCCAATTCGCCGTTTTTTTCGACCCGTTGGTTTTTGAACCCGGGAATGTAGCGGCTGACCGGATCAAACAAATCGATCTCCCCGCGTTCTAACAGCATCATGACCGAGGCAGCGGTAATCGGCTTCGTCATTGAATATAAACGAAAAATCGAATCCCTGGTCAGCGGGCGTCCCGATTCGAGGTCGGCCAAGCCGTCTTCATGATAAAAAACTTCCTTGCCGTCTTTGATCACCATGAAGTTCGCGCCGGCGATCTCCTGGTTGTCGATGCTTGCCCTCAGCGTTTTTTGCAATTGATTGACAATGATCGGTTCCAGCATGTTTTATAGGGCTCCTTTTCGAAAAAGTTTGCTTGAATTCAAGCGGAAATCCACGCACTAAACAGAATATAAGCGCTTTCGGGCCGGTTGTATAGGGTTTGCGGCGATTATTTGAACGAAAAAAGACCACTTGCTTGTGAACTGCACCCCTAATGTTAGACATCATCTAACATATTAGGGGCGAAGTTCACATTGAAGCGGTCAGCTAAACGAATGCCCGGAACCAATTCGCCGGGTAATCGGGTAAATGCGGACGAGGCAGCCCATGCCGTCGTCGGCCCGATCCCGGGGCATCGTCAAAACCATCAGGACGATACGATTCGAACGAATTCGATGGCCCGAAGCGGAATGATGGCCGTATCGGTCGGAGGGCCATATATGATCGGAGGCACCTTTAATGTAACGGTGCTTTCTTCCACCGAGGTTAACGTCCCGACGATGATATCGCCGGACACCGCTACTTCGGTTTCGGATCCGATAAAGCCCTGAAGCCAATCTACAAAACGCATGAGGGTTCGCCTCCTTTGCAAATGACGAATAGGAAATCAAAAAACGTCAATCGAATTGGGTTACTGTACGGACGTAATATTGGTGAAAGGAATAAGAACGAGATCGCCCGAGGCTTCCCGAAGCTGAACCCCATCCTCGGCCGTAGCCAATACGACGCCTTCCAGGGTAACGAAAGTAGTACCGACGCGTACCTTCTGTCCGGTTCGGGCTTCGAAATATCGGATAAGCTCCGGAATGGCGACCAACCCGGTTCGGATCTGAGCCTCCAGCGATTCGACCCGTTCGGTTAAATGTTCGGTTTGCCGGCTGAGATGTTCAACCTTACGCGTTAACGCTTTGACTTTGGCAGCGAGTCGTCTGCCGAACAGGATGCAGCACATAAGTCATTCTCCTTTCTATCTTCGTTTGTATTGTTCGATATGCTTCTTTAGCTCCAGCAGGGAAGCAAGGCTTCGTTGTTCAGTTTCCCGGATCAAAGGCAGAGCGCGATGCACCTGGCCGGGAGCATTTTTCAAAAAGCTCTCAGCATGTTCCACCAGTTCGTCCAGCTGCCGGCGGTAATCGACGACATACGGGCCGAGCCCGAAGAATTGCATAAGGCTGTGCACTTTGCCCATCGTACTGAAGGCAAGCACCGGCTTACCTGCCCGAAGCGCTACAAGGGACGGATGGAGCTTGAATGAAAGCAAATAATCGGCGGATTGAATGAAGCTGTACGTCAGCTCGATATCCATCAGGAAAGGAAGCGTTTCGATGGATGCATGCGGCGTAAGTTCCTTCACCTTCTGCTGCAGCTGCAGGCATGTTCCAAAGTCGGAGTATGCGTTGCCCGGATGATGAATGACCGGTATGAGCGTCAGATGGAACCCCTTTTGGTCCAAATGCGAAAGCAGCTTTGCCATATTGTCCATCGGGAAGGAAGAATACGAGAACACCACCACGCCGATCGTCGGACGCCTGGAAAAACGCTTTACGGGAATGTGCGGTTGACGATAACCGAATGCGATGTCCGGAGCCACCTCCACATTCCGGTGAAAACCTGCCCGTCTCGCGATCGCTTGGGATCTCACATCCCGGAATACCGCACGTTGGGCCGTCGAGATCATATCCCGGTAAGCGGAAACCTGCTCCTTTGGCCAGGTGTGTTCGGGATAGGCATCGACAATGCCGACGCCGTAGACCCAGATGGGCTTTCCTTTCAGCTGTTCAGGGAAATAATATTTGTTGAAGGAGTAGGGGGTGATCAGATCGCCTCCTCCGATAATGAAAGCATCGGTCTGGTTCGGATCCAGCCGGGAGTTCCAAGGATAGACATGATGTTCGTCAAAAACCTGGCGTAGCGTATGAAGGAACAGATCATCCCCGAAGTTTCCCATTCCGTAATATCCGGAAGCGGCAATTTTCATGTGCGTTTCACCTCCTTTAAAATCTTGCCGAATCAAACAGAAACACCGAGCGGAGAGTTCTAACGGGATTTGCGCCAGGCCGGAAATAAATCCCGGTTGCGCTGGCTGATGCTGCGGCCGCAAATTACGCGGTGATACAAGACGGCCGGAACCTGAACGAGAAGGTGATGCTCAAGCAGCCGGGCGGTAAGGTCGATATCTTCGAAGATCCGGCCGAAGCGGTCTTCCCGGTCCCACCAACCTCCGATCGCCTTCAACAATGAGGTGCGGTACATCCGGGGAACGAGGGGGTGGGCCGAATGCGCGGATAAACCGGACGGGTTTTGTTGGCAAACGCTGCTTATGGTTCTTTTCCAGACCGGTCCCATTTGTCTCGTCCGGATCCACCATGCATAATAGGCCGTCGCCATTCCGGCTTCCGGTGCCTGATCTAGAGCTTCGGAGAGCAGCCGGACCGTATCCGGAGCCAGCCAGTCATCGCCGTCCAACTCCAGGATAAAGCGGCCTTTTGCTTCTTCGAGCAGCCGGTTCATCATGATCGCCTTGCCGCGATTTCGCGATTGAACGATAACCTTGATTCGCGGGTCGGAAAAAAAGCAGGCTTCTTCCAGGCTGTCGTCATCCGAGGCATCATCGCCGATGATCAGTTCCCAATCCCCGCAGGACTGTGCCAGCACCGAGCGGATGCTCCAGCCCATGGTACCGCCCATATTGTGAACGCTCATAAGGATCGAAACCGCTGGTTCCGATCGGGGAGGGGCCCATGCCGTCTGTTTCGATGCGCAAAAATCCGGATGCTGCCTGGTGGCAGTCAGAATAGGAAGGATATATTCGCGATCATGCTGCTGAGAAACCGGGAATCTGCCGATAAATTTACGGTTTCCGGGAATTCCGAGGCTTGGATCTGACGCTTCAGGCTTATCCAGCCGAAACATGAGGGTTTCGTCGCCGGGCATCATATCATCCTGAAGAAAACGAGCCGCAGGAAGGCGGCCGTTCCATTCCGACAGACGGTTACAGAGCCATTCCCTCCGCCATAGGCAGGGGATCCCGTCCACGCATATGCATACAGCATGATCCGGGCATGCGAAAGGCCAATCGAAGGATCGGAGCCATTGCCTATAGGGGGGAGGACTCGCACCGCTTAGCCACACCCACTCGCCATTGGAGCGGCTTGCGTCCTCGAGAACCCGGTCGCGATAGGAGATGGTTTCGTCCCGGGTGAAGCCGATGGGCTGGGAAGGAAGAATATCAAACCGCTTCATTTTCCGCTGATCCCCTTGAGACGAAGCGTTTCCGCAATGACCCGATCGGCCGCCTTTCCGCGTTCGATCCAGCGGTTGTTGCGAGCATAGGCAACTCGGGCTTGCTTGCTTTCCTCCGTATCCGGGCGCGCGAGGATATCCCCAAGTTTCGAAATGAAATCGTCGTGGGTGGTCGCGGTTTTTACATGCGGTTCCATCGCGATGCACTCCGGCAGGGCGGTCGACAATACGCGGACGCCTGCAGCCATATACTCGTAAGCTTTGACCGGGTTGGTTGCGAGCGTAATGGGATGATATTGAAAGGGAATTAAGGCTACGTCGATATGACGAAGATAGCGTTTGAGTTCACCGTGGGGTTTTTCACCGAGAATATGCACATTGGGAAGCTGCGAGTAATCGCCGGAGCTGCCGTAAGGAGCGCCAATGGAAACGAAATGGACATGCGGAAATGCGGCGGCCGCCTTGGCAAAAAGCTCGTGATCCACCCAATAGGCCCAAGCCCCGATATAAGCGGCAACGGGACCTTCCGGCAGGTCGGCGGGACGTTTGGATGCCGGGGCATCAAAAAATGAAGGGTCCGCTCCGTTGGGAATCAACGTCAGCGGCTTGTCGGGATACGCTAGAGAAAGACGGGTGTGAATAACATCCGCCGTGCACACGACATGGTCCGCCCGTTCGATCATCTTCGGCTCGTATTTTGCCCAATGCGGAAATTCATCGCAGCAGTCATAGATCGTAACGTCCGGCTTGAACAACGTGTCGATGCGCGTCCGGAGCTTGGACCAGGTCGTCCAGACGACAACCGGTTCCTCCTTGCGAAGTACGGGGAGTTTTTTGGATAAGAAGGCCTTCGTATCCGTAAATAGATAGACATTTTTTTCAATCTCTTTAAACTCTGAATCCAGCGGTGCCAGGTTTTCGAAGAAAACCTGATGTCCCAACGCCCCTAACTGGGTCATCAGCTGCTGCGGCCTTTGCTTCATATAGGACCAGTTCATCGTTCTTGGATAAATGATCACAGCCAATAGTTTTTCCTCCTTTCTTTGATGCTAGGGTTACTATATGCATTGATAGCTTTGAAGATTGGACGATTGCACGAATCGAGCTTAAAATGGTTCATTATTATGCAAAGAACGGGACCCGTTCGGAACGTTTCTATCAATCTTTCATATCATGTTCCCGATGACCATTTCGATAGGAGCGAGGAGCGTGAAACGTTTATGGATAAAAAGGTGCTTGTCGTTTTTGGCACGCGACCGGAAGCCATCAAAATGGCTCCCTTGGTCAAAGAACTCGAACAAACTCCGGGTTTCACACCGGTCGTGTGCGTTACCGCACAGCATCGGGAGATGCTCGATCAGGTGCTGCAATGTTTTGATATCCGTGCGGACATGGATTTGAATATGATGAAGGAAGGGCAAAGCCTGTACAGCTTGAGCGCGGATCTGCTTCGGGGGATGGAGGAGGTATTCCGGAAGGATTCATATGATCTGGTCCTGGTTCACGGGGACACGACGACCGCGTTTATTGGCGCCTTGGCCGCTTATTACGCCAAAGTGCCCGTCGGCCATGTGGAGGCGGGGCTTCGAACCTATGACAAATACGCGCCTTTTCCCGAGGAAATGAACCGGGAGTGGATCGGCCGGGTTGCGGACATGCATTTTGCCCCGACAAAGCTGGCTGCAGCGCATCTGCTGAAAGAGAATAGAACACGGCACATTTATGTAACGGGAAACACGGGAATCGATGCCATGAAGTGGACGCTGAATGCGCCGTTTACGCATCCGCTCCAGCATAAGCTCCGGAAGGAGACGCGCTGGATACTGATGACCATGCATCGCAGGGAGAATTGGGGCGAGCCGATGAACAATGTATTCCAAGCGGTCAAACGGATTGTCCAGGAAAATCCGGATATCGAATTGATCTATCCCGTACACCCGAATCCCGCCATTCAAAAGGCCGTATCGGACGCGTTGGCGGGGCAGGACCGGATACATTTGACCGCGCCGCTGGATGTTGTGGACCTGCATCATATCATGAAGCGATCGTACATGGTATTGACCGATTCCGGCGGCATCCAAGAAGAAGCGCCTTCTCTCGGCAAACCGGTGCTTGTCCTGCGTGAGAAGACCGAAAGGCCGGAAGGCGTGACGGCGGGAACCTTGAAGTGCATCGGGACGCGGACGCCAAACGTCATGGAGGGAATCAGGAAGCTGCTGCACGACCGTAAGGCTTATGCTGCCATGGCCCAGGCGGCCAATCCGTTTGGTGACGGCCATGCTTCTGCCCGGATCGTGCGTGCAATCGGGGACTATTTTGACGTTGCGCGCGGATCTTCTTCGAATGCGTCATGGGGTTCTTAGTTGCGGCCCTATCGGAAAATCAGCGTTTGTTCGATTCCGGCCAAAACGATGTGGAGGAGGGTTCTTTTAACCCTCTCTCTGCAATGTTTTCAGGGATGACTGACACGCAGCTGCCCGCGGGAAACGTTGGAATTTTGGTATCGTTGCTTCCGTTCCGGCGAGTGTAATTTTTTATGCCTTGATGAAGACGCTCCAAGTGAACTGAAGTGAGATGAAAAACGATTAAATCCATTTGTTACCAAACAAAGTATCGAAATAATGCTAAAATACTACTGCGAATCCTTCAGCGCGAATAATCAAATGGGTGGTGTTTTGGCTTGAGCGATATAGAAGTCCGGGCCTTTAGAAAAGAGGACATGCAGAAATTAGGCGAGTTGTATCATGCCGTTACTTCTAACAATAAGGACGCCGTTTTTTGGCGGGTTGGAGAAGAACATCATGGGCCCAACGTATTCGTTGCGATCGAAAATGAAATGATGCTGGCGAAGGGACAAGTTGAAGTCATTTCCACGATCCCGACAGGCGGCCCCCCAGGGCATGCGCATTATATTTATTTCAATTTAAAGACCAGTCCGCAAAGAGAAAACGACTACCCGCTCTATGATTTGCTATATGAATGCATGTTACGCAGGGCATACGAGTTAAAAGACACGCTGCCCCGTTCGAATCGAACGATGATCGGCGTCGGGAACCATTCGACCGAAAAGCGCAACAATAACTATTTCATATCGAAAGGTTTTGTCTATTCGAAGAGTTTATATACTATGCGAAGAGACTTAAGCGAAAAAATAGACGTAGCCCCGCTTGCTGAATCTTTCCGATGCGTGAAAGAATCAATGGATACCGAGGAAAAGATCCAGGAATACATAGAAATAGATATGGAGATTTGGCCGGATGCCCCGATTGGTTACGAGCAGTTCATGAATAAGAGGAACCATGCTTCGTGGACCATGTTTATTGTAAAGGAACATGCCGCCTTCGCTGGGAGCATCATGGCTTGGTTAGATGAAGAGGGGGATGGGATCGTTGAAGATCTGTTTGTGAGACCTCCTTGGCGGAACCAAGGGATTGCAAGGCATTTGCTTTCGCAGGCGCTAACCTATCTGAAGAATCAGGGATGTGCGACTGCAGAGCTCCAAGTCGAAACGGCCAATGTTTCCGCGTTGTCCTTATACCACTCTGCCGGTTTCAAAGAAATATCGGAAGAAGTGCGTTATCATCGGGAGCTTTAAATAGTTATAGCAATAGGCATTGGTTACGGCTCTAAAAAAGAGGTTAAAGCAGAATGATGTTGATGTGATCCTGTTTAAGGTACGAGAGGAAGGGGGTTGAAAAGCATGGAGTTCAGAAAACCAAAATTCAACTAATATACGGCGGTTGTGGTATGAGAGACCGCCGATTCTAAAGATAGGTGGTTAGAAATGAAAAGCAAACCATACGAAATCATCGAACGCCTCCCAACCGTGCTTGAACATAAAACATTATGGGAAGCAGTCGGGTGGGGAAGCGCAAATATCAAGATGACGGAACCGTCCATTGCCAATTCCATTTATGGTGTAGTCGCAATCTGTGATGGAACCGTGATCGGAATGGGACGGATTGTCGGCGATGGAGCCATGTACTTTTATATACAAGACGTCGCAGTATTGCCCGAATATCAACATAGGGGAATAGGCAAGCAAATGATCGAGAAACTGCTGAAGTATATTCAGGAGCATGGTTCGGGAGCCGCTTTTGTCGGTCTATTCGCTTCCCATGGAAAAGATACATTTTACGAAACCTTCGGCTTCAAAGATCACTCGCCCGGAATGACCGGGATGTTTATGGTCATGGACAAATAGCCGAACATGGAACGGAAAATTAACCTTAAATGATTGAAGGCATAAAAATAACAAGGGAGGACTGATGAAGGGCTCCCTTGTTATTTTTTGTCGCAAATTTTGTCGTCAATAGGAACATACCGAGAAGTCATTTTACTATGCCATTAACCTGCCATCCGGCCCTATTACCCTTAAGTATGCCCATTATTGGAATAAAACCTTTATTGATAGATGAACTCGCGCTCATTCCGCTTTTCATACATATCCCAATAGGCTTCTGCAATTCGATCCGGATCGAAATTCGTGTTCGCCGCAACGGTACCGGCAATGGTGATGGTGCCCACATGGATGCCGAAAGGCGCCAATTCATCACCCAGCGTATAGGCTAAGCTGCGCAGAGCGGCCTTCCCGATAGACAAAGAAGCCATTTCGTAAGAAGGATACAAGGCGAATCCGCCGCCGGTAAACAAAATCGTTCCGCTCTTCCGTTCAACGAAGTCGGGAATGACTTGTAATGCGCTGCTTAAAGCGCCGACCACATTGACATTGAGATCCTCCAGCAGTTCGGCTTCCCTCAGCATCGATGCAGTCCCCGGTTTAATCACTGCTGCATTGTAGACCAGAACGTCGGGAATCCCATAATCTCTTTTGAGATGATCGAACGCTTTTTGAAGAGAGGCGGGAGCCGCAGCGTCCGCTGTGATTCCATAAACCTCGATGTTTTGGGCTTCGAGGGTTCTTACATGTTCCGCCAATGATTTTTCATTTCGGGCTATCAGGATCACCTTGAACCCGTTGGAACCAAACTTTCTGGCTATGCCTGAACTCACGCCGGGACCCGCCCCGACGATTGCAATCGTCTTGTTGCTCATATAAACTCGCTCCTTCATTTCGTTTTCCGTTTACTCCACAAATTATATTTGATAATATCGAAACGTTACATGCCGTAAACAAGGTATTTGCTGTTCTTTACTAAGGTAATGCAACTATAAAGCTTCATTCGCTTATAGAATATAAGGAGATGGTGACTTGGACCAAGTGGATAAGAATATCCTGATGATTTTGCAGGAGAATGCAAGGATTTCGATGACGGAACTGGGCAAACTGGTTGGGCTGACCCAACCTGCCGTGACGGAAAGAGTGCGGAGAATGGAAGAAAGAGGAATCATCAAAGACTATCGGATGGTAGTCGCCAGAGAAAAGATAGGCAAACATGCGATGGCGGTCATCTGGATGCGGGCAACGAATTGCGAATCTTTCCATGCTTTCTGCCAATCCGCCCAAGAGGTCATTGAATGCCATAGAATTAGCGGCGGAGAATATAACCACCTGTTGAAGGTCGTCACCGAGTCTCTGCCGGATTTAGAGATTTTCGAAAACCAAATCGTTAAATACGGAAAATTCGCGACCTCCATCGTGCTTTCTTCTCCTGTCGATCATAAATCCCTGGTATGACCGGTTGCGCCGGGAGGAAGGGGGGTATTGGCGCTGCCCTTCTCCTGAAGAATACGGGGGCGGATTGCTGTTCCAACAATCGTTCGCCCATCCGGACGGGGAGGCTGTTTTCACCGCAACAGAGGGTGAGCGGTAGGCAGGCGCGTCCGGGGAATACCCGCTGATTCTAGCCAATGGACGCGTATTGTTCCATTTCCTGACCGGCGTGCAGATCCGCAGAAGTCCGACATTGCTTGCGCCCGAGCTTGAAAATTTCGTGGAGATTCATCCGTATACCGCTCAGCGTTACCGGATCCGGGACGGCGAGTGGGTAGAGATCCTTTCAAGACGACCGCTGTCCGGATCCGGCCCTTAAAGAATTAATCGACTACCATGAAATGATCGTGCAATCTGCGCAGGCGGTAAGCGTTCATGGCGAATTCGCGCAGATCCTCAAAGATGGCGTAATTCGCCCATGCTCCTGCCACTGCGCCGATTCCCGGCACCAGTTGCAGCATTTTCCGAAAGTCGATGGCGTCGCGATATTCGATTTGAAACGTCTCCCAGTCCATGCTTTGGGAATATTCGGCGTCGGATTGCCACTGCCCCTTTTCGAGATGCCAACGTTTGATGGCATCCAGCAGCCGGGCGCGATTTTCCGGTCCCGAAAACGTCATCTGAAACACCTTGAGAATGAATACCCGCTCGGAGAAGTCTTTCGTGTCATAACCGTAAACATGCGCCAGCTCGAACAAAAATTTCATCTTGATCGCAATGAAAGCCGGAAAGTCCACCAAGCCGAGCACGATGCCGCCAGCCCCCGTTCCGGCCCCTTCGGCAACCGCAATTTTTTGGTACAACGCAAACAACGCGTTCGCTTCTTGATCGGCAGCCTCCAGTTCCGGATGACGCTGCACCGCACGGCTGGGCGTATATTCCGCGCCGAACAGCGCCGTACGCACGATCGATCGGATCGTTGTCGTCATGATGTTGTGCACCTTCGGGGGAATCCAATGATTGATGCGATTGCCGATCGTTTTCGATGTTTTTTCCAGCCATCCGGGCGGTTTGAACATTTTTTGTTCCCACTCTGCAAGTTCCCTCTGTATCTTATCTTCGTAGTTCATGCTCGATCGCTCCTCCAAAAGACTCTTGGCTTTATTGTAACGAAGTTCTCCGTGCTGCGGAACAGACCCCGGGAGGTGACGGACCTCGACCAAAGTCCAGCATCCCCCGGAGAACTATAAGATGCACGCCTTTGATCGAGGCTTTTCGAGGTTGACCGGATCTCTTTCTCCGGCTGGCATCCACTTCATAATGGCGACAACAAAATTGTTACATGAAATCAGATAAGCACGTTCCGATCGGCATGCAGTTTACCAAATGAAAATGATTGTTTTCATGGGAACAAGATAATACAATTAGATTAGCGCTTACAAAATAAAACAGACTTCAAGATTTTGCAACTTTTCCAATTCAACAGCCAAGAGTGCAGCAGAGGGGGAACTGCGATGAAAAACAATGAATTGAAGAGGGGACTCGAAGCCCGACATATTCAGATGATCGCTTTGGGCGGCACCATCGGTGTCGGGTTATTTATGGGCTCTGCAAGCACGATCCAATGGACAGGTCCATCGGTCATGCTTGCGTATGCCGTGGTAGGGATTTTTATCTTTTTTATCATGCGCGCAATGGGGGAAATGCAGTACGTTGAACCCAGCACGGGGTCGTTCGCGACTTTTGGCCATAAGTACATTCATCCATTGGCAGGCTATGCGACGGCATGGAGCAACTGGTTCCAGTGGGTCATTGTCGGGATGGCGGAGATCATTGCCGTCGGGACTTATATGAAGTATTGGTTTCCGGATTTGCCCGCATGGATCCCGGGGATCATCGCGATGGCGATTCTCGGCGCAGCCAACCTCATTTCCGTAAAATCGTTCGGCGAATTCGAGTTTTGGTTTGCGATGATTAAAATCGTGACCATCATATTGATGATCGTTGCAGGATTCGGCTTGATTTTCTTCGGAATCGGCAACGGCGGTCATGCGATCGGATTTTCGAACTTGTGGCAGCACGGGGGATTTTTTACCGGTGGATGGTCGGGATTTTTCTTTGCGCTCTCGCTGGTGACCGGGGCCTACCAGGGTGTCGAGCTGATCGGGATTACGGCAGGCGAAGCGAAAAACCCGCAAAAAACGTTAATGAGCGCGACGCAAAGCATTATTTGGCGGATTCTGATCTTCTATATCGGCGCCATTTTTGTCATCGTAACAGTCTATCCTTGGAATCAATTGCAAGCCATCGGCAGCCCGTTCGTTGCCACCTTTGCGAAAATCGGCATAACCGCAGCGGCGGGGATCATCAACTTTGTCGTCATCACCTCTGCCATGTCAGGTTGCAACAGCGGGATATTTAGCGCGGGACGCATGTTATATACACTAGGAGTGAATGGACAAGCGCCGAAAATATTCACGAAATTGACCCATAACGGCGTGCCCCTGCTGGGAACGGTCGGCGTACTCGTGGGTTTGGGAGTCGGCGTGGTTTTGAGTTATGTTGCGCCGGAAAATCTGTTCGTGCACGTGTACAGCGCCAGCGTGCTTCCCGGTATGGTGCCGTGGTTCGTCATTCTCATCAGCCAAATCAAATTCAGAAAGGCCAAGGGGGATGCCATGAAGCAGCATCCGTTCAAGATGCCTTTCTCTCCAGTGACAAACTATGCAACCATTGCCTTTTTGATTATGGTACTGGTCGGGATGTGGATGAACGACGATACGCGCATCTCCCTGATCATCGGCATCGTGTTTTTGGCCATTGTCGTGATCAGTTATTTCGCCTTTGGGGTTGGCAAGGCTGCTCCAAGAAGCGATCAACCGAATCAGGAGCATACTAACGGATGAAAGAATAACGGAGTGAGTCGATTGGTACCTGGTCCCTATAGACTGGACACCTTGAAAAAGGGTTCAGACTACAGGGGCCTTTTTCTATTTTATTGTCGGGAGTTTTGATTTTTGGAGCTTTAACTGGCGCCATTTATTGGGAAAATAAGCTTAATCTCTCCTGCAAACCTTTCAGCACTTCCTCCGGCATCTGCCTAACCTTGATATCCCTGCCCAGGAAAAGCAGCCAGTCTATGGCTTCGGTCAATTCTTCCGAATGATCGACATGGATAAAAGTCTTTAAGATGGCGGTGGTTTGGAAAGGATTCGTATAAGAAATGGAGAACTTTAAAGGATGGTATTTTTTGAACTGTGAAATCGCCTTTGGGCCGAGCTCCAGGACAAGGTTGCTGACTTCTTCCTGCTTGTTTAGCAGTTCTAAAATCTTTTTCCCGCTTACTCTTTTTTTCGCAGGATAGGGTTTGACATCGGTGAGATTGTCGACGGGCAAAATCCTTCTCTTTTCTTCTTCCAAGTCAAAGGCTTCAATATGCCACATGCTTTTTTCGCGATAAAGGTGCAGGAGGTAGATCGGGTATGACTTGATTTCCTTGTTTTCTTTGATGGAAACCCATAAATACCGGTCCGAAAGAAGGATTTGAATCAGGTTTTCCAACATCGGATGGGGCAGGTCGGTCAGATCGAGCAGATCGGGATTATTGGGATTCGTTCCTTCAAAAAGCAAAATTTGATTTAAAAGAACAAGGTCGTCTTGCTGATTCTCCGAGATGAGGCCCAGCAATTTTTCGGCCAAAGACTGGCGGCTTTTTAAATAAGGGAGCTGTTGATTTCTAGTGGCCATAAAGGCGATAAAAAGAGCTTTGATTTCATTATCGGTAAAGCGGACGGTGGGCAGAACGGAGTTGTTCATGACAAAATAACCGCCATCCCTCCCGACTTCGGCGACAAGCGGCATCCCCATGCTTTCGATTTCCCGGATATCGCGGATCGCAGTCGAACGAGAGATGTTAAATTCCCGCATGAGTTCAGAAATGGTGAAGTGGGCTCGGTTGTTGATATACCGCATCATGGTATTAATCCGCTCAACTTTTTTCATCGGACGCTCCTAAACAGTATCATTTTTTGACATGATTCAAGGTTATTATAAACCCATCAAGTGAAAACGCAAATCATTTGATAAATTTAAAAAAGAGGAAGGTTTTGAACATGGCCAATTATACGCTTGAGGAAAAAGACAGCTTCACCGTTTTGGGAATCGGAACCGAGCTTCAAAGCGATTACACGGACTATGCCGGCATCAACGAGGAAAAAGCAGCATTTTGGGATGCGGTGAAGCAGGATGGAAGACTTGACGCTTTAAAGGCCGTTGCCGCAAACGACTACATTTTTGCCGTAAACGAAGCGGTGAATAACAAAATGATGTATTATGCCGGGGTGATGGCGGACGCATCGTTACCGGAAGCGACAAGAGTGATCCAGTTTCCTAAAGGGGAGTATCTCGTCGTACAAGGGGAAGCAAAAACGTCCGATGAATTGAGTCTTATGCTGACCGGCATCGCTTTTGGGCAAGTGCTGCCGGAGGTCGGGAATGTTGCTTATGTCGGCGGCCCGAACGCAGCGGTGGAGATGGGGCAGCGGAACGGCCTGGTATTTGGGGAAATGTGGATTCCGGTCGTTAGGAAATAACGGGGGCGCATTGCTCCCGTTGCAAGTTTTGCTCGAAGCTGATTCGCAGCAGTAACGCTCACAAAACTCTTAGGAGAGATGAACATGTCCTATATCGTCGACTTTAAAAACGTATCCACGGTAGGTTTGGAGTCTTCGCCCGTGGCAGAAGCGCTCGCCGGTTTGCGAGCAAACGAAGCCCGTTACTTTATGAACAAATACAAGCATGAATTTACGGTGGTGCCGGCAAGCGAAAGCCAAGAGACTCTTGATTACGTGAACCGGATTCTAAAAGAAGAACGCGATCTTGCGTTTGCGGCCAAGGCTTTAGAAACGTCGCAATTCCAAGTGGAAAATATCAAATGGACCTATGTTTTTTATGAGGACGGTCTAGAGGTTAACGTCATGTACACGATTGACGACCCTAAGAAGCGCGCCGTTGGTTTTAAGCTTTCGGAGGGGATGGAGGTACCGCAGGAGTTGGAAGGGAAGTTCAAATTCGCTAGACAAAAGTCTAAATTGGCTGGTACCATTCGGGGTTCGTTTTTCGTCATCAAAGGAGAATACTAAAGGAAACGCAGGTGCAAGCAAGTTTAAAAGATGAAGAGAGCAGCGATACATCCGCAGCTCTTTTTGTTTTTCTATATCTTTTCTAAAGTGTATATCATTTATAACGAGGAGGTGAAATATGTTAGTACGCTATCTTAAAGGTGCCGGCGCATCGTTGTTTGTCGGAATGCTGCTCTTTTTTCTGGCTGTTCAGTTCCAGAGTGATTACATAAAAACCCAACTTTTATTCGTCGCACTGTATAACTACTTTTGTTGTTTGCTTGGAGCCGTGTTGTTTTTTGTCCTTACAAAATTAAAAATGGAATCTTCGTATTGGATGGGTTTCCCGCTTTTTATCATTTTGGGCTTCCTTGCATCGCTGAGCTTTCCGCCTTTGTATTTCATTTTTGTCGCAGGCTCTTTCGTTTTTTATTTCGTACAACCGGTAAAAAATAAGGCCTTGTCGGCGATCTTGGCGGTTTCCGGCCCCCTTCTCTTAGTGATTCTCTTGTTGGCACTCTAATTCGCGGGGGCGGGAACGGACTATGAAGACTTCGATTGCTGGATGGCTGTTTCGATATAGGATCTTAATTTTTTGATAAACGTCCGCATCGCATATCCGACATAGCGGTCGCTGCGATAGATCAAACAAATATCCTGCGAAGGGGTCGGATTTCTCAAAGGTATGACTTTGATGTCTTGACCGTTAAGGCTATCCAGCAGGAGCCGCGGCAGCACGCAAGCGCCGACTCCGCTTTGTACCATCTGGAGAAGGGAAGATAACGTTGTCGTCACCATATGCGGCTGCAGCGCAAATCCGTTATCCATGCAAAAGCGGTCGATCAGCTTGCGGCATTGATGTTCGGGTGGAAACATGACAATTTTCAAGGAACGCAGCTTATTCAAGGGAAGCAAGCTCTCCGCGGCCAGAGGATCGTCCCTGCTTACCGCCAATGCGAACTCCTCGTGAAACAGAGGGATTGAAGTGAGGCGTTCGTCGCTAACAGGTCCGATGGTGACGCCGACATCGATGCTTCGGTCCAACACTTGCTCGGTTACTTTCATGGTTTCCAGAAGGGACAGCGAAATGGCGGGATAGGTTTGATGGAAGTCCAGCAGCAAAGCATTAAACATGAGATCCGCATCTCCTGGCAAAACGCCGATGGATAGCGATCCGCCTTGCATCTTCTTCAGGTCGGCAATGGCGTCGCTCGCTTGCTGCAGATGCCCGAACATCGCGGCGCCATGTTCGCGAAGAATCGCACCGGCTTCGGTTAAGACAATTGTTTTCCCCACACGGTCGAACAACAGAACACCTAATTCTTCTTCCAATCTCCTTATCTGCTGGCTGACGTTGGGGGCGCTGACTCCCATTTTTTCAGCTGCCTTCGTGAAGTGAAGCTCTTCGCATATGGCCATAAAATACTGTAGTTGTTTTAACTCCAAAACGCACACCTGCTTTCGATTGCATCGCCGAATGGATGTTACACGTTAGTTTTACTTCATCTTCCTTATTCTGTCAACGAAGGATCGTTAACTTTTGCTTAACGATACGGTAACGCCCACTGCATTGATGGGAAGTTCCGCGGGACCTATACTGGGATCAGATCAAGCGGTTCTCAATGACAAAGGAGGAAATGAGCATGTCTGAAATGATCATCAACACGGCTAAAACGGTACGTCAAGTGGTGCTGCAGCAGGTAAACGCGATTCCTGAGGAACGATTTGACGTTCAAGCGGCAGGATTCAACAATACTATCCGTTGGAACGTCGGCCATATCATTTATTGGATGGACCGGTATGCAACCCTGAGCTTCAGCTCCCCGACAGCCATACCCGACTTGTATGAAACGTTGTTTAACTCCGGTACGAAACCTTCGGACTGGACATTTGCCCCTCCATCAAAGGAAGTATTGGTCGAAATGTTGACGGCACAGCTTTCCCGCCTATCCGAGCTGACGCCGGAAATGCTGGAAGATAAGCTTTTGACTCCTTATGCTATGGGACCTTTCCAATTCCACACCGCCGGCGAGTTGTTCAACTTCGCTTTGATTCACGAAGCCATCCACCTCGGCACGATTTCGAGCCAGCTTAAGGTTCTGTCAAGCTAACAACCAATTAACCATAATGAGGAGGATTCTCTCATGGAAAAATACGCAGGCTCAGTCCCATCCCGAACTCGCGACGTGTTTGATGCTTTTAAGCAGGCTTTGGAAACGGGGGATACGGACGATTTTCTTAAAAAGGCGACCGAAGATTTCCATTTCTCCGTTCCGCTGCCGCTGGAAGGGTGGAATCACGAGCAGCAAGGCAAAAAGCGGTTCGAGGATTTGGTCCGTTTCGAACGTTCCGTGTTTCAAATGCAGTTGACTCCGCTTATCGTGCTTGAAAATGAAGATAACGGGATGGTGGTTTTTCGCTCGGAAGGTTCGTTGAACGGGCGGGATTTTCGCAATGAGCTTGCCATCGTTTTCGAGTTCGAAGGTGAGCGGGTCCGTTCCTTCCGCGAATATGTCGGAATGCCGTTAAAAAACTACGAGAACCCATAATCGATCATTGGGGTTCGGATACGACAAAAGCATAGCGGAAATCAAAAAAAGAACCTGAATCGTTGGATCAGGTTCTTTTTTATTGCATATAAACAGACGTGATGATATAATCAGAGCACGACTGACATTTGATAAAATGGCGTATGTATCTCATCTTACATTTTAATTGTAGCATGCCGAAAATTTCTTGTCAAATGTTTTTTTCAATTTCATGGTTAGGAGAGATGTGGAATGAGATCGTTGGTTCTCGATTTTCAGGAAATGCAACAAACGCAGCTTGGGCTCGTAGGCGGGAAAGGATTGCATATAGGGGAATTATCAAAAATCGAAGGGATCCAAGTTCCCGAAGGATTTTGCGTGACCACCGAAGCCTATCAAAAAGCCATCGAGCCAAACGAAACGTATCATGCGTTGCTCCATCGACTAACCATGCTAAACGCAGAGGATCGAGAACAACTGGGCGAAATCTGCAGGGAGATCAGACAAACCGTATTGGATGTAGAAATCCCTTCCGATGTTGCGGATGCCGTTGTTCGTTATCTCTCCCGGTTTGGAGAGGAACACGCTTATGCCGTACGTTCCAGCGCAACCGCCGAGGATTTGCCGCATGCTTCTTTTGCGGGACAGCAGGACACCTACCTAAACATCATCGGCGTCGACGCTATCCTGCAGCATATCCGCAAATGCTGGGCGTCCCTTTTCACGGATCGCGCGGTCATGTACCGGATGCAAAACGGATTCGACCATCGTCAAGTTTATTTATCCGTGATCGTTCAAAAGATGGTTTTCCCGCAAGCTTCGGGGATCTTATTTACCGCCGATCCGATGAGCGGAAGCCGAAAACTGCTTGCCATCGATGCCGGGTACGGCCTGGGAGAAGCGTTGGTCTCCGGTTTAGTAACTGCCGATCATTACAAGATACGGGAAGGAGAAATCGCCGACAAGAGGATCGCAACCAAAACATTGGCGATTTATGGCCGAAAAGAAGGCGGAACGGAAACCAAACCGATCGATCCCGATCTCCAAAAGACTCAAACGCTTACGGATGATCAAATTTTACGACTGGCACGCATCGGGAGACGAATCGAAGCTTATTTCGGCCAGCCGCAAGATATTGAATGGTGTTTGGCTGAGGATACCTTCCATATTGTTCAGAGTCGTCCCATTACGACTTTATTTCCGATTCCTGCAGAGAATGATCAAGAAAACCACGTCTACATCTCTGTGGGCCATCAACAAATGATGACGGACCCCATAAAACCATTGGGATTGTCTTTTTACCTGTTAACCACTCCCGCACCCATGCGTACAGCCGGCGGCAGGTTGTTTGTTGATGTTGCACCTCGGCTGGCTACCTCTGCGGGACGGGAAGCTTTAATGAATACCGTGGGATCCGATCCGCTCATCAAAGGCGCACTCATGACCGTCATCGAGCGGGATTTTATAAAATTGTTACCCAATGATCCAACAGCACCGGTTCCGGGCAGAGGAAATACAGGTATGCCGGCAGCGTTCGAGAGCGATCCGGCAATCGTTTCGGATTTGATAAAGCGTAGTGAAACCTCGATCGAAGAGTTGAAACAAAACATTCAAGGGAAATCGGGGGCGGATTTGTTTGATTTCATTCTGGAAGATATCCAGGAATTAAGGCGGATTCTATTCGACCCGCAAAGTACGGCTGTGTTTATGGCCGCGATGAATGCTTCGGCATGGATCAATGACAACATGAACGCATGGTTGGGCGAAAAAAACGCGGCAGACACGCTTTCCCAATCGGTAGCCGGCAATATTACTTCGGAGATGGGTCTGGCGCTGATGGATGTCGCCGATGTCATTCGCCCTTATCCGGAAGTGATTGATTATTTGCAGCAGACCAAGGATGAAAACTTTCTGGATGAGCTGGTGAAGTTTGATGGCGGCCAGGAAAGCCGGGACGCGATCCAAGGGTTTCTCGACAAATTTGGCATGCGCTGTGCCGGAGAAATCGATTTGACCCGGACCCGTTGGAGCGAAAAACCGATTACGCTTGTCCCGTTGATTTTGGGTAACGTCAAAAACTTTGAGCCTAACGCCAGCCGCCGCAAATTTGAGCAAGGGCGCCGGGAGGCTTTGGCCAAAGAACAAGAGTTGATCCAGCGCTTGAAGCAGCTGCCGGACGGCGAACGAAAAGCCAAAGAAACGAAACGGATGATCGACCTCGTCCGGAATTTCATCGGCTACCGGGAATATCCCAAATACGGCATGGTGAATCGCTACTTCGTTTATAAGCAGGCTTTGCTGAAAGAAGCCGAACGGCTCGTACAAGCGGGCGTGATTCGTGAAAAAGAAGATATCTACTACCTCGCTTTCGAAGAGCTTCACGAAGTTGCGCGCACAAACAAGCTGGATGACCGGATCATCAGCAAACGGAAAGAAGAGTACCAAATTTATGAAAAACTGTCTCCACCGCGCGTAATGACGTCGGATGGCGAAATCATCAGAGGGGAGTACAACCGGAAAAATCTTCCCGATGGAGCGTTAGCTGGCCTTGCCGTTTCCTCCGGAGTGATCGAGGGACGCGCACGTGTCATATGGAACATGGAAGATGCCGATCTGGAAGACGGCGATATCTTAGTCACCGCTTTTACCGACCCCAGCTGGACACCATTATTTGTATCCATAAAAGGTCTGGTCACCGAAGTCGGCGGACTGATGACCCACGGCGCCGTGATCGCGCGCGAATATGGCTTGCCGGCCGTTGTCGGAGTGGAGAATGCCACCGGGCTGATCAAGGACGGGCAGCGAATTCGCGTCAATGGAACGGAAGGGTATGTTGAAATATTGTAATGGGGTCCGTATAAAATGGTATTGGTAGGAACACATCGGCTTCGACAGCAAATCGTGACCGGTCTGGACGAGCCGAAGTAAGAGCTTGCAGAGCGTTCTGGAGATAACCCAGGCGCTCTTTTTTATTTATAGGCTTCTTTCTAACAAGGTTCCGACTTGTTTGGCCATGACTTTCGGGGGATAGGGCATCCCGTTTTTGATCCACCATTCAATGACCCCGACATAGGCCGTTCCGGCATACTGCAGCATCACGTCCTCGTTTAAATCCGCATTTCTTCCGCTTTCTTTGTCGATCTCGCCTCTAAACCCTTCCATAAAAGAAGCAAGAAGCCGGGTTCTGAAAGAGGATGGCATCCCTTTGCTGGCTAACATGGTTGAAAAAAGCAAGTAATTTTTCTGGAAATATTCGAAATAAGGAACCAGGGCATCGGTCCATTCCAACTCGCACGCCCATGTATCCATCTCCTTTAATTCATTAATATGGGTTTCCATGATTTTATCCAACAAATCATATTTGTCCTGATAATGCAGATAAATGGTACCGCGGTTTACATTGGCCTGGTCGGCAATGTCCTGAATGGTAATATCGTCGAAATTTTTGACGGCCATCAGTTCGATGACGGCTTTTTTTAAGGATTCTTGCGTTTTAACAATTCTTCGGTCGACTTTTGCCATCGTGATCCCCACCTGACTTTCCAAGATAATGGACACTTTTCGTTATTATGTTGATATTTGAACAAAACGCGTTATTTTAACCATTGAACTTCGTTTTCTTCCTTCTATAATAATAGACACGAGTTGATTAAACAACTTCTTTCGCTTATTGCTTCCTGTCGATCCGTGATGATGAACAGAAAAAACGTCAATTTTGATCATGTGCAAATATCCATCGTCAGGAATCGTCGGATACGTCGTTTTAAATTTTTATCAACTGGAGGTCCTGTACTATGATTCATGCTAAAGCACGTGCTGTTTTCGGTCCGGAAGGGCCATTCGAATTAACGACAATCGAGCGCAGGGATCTTAAGCCGCATGATGTTCTCATCGAGATCAAATACGCGGGCATTTGCCACTCCGACATCCATACCGCTCGCGGCGATTGGGGGCCGGTCCAATATCCTCTCGTACCCGGACACGAGATCGCCGGCATTGTCGCCCAGGTTGGATCGGACGTTACGAAGTATTCGATTGGCGACCAGGTAGGAGTGGGCTGCATGGTGGATTCCTGCGGAGAATGCGAAAGCTGCCGCAAGGGAGAGGAGCAATATTGCCATCATGGCCATACGGGGACTTACGCCGCGATCGACAGATACGGCCAATACACGCAAGGCGGTTATTCCACCCACATCGTCGTAACCGAAGATTTCGTCGTCCGCATTCCCGACGGCATCGCGCTGGACGCCGCCGCACCGCTTTTGTGCGCCGGTATAACGACGTATTCGCCGCTTCGCCATTGGGGCGCCGCTCCAGGCAAAAAGGTCGCGGTGGTTGGACTCGGCGGGCTTGGACACATGGCCGTGAAGCTCGCCCATGCTATGGGGGCGGAGGTAACGGTTTTATCTCAAACGCTGAAGAAAAAAGAAGACGGTTTAAAGCTCGGCGCGGACCATTATTATGCCACCGGCGACCCGGAGACGTTTACGACGCTGGCCAATACATTCGATCTGATCGTGAATACGGTGAGCGCAAAGATTGATTTAAATGCCTACCTCTCGCTGCTGGCCGTCGACGGCACCTTGGTCAACGTCGGTGCTCCGCCGGAGGCATTGCCTGTGCAAGTGTTTTCCCTTATCCCGCATCGCCGGTCGTTTGCCGGATCGGCCATCGGGGGCATTCGGGAAACGCAGGAAATGCTTGATTTCTGTGCCGAACACCGTATTACGCCTGAAATCGAGCTGATCTCCGCCAATCAGATTGATGAAGCCTGGGAACGCGTTCTTGCTTCGGATGTCCGGTATCGGTTCGTCATCGACATCGGCACGATGGGCAAGGAATAAGGAGAATCCGGATGTTATTTCAGAACGTCCGGCAACATCGTTTAAGAGTCGCAGATCAGCGGCTCTTTTTTGTTAAAGCGAGGGGCGATTAGGGTGCTGCTCAAAAAAAAGGTCATCCCGCACTGCGCAAAACGTATCTAAGAATGTATAGGGATAAAGCCGCAGTCGCATCCTACAGGAAAAAGGATTTTACCCAGGAGGCAACTGAAATGGATCAGGAAAAAAACCAATCAAAACAAACCGAGGCCGAGGATCGGTTCCCAAGTACCAGCTCCCTCAAAGAGACGCAAGCAGCAAATGACGTCGAAGCATCCGAGGAACTCAACGGCAGCGATTTTCGATCCGCATTTAAAAATCCGGTGACGGGCGAAGAGCGACTGTACTAATTCCTTTTTATATCCGGAGCCTTTTTCCTCAAGCGAGGATTGCAAAACGTTGTAAGCAGCATACAAGAGCGTAAAAACTCCCTGCTTTTCAGGCGGGAGTTTTTTGGCGATTCCATGCTTTTTTTGCTTGAATGAATTTGAACAAGAAGGGGAAGGAGCAGAAGGTTAGAAATTTCTGTCCAGCAATATCCCTGTTTGTTCTGCCATGGCTCGCGGAGGGATCGGCATTCCATTTCTGAACCACCATTCCACGGCCCCCACGACCGCCGCCCCAAAAAATTGAAGAACGACCTCTTCGTTTAAGCCTTGATTTGTTCCCTCGGTTACGTCGACTTCAACTTTGTACTCTTGGATGACTAAATCAAGAAATCGGCTTCGAAAATAAGCCGCGCTTTTAGTGTTTAACATGGTTGAAAAGAACAGATGATTGTCCGCGAAGTATTCAAACCAGACATAATTCCCTTCCTGGAAGCTCATTTCGGATGCAGCGTGGCAGAGCTCGCGAAGATTGTTGATATGTTCCTCAATGATTTTATCCAGCAAATCATATTTATCCATGTAATGGAGGTAAATGGTTCCCCGATTCACATTGGCCCTGTCGGAAATGTCCCGAATGGTAATGTCCTCGAAGTTTTTTTCTGTCATCAGTTCAAGAATGGCATTCTTTATGGCTTCTTGGGATTTGACAACCCTGCGATCCCGTTTGGTCATTTCGCTGTTCCTCCCTCAGATAATCGGCAATAGTTGAGATTTTGTTGAATAATCCACACATCGCAAGAAATTGATCATTGAACCTTTAGGGTTACTGGCTAGAATTATAGACGAGAGTTGATTATTCGATCAATGTTCATTTAATTCTAGGGCGATTGACATGTTTTAATCGTCCCTGACGCCAATTCCTAAGCTCGATGATTCGATGGCAACTTTTCTAAAAAGGAGGAATCCTTCAATGGATTATACGAAACTAGGAAATACCGGCATGGATGTATCCCGGATTTGCCTGGGTTGCATGGGCTTCGGCGACCCGAAAAAAGGGCATCACCGATGGGTGCTTGATGAAGAACAGGCACGTCCTATCATCAAAAAGGCTTTGGAGCTTGGCATCAATTTTTTTGATACGGCAAACGTATATGCTGACGGGACCAGCGAGGAAATCGTCGGAGCGGCACTAAAGGACTATGCTGTGCGAGATGAAATCGTCATTGCGACTAAAATACACGGACGGATGCATCAAGGTCCTAACGGAGCGGGGCTTTCCCGCAAAGCGATCATGAGCGAAATCGATAAAAGCTTGAAGAGGCTGAAAACCGATTACGTGGATGTGTACCAAATTCACCGTTGGGATTACCATACGCCGATCGAAGAGACGATGGAAGCTCTCCATGACGTCGTCAAAGCGGGCAAGGCGCGTTACATCGGGGCTTCTGCCATGTGGGCCTGGCAGTTTCAGAAGGCGTTATATACAGCCGAGAAACATGGATGGACACGGTTCGTATCGATGCAGAATCATCTGAACCTCATATATCGTGAAGAGGAGCGGGAGATGCTGCCGCTTTGTCAGGAAGAAAAAATCGGGGTCATTCCGTATAGCCCGCTGGCAGGAGGAAGATTGGCCCGGGAGGCAGTTACCCGTCGTGCCGAAACCGATGAAATTGCCAGACAAAAATACGATGCAACCGCAGATACGGATCAATTGGTGATCGACCGGGTTGCGGCTCTCGCGGAAAAACACGACGTTCGACGGGTTCACATCGCGCTTGCGTGGCTGCTTCATAAGGATCCGGTAACGGCTCCTATAGTCGGTGCGACAAAAATCGCCCAGCTCGAAGATGCGGCTGCGGCTCTTTCCATTCAGTTAACCCCCGATGAAATTGCGTTCTTGGAGGAACCTTATGTACCGCACCCAGTCGTCGGGCATTTTTAAGCAGCAACGGACAGGAGGATTTGTTATGATGAATCGGTACGAAAAGAGCCGGATAACCTGCAAGAAGCTTTTTGGCGACGAAGTCCCAGCGGCGTACGCAACAGATCCTGATATTCAGGACATCTTGAGCCGTTTCGTTTTTGGGGAAGTGTTTTATCAAGGCAACCTGGACGATAAGCAACGCGAGCTTGTAACCCTGGTCGTGCTTGCGACCAATCAAACCTTGCCCCAGCTCAAAGCACATGCTCATGCAGCGCTGAACGTCGGGCTGACGCCTGTAGAAATCAAAGAAGCTATATACCAATGTGCACCTTATTTGGGATTTCCTAAAACTTTAAGTTCCATATCGGTGATTAATGAGGTGTTCGCAGAAAGAAATATAACCTTGCCGCTCGAAAGCCAAAAGCAGGTTGGCGAGGACGACCGGTTTGAAAAAGGACTCGCCGTGCAGGTAGAGATCTTTGGCGATACGATTAAAAAAAATCGCGAGAGCGCATCGCCCGATCAGAAGCATATGCAGGATTATCTTTCCGCCTTTTGTTTTGGTGACTTCTATACCCGAAAAGGTCTCGATTTGAAAACGCGCGAGCTGCTTACCCTTTGCATGTTAAGCGCGCTCGGCGGTGCCGAAAGTCAAGTCAAGGCGCATGTCCGGGGCAATATGAATGTGGGCAATGACAAGGAAACGATGATTGCCGCCATCACGCATTGCCTTCCCTATATGGGATTTCCGAGAACATTGAATGCTTTGGGCTGCATAAACGAAATCATTCCGGAATAGCGGCGTTTTACTGCTGCCGAATCGACGATCGATCGGCAGCTTTGTCGCGTTTATTTGCGATTTGCAGCATGATGAATAGAAAATCCGCCAAGGTATTCCATGCCGATTGCGCGTTCTTCCGTACTGTGGGGACATGTGCTGACGCTGACCTTGCCGGTATCCAATGCGCGGAAGCTATTCGTGCGCCGCTGTCAGACCAGCCGGCGGGAAATGAAATATGGGTCGCTGCGCGGTTCCGCCATGGCTGTTGAAGACACGGTGATCCCATACATTTTCTGCGCATTTCCATGGGGATAGCAACTTTCCTAAGAAATAAACGTTACTATTGTAGTAATCTAATTTACAATTAGTGGGTGATATTTGTCGTGAAACTCAAGAAGTGGAAAACTGCAATCGCCGTTTTATTGATGTCATCGGCGATTTTGCCGTTGGGCGCTCAAGAATCAGAGGCGGCATCCAAGTACGTGGAGCTCGAAGCTCAATGGGAAGACGGTCAAACTGCTCATATCCAGACGCTTCATAAAGACGGAGTGACTTACGGAAGCTTGTTCTCGCTCGGCAGCGGATCAGGTCTGCTGTGGGGGATGGAAAATGACAATACGGCGGTACTGAAGAGGGATCAGAAACGCATTGTCGTACATATGGGGAGCAGGATTGCAGAAGTTGACGGCCGAGAAGTGGATATGGGCAGAGAACCTGTATGGTATATCAGCCACCTTTATGTGCCGATTCGATTCCTAGCATCCGCTTTGGACGGGGAAGTGGTCAACAGGGATCCGAAGACGGGAAAGGTCACCGTAACGGGACTCAACAATTATACGGACACTTTTTATGGAAGCATACCGGGATACAGCTTTAGGGTTCGGACATCAAACGGGGATCTCGAATTTACTGATTTGTATACGGGAAAAAAGGGATTGATTCCGCTAGGCATGAAGGACATGAACGTGAACACCCATGAACTTACCTTAAACTTCGAATCGACACCCCAGCATTTGTTAGTTTTATTCATTGAATACACGAATCGAAAGACAGGAGAATATGACCTGTATACGTTGGTATTTAAGAATCAAGGGTTGATACGAAAATCCGTTGCCCACGGGTTAAAGGAGAAGCATGATAGCTTCAAGTCGGACGGAACCATTCAACTCATCGATGATCAAAACATACGCATGATCGAAGATGGCAGCGGCAAAGTGCTTGAGGTGATCTCCCGCTGAAGGGCGGACGAAAAGAATATACGGAATCGACAAAAAGTCGCATGGCATGCGGCTTTTTTGTTCGTATTCCAGTCGGAGGACGGACGCAACTCACATGATCCAGGACGATGCCCGGATTTTTTTTCTGATAAGCTTTAACAAAAAAAGCGATGAAAGTGAGAAGTTTGGCAGCGAGATAAGGTCTATAGGGTGAATGACAAGTCAGGAGGACAATCATGATGGATTCACAGCAAGAGACGGATCTGATCCGCCGCATCATTGCTAATGACAAGCAGTTATTTTCCGTGCTCGTTGATAAGTACAAATACAACGTTTACGGAATCTTCCGGGGAATGGGGGCAAGCCATCAGGATGCGCAGGATTTGGCACAGGAAACGTTCATACGGGTGTACAAGTATTTGCCCCGGCATCAGGAAGGAAGCCGTTTCAGCGCCTGGGTCTATACGATCGCCGTTAACGTCATGAAAGATCATGTGCGCAAACGGCGCCCGATCCCCGCCGAAATGGATGGGCATGCCCAAGAGTCCGATCCGGCGGCCACGCCCGAACAGCGCATCATCCGCAAAGAAATGCAGCGGGACATATACCGGTACCTGAACCTTCTTCCCGATACCTACCGGCTCGTTCTCCTCCTCAAATACACGAATGAACTATCGTATGAGGAGATCATGGAGATTACCGGCTTAAGCAGCATCCAGGTTCGGAATGCACTGCATCGCGGAAAAAAACGACTGAAAAATGAGATGGAAAAGAAAGGAGGATTGGCCCATGAAGCCTTTTTCCAATAAAGATGACCAAACGATGAAAGATGCCCTGTTCTCCGATCTCCATATGGATGCCGATTTTACGCAACAGGTTTTGGATAAATTGGAAAACGTCCAGATGGTGAATGACAAGGAAAAGCTGCCGAATCTGAACGCTTACGCTTCCGCGAAAAGAAGACGGAGAAACCTAAAATGGATGGGGGGAGCAGCGGCGGCAGTCATCGTGTTTGGGTCAGCTTTGACTTTATGGCAGCAGCCGGAACTAAGAGACAAAGTTTCAGGCGTGTTCAAAACATACAAGACGAAACCGACGATTCCCGAAGAAACGGTACCGCCCGGCATGAAAGACTGGTTTTGGTACAACGATTACGAGCGATCGAGACCCCTTGGATTGTTGGTAAAACCGGATGTCAAAGCCGAGGATCAAGGTTATGCCATTCAAATTGAGCATGTCCTTATCGACCGCTCGCGAATCGTCATTTCCGCCCGCCAGACCGCGCCGGATGGAAGCATGCTGCAGTCTCCTTTGCGGGAAACGGACGATTTCCGAATCACGGACCTGGAGGGCAACGAAGTAGCGAAACGAGTGCCTGTCACCCTAAACTCCTATCCGGGAATCGAAGAATACGCCTATGTCTTTACGGGACCCGTGCCTGATGTGGTGATGGTGACGAGCGAAATCGGCGAAATCGAACGGTTCACGGCGACCATGCCTGACAGAAAACCGGTGAAGGTCAATTGGCATTTTCAATTCAAGCTCGATATGCGGAAGGCCAAACAGCTCTCTGCCGAAAAGCGTATTGACAAGCATTACACGTCCCCGGACGGGTTGGAGCTTGATTTCAAAAAAATTATCCGGACACCAAGCGGAATACGGTTGGATTATACGGCATCCCTTGGCGAAAAGCTAAAAAGACAGTCGAGCGATGCAGGTGCGGAAAACTTGAAGATCTTCTATCACTTGGAGACGGTTGACGGGGAAGGGAAAAGGGGGCGTTACGATTTTGGCAAGCCGGGGGTCTTCGAGCCTTTGATTCAATCCGAGCGAGCCGATGCCCATAACGAGCGAATCAAGGAGTTTATAAACATCATCCATCCTCTTGCCATGCCGCCCGAAAGCAAAAATATACGTTTCGTATTGGATGGCTTTCATATGCCGGTCCACGTGAAGGAATCCATCAGCATGAAGCCCGCCGAGCTGTCTGTAAAACCGGCTGTATTTCATGGATCGGGCGATGAGTTGGCGTTTTCCGCGTATAAACTTGGATCTTACGACTCCAAGGGGGGACAAGTGTTGATTCTGACGGCAAACGGAACCTACGTTAATCAGGAGATGAATGAAAAATGGATCGCCATTGACGAGAAAGGGCGCGAATACCCGGTTTTCGTCGGCCATGGCTCGGCACCGGACGGGGATAAAAAAATCATCCATGATTCCGAGTTTCGGATCGATGGAATGGATCATGTGCCTTCCAGGCTGACGCTTACGCGCACTGTGGTTAACCGCGTGTTCAAGGATGTCGACTGGAGTGTGGACTTGTGGGATGATACGCAGCTTCCTTGGGAAAATATGCTGAGGAAATGAACATGATCGAGTGGGGGCGGATAGATCTGCTGATCATGACACGAAAGTGATATGCTATTTTGCTAATATGCATATAGGGCGATATCCTGCCGGTAGTCCGGCAGGATTTTTCTTACGGGAAGCACCGGCCGTAACGGGTCGAAAGCGAGCCATGATGAGCGTAAGGCTCGTTTTTCCTCGATCAAATGTTATCTGGAGTAAGGGCATCTGGCAAATTTCATATAGATCAAATAGCTCTGAGAGCCTGTTGTTCCATCATGACGCTAAAGCATGTATTGCTTTAGTGTTTTTTTTTACTATGCGAGGTTGAGGACGGATTCGCCTGTCGCTTTGTTTTTAATCACGGGTTTTAAAATATTTATCATCACAACGTGTAAAATCAACAAAATTAATTTCGTAATTAATAAAATTGATTCCTTATATTTACAAATGGAATTTGCTGGTTTATAATTCAAAAAAAGAAAGGAGTAGAGTATGAAATATCCCATCATCACACAGTGTCCCGTATGCGACCATCCGCTGCACGCCGTCAAGCTGGAATGCGGGCATTGCCGGACGACGATCGAGAACAAGTTCGAATTGTCGAAGCTGGCTCTACTCTCGCCCGAACAGCTCCATTTTGTCATCACTTTTCTAGTGAACAGGGGCAACATCAAGGAAGTGGAGAAAGAGCTCGGCATATCTTACCCGACGGTCCGCGGCAAGCTTAATGATGTCATTGCGGCCCTCGGATACGATGCGCGGAAGAAGCCGGAAATCGATGAGAAGAAGGTCATTTCCATGCTGGAAAATGGCGAAATCACCGCCGATGAAGCCGTCAAAATGTTGAAGGGCGAATAAGCCAATGCTTCCGAGGCGAGCTTGTTCCGAAGCCGGTTCAGGAAGCATCGTGCCCAAAAAACTTTCAGGAGGAAAAACCGATGAAAGAAGAAATCAGCAAAGTGCTGTCCATGATGCAGGAAGGCAAAATTGATTCAGACAAGGCTTCAGAGTTGATTAGCGCGCTAAAAGAAAAGCAAATGCCCCTTACTTCGCCAAGCATGCAGGTGCTTGGGAAAGCCGACTATGCAAAGCAACCGTCGTCTTCATCCGGCGCTTATTTAGACAAAACGTTAAAAATACGGGTAACAACCCAAGATAACGATAATGTCAGCATCAATTTGCCGATTAAACTGTTGAAGGCTCTTCTTGGAGCGGGGCACAGCATCGCTTCCAATATTCCGCAGGCCGCGAAATATGTGAAGGATATCGATATCCGCCTCTTGATCGATGCCATCGAGAACGAGCTCGACGGGCAAATCGTGGACGTCCGTTCCGGTGAAAAGGATACCGTCTCCGTAGTAATTGAGTGATCGGTCATGATGATTGTGAAGGTGAAGAGCAAGGAGGGCTCACTTACGATTCCGGTCCCATATACTGTGCTGCGCATGGGGAGCGGCATCCTGACCTCCAATTTTGTCCAGCGCAAAATGAAGGGGTGGCTGAACAAAAAAGGCGGGCATTCGGGTGCGCACTCAAGTCAAAAGGAAGATTTTGATCCGGACAGCAGCCGGTTCGGGATGGAGCTGCTGCTGTCGATTCTCGAAGACCGAAACACGAAGGAAGCGATTAGGCAGCTCGTCCAAGAGTTGCAACGTTGCAAAGGAACGGTCCTGGTGGATGTTCAAGCGAAGGACGGCACGAAAGTGTTTATTAAATTGTAGTTAGGCCGTATAAGCCATGCGAGGGAACATCGGCGCATGGCTTTCATGTCCATTTGGATTCATCACCTTGAAAACGAATGGCCTGGCCGTTGAATGTTATACCAATCGGTTACATCGCATTGGCCATATTCGTTATCGCCTACAGCCACCACCGTGCCGTCCGATTTCAGGCCAAGAGTATGAGCACAACCTGCCGCGATCGCCACGATATCGCTCCAGCCGCTTACATCGCATTGGCCATGCTTATTCCAACCCACGGCCGCCACCGTGCCGTCCGTTTTCAGGACGACGGTGTGATGACTACCCGCCGCAACCGCCACGATATCGTGCCAGCCGCTTACATTGCATTGGCCATGCTTACTCAAACCTGCAGCGACCACCGTGCCGTCTGATTGAAGCCCGACGGTATGAAGATAACCCGCCGATACTGCCACGATGTTGCGCCAGCTGATTACATTGCATTGTCCGTACCGATTATTGCCAGCCGTCTCCACTGCGCCGTTCGAGGCGAGCCCGACCGTATGCCAGTCCCCCGCCGCGACCGCCACCATATCACGCCAGCCGTTTACGTTGCATTGGCCCTCAAGATTCCGTCCCACGGCCACCACTGTGCCATCCTGTTGAAGCCCGACGGTACGACTCCAACCTGCCGCAACCGCTACGATGTCGTGCCAGCCGCTTACATCGCATTGGCCATGCTTATTCCAGCCTGCGGCCACCACCATACCGTCCGATTGAAGCCCGATCGTATGAGCATTGCCCGTGTTCGTCGCCATATGCACATTACCCGCCGCGACCGCTACGATGTCGCGCCAGTTCTTCACCTCACATTGGCCATACTTATTATCGCCGACTGCCGTCACCGTGCCGTCTGCTCGGAGGCCGACGCTGTGGCGACGACCCGCCGCCAGGGGAGCTTTAGGCCACCGTTTCACTGTTAACGCGGCTTCTTTCGGTGAATGATTACCCATGTTAACCTCCTAGAAAAGAAGACTTGGTTTATATCATTTCATGCATCATCTTTATCATGATAGATGGATCCTTAAAGCAGGACGCACCCCATAACCGCCGATACTGTTATTCCCATAACTGCGAATACTGCCGCCTGTTCCTACAAAACACGCGCGCGTCGGTTTGTTGCCTTGCGTTCGCAGCCACCACCACGAGCAGCCGAGTTCTTCGCCGTCTTGCATGATATAGTTATCTTTGTTCGTTTTATCATACACATATAAGCTGCATCCGTCGGGCTTTTTCGTCTTGGCAAAACCGGTTCCGACGGCGCGCAGCAAACCTTTACCGTGAATTTCGGTTAAAACTTTAGTCTCGTCAACGCTTAGCAAAAAGACTTTGTCCTCAGTATCCGGGCAGCCTTCTCCGTTACCCGTGCAATAAGTCGTCCTGATGAGCCGCTTTTCGGCCGCATCGAATGCAGCATCATAGAATTTATGATTCAACCACTCGCGCAAATCGCAGTCATGCCACGTCATTTCCGTGCAATCCCGCCACTTCAATTCCGCGCTTTGGCCGTGGTACCTCTTGCAGTCCAAAATAGACTCGCTCAAAACAAACAGCTCGGTTCCTGAATTTTGAAGTACGCGCCATACAATCTCCCGTTCTATACCGTCTGCGGTCTGTGGATACTTGCCGAACGTAATGAAATCGCCGGGCTTGGGGTTCCCGCACGATAAGGCAAAAAGACCCTTTTCCATAAAGTTCCCTCCTTGATTTTTCTATCCGACTTCGATCATACAACATTCATGCAAGATTTCGGTTTATATGCCAATCGTCCTTGTGGGGAGGGAGGAGATTCCTTATAATATTGTTGCCGTACTTTAGGGTTTGACTTTAAGGAAGGTGCAGCCGATGGACCAAAACTTTACGCCGAAACAAATGGCCACGAGACTTCATGTCAGTACCACCACATTGAGAAGATATGAAACACTCGGCTTGGTGCCCGACGTTCCACGGACGGCCGGCAATCGGAGATGCTATACGCCGTGCCATGTTCGGGCATTTATAGCTTTGCGTGCCTTAAAAAAGGGATTCGGCATTCCCGTCAGCTACGATGTCATGGGGTTGTTAAAAAAGGGCCGCGTCGAAGAGGCTCTATGGAAAATCAACCTACAACAGCACAATATCCAAGCCGAGAAACAGCGATTGGAAGAGATCATGGGCCTGGTTCAAAAAACCGACTTCTCCAGGTACAGGAATGTGCAGGTTTCGGAAAAGATGAAAATCGGGGAGGTCGCCGCGATCGCAGGCGTCAATCCATCCGCGATCCGGCATTGGGAGAAGGAAGGGCTTATCCGCTCTATGCGGAATCCGGAGAACAGTTATAGGGTCTTTACGTCCCGAGAGTTAAAAAAGATTATTGTGCTAAGCAGTTTAAGAAAAACCGTTTATTTTATCGAAAGCATGAAGCAATTGCTTGAAGCTTTGGAGACACACGATCTCGCCGCAATTGAACGCTCCTTCAAGATGGCTTTGCAACAGCTGGATGACCAATTGATAAATCAAATGAACGGCATATCCGAAATGATGAAATATATCGACGTTTTGCAAAGCAGAGACGAAGGTTGAATACTCATAAAAGGCCCGCATTTGCTATTGGAAGCTGCGTCAAGTTTGCGGAGGATCTTCCGAGGATGGCCCGATTGAGCGGCTGAGGCAGATGTACACGACAAAATACAAGGCGGTTGCCCCTCATTTTTGAAGAGCGACCGCCTTGTTTTCGTGGTTTCAACGGATAGCAGAATTGACCTTACCAACATATGATGTCATTACAGATCACAATCGGACCTCGAAATGAATCGTCTCGAAATGAATCGTGAGGATAAAGGAGATGAATAGGGCGTTGACCATGATTACGTTTCGACAGCTCATTCAAGCAGCCATCTTGCCCGAGAAAGAAAAATTATCAAAGCCTCAGCCGCTCGACCAGGAAGCAAGATGGATTAAGAACCGTAGAGTCAAGGGAGCTTGTTGGCCATATCGCAGCGCTAAGGAACTGGGCTGGACGCTATATTCCCCCGTTGATGTAGCCATTCATCCGCTAGAGGAAATTCAAACGACAATGGAAAAACCCGAAGAATTCGCGCGGCTCAAACAGCTGACCGATATGGATGAATGGGTGCAGAAAGACGATATACTGTTGGGGGTTAAGCCGTCTTCTTGGTACAAAATCCACGAATATGAATACGAAGGACGTTACCGCTCAATGTTCATTCCGAACGGCGAGGGAACATTGGAATGGCGGCTCGGCTGGTCTATTGAAATTCCGGAGGATTACTTGTTGTTGATCCTACCGATCGAAATGAGGGAGGCTAATTTCATCGTTCATCCGGGACTTCTCTTAGGTCCATCCGTGGAGTCGGTTCAGCAGCATCTCGGATTGCCGATCGCGTTCGAGCCTCTGCGGCCCAGCACGATCCGCCGAGGAGATCCGTTAGCGAAGTTATACGTCCTGCCTAAATCGGTGCTGGCGATCAAAAGCACTACGCAATCGTAACAATGGTCATGGTGGCTCCAAGGTTATTGACCGTGAAACCTGAGACATTGACCCATTGCAGGACGCTCGGTTCGCCCGGCGGCGTCGTAACGATACTCGTGCCTGCCGTCGAGGACCCCAACGCTTGCACTGCGGAAGTAAAACTGTATGGGACTTCCGTTCCGTTCAACGTCAAGATGAATTGAACCGGAGCCGATGTGGTAGTGATATTGCCAATCTCCCGATTGATAAGGTAGGTGTGCCCGCCTGCCAAAAACACATTGGGAGACGGGGGCGTCTGCGAGATAAACGTCCCGTTAATTTCAGGCGGCATATTGAAAGGGATTGGCGAGTTGTTGGGGACATCGCCGACAAATCCACCATCGATTGTAGCGAATTCCTCCAGGAAATTAGGACCTTGCGGACCCTGCGGCCCCTGTGGACCCTGCGGACCTTGTGGGCCTTGCGGGCCCTCTGGACCTTGCGGACCTACCGATCCAGGAAGACCCTGTGGACCCTGCGGACCCTGTGGCCCGATCGGTCCCGGAGGACCTGGAGGACCTGGAGGGCCTGGAGGGCCTTGCGGGCCTGGATTGGATTGAAGCAAAACTAAATTGAGATCGATCTGGATTTGTTGAATCTCTCTCTCCAGTCGGGCAATGGCGGTTTCCGAAAGCTCAAACCTGAGAATGAAGGCATCGACACGATTGAAGATCTCTTTTAATTCGAGGCTTAGTGCTAACGGAGAGAAATCCGACGGATCGTTTTCAGCCAACATCAATTCCTGTAATGCTGGACGAACGGGGATATTAACGCCCAAGTTTTGAAATTGTTCCTGTAAAGCGATCAGTTCACTGCGAAGGGCCTGGATTTGCACATTGTTCAAATGGGCCAATCCCTCATGCAGTTGTCGTTCCAATGCTTCCAAAATGCCCAGTAACGCGTCGAACCGCGTTCTGGAAACAGGAATTTTGCGGCGCATCCTCTTCCTTACGCTACGCCCGAACTTAATTTTCTTTTTGCACATTTTGCTGATGTGCTTATGTCGTGATTTGACAAGCACTTGTTTCACCTTCCTCCAATAGGGTCCAATTGAAAATCGTTCCATCGTGATGTTCAACATATTATATCCGCACAGAACTATTGTTGCTTGGACGCTTATCATGCCTCGGCGTTCGCTTTGTAACTGTCGGACAACACGGGATGAAAAGGGACATGCGATACTCGGGTCGCCATACCCTTTACGTCAAAGATGCTGCGTTCACAATTTCGGTTCAGCTGTCCGGCAAAACTGCTCCACAATCAGAACTACGCAAAAAAGAGGCCGCCAGAAAATTTTTATCTGGTGACCTCAAAATACGTACAGGCCGTATAACGTTCAACGTACATCAAGGATATTATAATTGAGAATGTAGCTTGAACAAAAAACGGGCAAGATGAAAAAGGAAGTGTACCATGCCGATTAATTCTTTTGAAAACTATCCCATGAGCTGGAAGCCGTCGATCGATAAAACAAAAAAACCAATTTATCAAGCGCTCGCAGAGCAATTGCAGCAGGATATTTTAAACGGAAATTTATTGCCCGGAACAAAACTTCCGCCACAGCGAGAACTGGCCGATTATTTGGATTTAAATTTAAGTACCATATCGAAAGCGTTTAAAGTGTGCGAGTTAAAAGGCTTGTTAAGCGCATCTGTTGGAAGCGGAACATTTGTATCGTATGATGCGTTATCGAATGCGTATTTACTTGAAGACACCAAACCAAAGCATTTAATTGAAATGGGAGCAACACTGCCGGATAACGTTTCCTATGAGCCGCTGCTGCTTCAACTTAAAAATATGCTTCAAGAAGCGGACTATGAAAAATGGTTTGGTTATGGTCGGGCAGGGGAAAGCCTTTGGCAAAAGGATGCAGCGGTAAAATTCATCCGCAGGGGCGGGGTTGAAACAACCATTGATCATGTTTTATTTGCAAATGGGGGTCAAAATGCCATTGCTGCCACGCTGGCGAGCCTCTGTAAACCCGGAGATCGCATCGGTGTCGATCCGCACACTTACCCTGGCCTAAAGACTGCAGCGGCGATGCTTCATGTACAATTGGTGCCGATAAAATCAGAGAAAGACGAAATGAGTCCGACAGCTTTGGAATATGCATGTAAAAATGACAATATAAAAGGCATTTACCTGATCCCGGATTATCATAATCCGACAGCATCGTTCATGGGCGTCGAAAACCGAAAAGCGATTGCAGCCATAGCCCAGAAGTATCATCTGTTCATTATTGAAGATGCATCGTATCGTCTCTACAACGAAAAACCGCTTCCGGCAGTTGCATCGTTTGCACCGGAGCAGGTCATCTACATTGCGAGTTTATCGAAATCCATTGCACCGGGATTAAGACTAGCCTATGTCGCAGCGCCAAGCCAATTCAAGGAGCCGATTTCAAAAGCGCTTTACAACTTGAACGTATCCGTTTCCCCGTTGCTGGCAGAGCTGGCTGCACGAACGATTGTATCCAATCAATTTGAAGTCTTAATCAAGAGCCATCGGGAACAGACGATTCGCAGAAATCAAATCGTAAATCGATATTTGGGCGGTTATACATGTTTAGGCGATGAAACAGGCATCTTCCGGTGGCTGAGATTACCAGGCAAGATCACTGGCGCCGAATTTGAAACGTTAGCCGCACAGCATGGGATACAGGTGTACGCGGCCGAACGTTTTGTCGTTGGGAATAGTTGTCCCGAGCGAGCTGTGAGAATTTCGGTCTGTGCGCCGGAAACGATCGAAGAGCTTGAACAAGGACTAATGATCCTTAAAAGTTTGCTAAACGAGATGACCTAGTGCCCGACCCTTCATTTCCAAGGAGATCGAAGGGAAATGACCTTGGACCAAACTAATATAAAGGAGACTCTCGAAAGTTTCTGAAGAACTGCTTTATATTGTATGCCATACAATTATGACATTGTATGGTTTTTTTGCGCGTGTTATGATGATTCAAATGTTGGAGGATACAAAGAAAAATGATTGCTTCCAAGAAAGGGGGATTAGATGGTGTTACCAAAGGTCCAATCAACTGCTTCGTTACAGAATGATGTCATTCCTTCGGAAAAACTAAAAACGTTATACAAACGTACATTATTCGTCGTGAGCATATCGCAAATTTTTGGCGGTGCAGGATTAGCGGCAGGAGTTACGGTAGGGGCGCTTCTTGCACGGCAAATGCTCGGGACTGATGCGTTTGCCGGCCTTCCATCCGCGTTATTTACTTTAGGGTCGGCAGGAGCAGCTTTATTCGTTGGGCGACTTTCTCAACATTATGGACGTCGTACCGGTCTGACAGCGGGTTTTATCATCGGTGGACTAGGAGCAATAGGAATCATCATTGCTGCTATTATAAACAGCGTTATCCTGCTATTTATTTCACTGCTTTTTTATGGGTCGGGGACCGCAACAAATCTGCAAGCACGTTACGCAGGCACAGACTTAGCCAATAGTAAACAGCGTGCGACTGCCATTAGTCTTACGATGGTTTTTACAACATTCGGTGCGGTTGCAGGTCCGAATTTAGTCAATGTGATGGGGAATGTTGCGCGTTCTATTGGTGTTCCGTCTCTTGCAGGTCCATTTATTTTAGCAGCAGCAGCGTATATCTTGGCAGGAGTTGTCCTTTTCATCATGCTTCGGCCGGACCCCTTGGTCATAGCCCGGACGATTGCAGCCACCAGCCAAGTACCTGGGGATCAGGTGCATTTGACAAGAAATGAACATGCAAAAAACAAAAGAGGCATCATCGTTGGCGCAACCATCATGATTCTTACTCAAATCATAATGGTTGCTATTATGACCATGACACCCGTTCATATGAGCCATCATGGACATGGCTTGGGTGCAGTGGGTCTTGTTATTGGTTTTCATATCGGTGCCATGTATTTCCCTTCACTGGTTACAGGTGTCCTGGTCGATAAGTTTGGACGTCATACGATGGGCATTGCTTCTGGAGTTATCTTGCTTTTAGCGGGTTTAACAGCAGCTTTTGCACCAGGAGATTCAATGGTCTTGCTAATCATCGCGCTTTCTTTGCTTGGATTAGGATGGAATTTGGGGTTGATCAGCGGGACTGCACTTATCGTTGATTCGACTGTAACTTCCACACGGGCAAAAACCCAAGGTACAGTGGATGTTTTGATTGCGCTGTCGGGAGCTGCTAGCGGAGTATTGTCGGGAATGATTGTGGCAGGTTCGAGTTATCTGATATTGTCAGTTGCCGGAGGCGTTTTATCTTTATTGCTCATTCCGGTGGTGATTTGGTCACGAGGAGGCGGAAATCAACTTAACAGACAAAGTATCACAAAAAACGCTCAAAAATTTTAATGTATTATGCGAAGAACCTCAAAAGGAGCTTCGCTTTTTCGTTCAGGTCCGCCAGAAAAAAAATGGAGCTGTCATGCTTGAAACCGAGGGTGCGAGCGATCGTATCCGTGCCGGTGCGGTGATACTTGCCTTGCCTCCTCGAGCGGTTGCGCAAAACTTCTCCTTTTGCCCGCAACTGCCTCCGGATTTCATGGCCGGCATGGTCGATAAACCCACGTGGATGGCGTCTCAGGCTAAAGTCATTGCGGTGTACGAACGTCCGTTTTGGCGGGAACATGGGCTTTCTGGTCTCGCTTCAAGCTGGGAAGGACCTTTGCAGGAAATCCATGATGCATCGCCTGAAACGGGAGCAGGCGCTCTTTTTGGTTTCTTTGGAATCCCGGCGAAAACGCGCCAAGAACTGGGTGAGGAAAACGTGCTCCGCCTCGTTGTGGATCAATTGGCCCGACTTTTCGGCCCGTCTGCAGAAAATGTAACTGCCCTTCTATACAAGGATTGGTCCAGTGATCTGGACACAGCGGTAGGTAAAGATGCGGAACCCCTTCGCGACTACCCGAGTTATGGTCCGCTTGGAAGTGCGGCGAACTGGGGGAAGAAAATCATATTTGCAGGCACAGAGACTGCCGACGAGCAGGGCGGGCATCTTGAAGGTGCGCTGCAATCAGCCGAGCGAGCGGCATTGGAACTGATGGAGCTTTATAAAACCCATCGATAACCTGCGTCTTGTGCCAACACGGTTAATCGTCGAACCTATGGAAGCGGGTCTCGATGCGTTGGATTCCTCGCGCGGCCGGACACAAATCGAAATCGAAAGCGAGCATCACGGCTTTTGGTCCTGTTGCTAGCTTAGTTTTGAGCGGCCTATTAAAATAACGATTAACCGAACGCCGCCAGCGTCTGGTGGGTATTCGGCATCCGTTTTCACGAGTACGGCGTTACAAGCTAAAAAATGAGCTTACTTATGGACTTCACGACCTGACAAGAACCGTTCTCGATCTCCCGGCTAAGGCTAACCTTCTAGACTCCTTGATGCTTTGAGAGCATGCAGGTAAATTTCCTTTTCAGTGCCATTGGATAATAATGACATTGACATTCGCGGGTTTTTCCAAAATAATAGAATGTAATTGAATACTGGTACCTTTAAATCAGTCCAGAGAGGCTGGCAAGGGCAGCGGATGTTTATAATCACGCGTGAATCGGTGCATGTTCCGTCAGGGGGATGCTCTGTGTCTTCGCGCGGGTTATGATGTAAAAAAAGAGGCTACTTTGTCAGTTTGAGACTTGACGAGTAGCCTCTTTTTTCTGCTTTTTTGGTATCAGGAAACTTGAAGCTGGAGGTATTCTGATGAGCAAACAAGATCAAGAGTTTTCGTGGCAAGAGGTACCGAAAACGCAGAGAAACAATTTTTTGAAGACATTTTCCGTCATGCTGGCGTTCACGTTCTTCTCGGCAAGCATGTTGGCAGGAGGGACGCTGGGAGTCAGCTTGACCTTCATGGAGTTCATCGGAATTGTACTTGCGGGAAATTTGGTTCTCGGCATTTATACGGGAGCGCTGGCACATATCGCTGCCAAAACAGGCCTCTCAACCCACCTGCTGGCAAAATATTCGTTCGGTGAGAAGGGGTCGTACCTTCCTTCATTCCTGCTCGGCTTCACGCAGGTCGGATGGTTCGGCGTCGGCGTGGCCATGTTCGCGGTTCCGGTCGCGAGGGCGATGGATTGGAACGTGTACCTGCTGATCTTATTGTTTGGTCTCGCCATGACGGCGTCCGCCATCTTCGGCATGAAGTCGCTCGTCATTTTGGGCTATATTGCGGTTCCGGCCATTGCCATTCTCGGCGGGTATTCGATGTTCGAGGGAGCAAATTCACTGGGCGGCCTGCAAGGCTTGCTCGATTACACGCCGTCGCAGTCGCTGACGGTTGCAGCAGCGTTGACCATTTGTATCGGGTCATTTATTAGCGGCGGAACGCTGACGCCCGATTTCGCCCGGTTTTCCCGGACTTCCCGGCAGGCGGTGATCGCGACGGTCATCTCGTTTTTCCTGGGGAACTCGCTCATGTTCCTGTTCGGTGCGGTCGGCGCAATGGCTTATAACCTGGCGGATATCTCGGAGGTCATGTTCCTGCAAGGTTTGATCGTTCCGGCGATCATCGTTCTGGGGCTGAATATCTGGACGACCAACGATAATGCCCTGTATGCTTCCGGGCTGGGCTTCGCCAACATCACGAAAATTTCGAAAAAGTTTTTCGTTGTTGTGAACGGCATCGTAGGTACCGTATTTGCCATGTGGATGTACAACAATTTCGTCGGGTTTCTGAATGTGCTGGGCGCGGCGATCCCGTCGATCGGGGCGATCATCGTCGCCGACTACTTCGTTGTGAAGCGCAGAAACTATAAACCTTTTGCCGATATGGCTTTTAAGAAGGTAAACTGGATAGCGATGGCCGCTTGGGCCATCGGCGTAGCTTTCGCCCAGCTGGCTCCGGGAGTAACGCCATTGAACGCACTGATCGGCACGGCGGTGGTTTACATCGTGTTGATGCTGATCGTTCCTGCCAAAGAATCCAAAGAAAAGGGGAATTCAAATGATTATACAGAACGCAAAATTGCGGGGTAAAGAAGGCTTATGGAATATCGTCGTGAAGGACGGGAAGTTTGAACGAATTACGCAATCGCTGGAACCATCGGCGAACGATGAAATCATGGACGTTCACGGATCGCTTGTACTGCCGCCGTTCATTGAACCTCATATTCATCTGGATACTACGCTGACGGCCGGCGAGCCGGAATGGAATTTGAGCGGAACGCTCTTTGAAGGCATCCAGCGTTGGTCGGAACGCAAGGCGTTCCTGACTCACGAAGACGTCAAAACCCGCTCCAAAACGGCGCTGAAGTGGCAGATCGCGCAGGGCATCCAGCATGTGCGGACGCATGTGGACGTCACCGATCCAAGCTTGACCGCAGTGAAGGCGATGCTTGAAGTCAAAGAAGAGATGGCGCCGTACATCGATATCCAGCTTGTCGCTTTTCCGCAGGAAGGCATTCATTCCTACCCGAACGGCGCGGAACTGCTGGAAGAGTCGCTGAAGATGGGCGTTGACGTGGTCGGCGGCATTCCGCACTTCGAATTCACGAGAGAGTACGGCGTGGATTCGATGAAGGTCGCGTTTGACCTCGCCGAAAAATACGATCGTCTCATCGACATCCATTGCGATGAAATCGACGACGAGCAATCCCGTTTCGTGGAAGTCGTCGCCAAAGAAGCCTACGAACGCGGGCTGGGCTCCCGTACGACCGCAAGCCACACGACGGCGATGGGTTCCTACAATGATGCTTACACGTACAAATTGTTCAGATTGTTGAAGATGGCAGACCTGAATTTCGTCTCCAATCCTTTGGTTAACATCCACCTGCAGGGCCGCTTCGACACCTATCCGAAAAGAAGAGGGCTGACGCGCGTCAAAGAGCTGCAGGAAGCCGGGCTTAACGTGTGCTTCGGGCACGATGACATCTTTGATCCGTGGTATCCGCTGGGCACGGGCAACATGCTTCAGGTGCTGCACATGGGCATCCATGCTTCGCAGTTGCTCGGTTACGATCAAATCGTGAATTCGATCGATCTCATTACAAAAAATAGCGCAAGAACGCTGCATATCGAGGATGCGTACGGCATTGAAGAAGGCAAGCCGGCCAACTTCATCGTTCTAGAAGCAGAAAACGAATATGAAGCCGTACGCAAACAGGCGGCAGTGCTTTATTCGTTCAGAGGCGGCCGCAAAATCGCGGAAACGAAGCCGCGGGACACGTCGATCGTTCTTGAGGGCGGCGCGGAGAAGATCACTTTCAATAAATAATCGGATGAAGCGCGGGTTGCATCAAGCAGAACCTTCGTATTAAACCAACATCCCCTCATGGCTGACAGGATAACAAGGATCGCGTGAACGCGAAATCTTCCTGCATCGCATGAGGGGATTTTTAGTGCGTAAAAAATCGGATATGTACATATGTACATTCGTTTCGGACGAGAAGCATACGGGTTGAATGGCCGCATCATTGCGGCCTTTTTTGCGTTCTAAACGTGACGGGTCTTTCCGAAACCGAAGCAGTACGGCGTGCGCGCTCATTCACGCAGAGCAGGGCGTTTTTTGAAAATCGCAGGCTGCGTCTTGCTAGGCATTTGGTCCCAATATAACAGCTCATGTCAGATGCTGCCGTTTAATACAGAGAAATTTTGGGTAACTCATTCGCAGTGGTGTTAATTATTGTATCCACAATATTCATAATCGGAGGGATCATGTTGCCAGGACTGAAACTGAGAAAAAACAGCAAGCCGGCCCGGTCAAAACAACTGGATGAATCCCGGCGGAAATTTTTGAAAGCCTCGGGCATGACGCTGGGCGGTTTGGTCGTCGGCGGCGTGTTCGGGGGCGTCTTGACGGACAGTCTGGAGAAAAATCATGCCCCCGCGCCGGCGCCGGCCAGCAACAAGCCGGAAGCTTCGCTGCAGGATGCGCTGATGTTTTTTAATCAGGAGCAGTTTAAAATGACCGAAGCGGCCGTGGAACGGATTTATCCCGAAGATGAGAACGGTCCCGGTGCCAAGGCGCTGGGCGTGGCCTTTTTTATTGATCATCAGCTTGCAGGCCCGTGGGGTTATAACGCGCGGGACTATATGATGGGTCCTTTCGTGCAAGCCCAGGCAACGCAGGGAGAACAGTCGCGCCTGAAGCGCAACGAAATGTTCACGCTGGGGCTGGAAGGACTGAAGAGCTACTGCCGGCAAAAGCATCAAAAGGATTTTACGGAGCTTGAGGCCCAGAAGCAGGATGAAGTGCTGGCCGCCATGGAGAAAGGAGACCATTTTCCCATGCGCGGGGTGACGAGCAGCAGTTTCTTCAACATGCTGAGGAATTTGACGATCGAAGGGGTCTACGCGGATCCGCTCTATGGCGGCAACCGGAATATGATCGGATGGAAGATGCGCAATTTTCCGGGCAACCAAATGAGCTATGCTCAGCAGATTACGAAGGAAGGGCTGGTCAAGATCCAGCCGAAAAGCCTGCAGGCTCACATGAGCGAATAAATTTCACGGATATAAGGGGACATCAGACGTGGCCAAATTACCTAAAGTACCTGTGGTTATTGTTGGAATGGGCTGGGTCGGCGGCATTATTGCAGCCGAGCTGACCAAAGCGGGCATCCAGGTCGTCGGACTGGAGCGCGGTAAGAGCCGGAGCACGGAGGATTATTTCATGGATCATGACGAGCTCCGGTATGCGCGGCGTTTTGAATTGATGCAGGATCTGTCCAAGGAGACGATCACGTTCCGAAATTCGGAGTCCATGAGGGCGCTGCCGATGCGCAGCTATGGCTCCTTTCTGCTGGGGGACGGGCTCGGCGGCGCCGGGACGCACTGGAACGGGCAGACGCACCGCTTCCTTCCGTATGATTTTGAGATCTACAGCAAGACGGTGGAGCGGTATGGAAAAGGCAAAATTCCCGAGGGCATGCAGCTGCAGGACTGGGGAATCACGTATGACGAAATCGAACCGTATTACGATAAGTTTGAGCAGATGGCCGGCATTTCCGGTGAATCGGAAGCCAATCCGATGCTTGGCAAACGGTCCAATCCGTTTCCGACCCCGCCGATGAAGAAAACGCCGATTTTGCAAAAGTTCGAAGAGGCGTCGAAGAAGCTCGGATACCATCCGTATATGATCCCTTCGGCCAACCTGAGCGAGAACTATAAAAATCCCGACGGCATATCCCGGGCAGCCTGCCAGTACTGCGGTTTTTGCGAGCGGTTCGGGTGCGAATACGGCGCCAAGGCCGACCCTGTCGTGACCGTCATCCCGACTGCGATGGCCACCGGCAAGCTGGAAGTGCGCACGTTTTCGAACGTGACGGAAATTCTCCATGACGGCAAAAAAGCGACCGGCGTGGTGTATATCAACACAGTGACAGGGGAAGAGGTGACCCAGCCGGCGGATGTGGTCATTCTCGGCAGCTTCGTGCTGAACAACGTGCGATTGCTGCTGAACTCCAAGCTCGGGACGCCCTACGACCGAAAGACCGGACGGGGAACGATCGGCCGGAATTACGCGTATCAGGTCAACTCCGGGCATGCGGTCGGCTTTTACGATGACGAAGAGTTCAGCACGTTCATGGGAGCCGGAGCGCTCGGCATGGAATTCGACGACTTCAACGGGGACAATTTCGATCACTCCGATTTGAAGTTTTTGCACGGGGCAGGCATCCGGATCGGCCAAAACGGCCTGCGTCCGATCGAGAACAATCCGGCGCCGCAAGGCACGCCGACCTGGGGCAAGAAGTGGAAGGAAACCACGCTGAAATATGCAAACCGGGTGCTGACCGTCGCGACGCAGGGGGCCAGCCTCCCCTGGAAGCACCATTACCTGGATCTCGATCCGACCTATAAAGACATTTACGGCAAACCGTTGCTGCGGATTACGTTTGACTTTGAGGACCAGGACCGGGAGCTGACGAAATTTGTGGCCGGCAAGGCGGGCGAGGTCATGAAGGAGATGGGTCCTTCCCATATGGAGATCAAGGACAAGTTGGACCCGTATAATATCGTCCCTTACCAATCTACCCACAACACAGGCGGCGTTATTATGGGTTCGGATCCTGACACGTCCGCCGTGAACAGCTATTTGCAGATGTGGGAAGCAGAAAACGTGTTCGTCGTGGGTGCTTCGGCATTCCCGCACAACAGCGGATACAATCCGACCGATACCGTCGGCGCGCTCGCCTACAGGGCGGCAGAAGGGATCCAGAAATATTTGAAACAGGGAGGCATGCTTGTCTGAACGGCTCAGTGCCTCATGATTCCGATCGTCTTACGAATTGATATAACGTCATAGGAAAGGAGGGATAGACCATGCTTTCAACAATCGGAATACCGGGGCTGTTGCTGTTGCTGCTGCTCGCCCTCTTGCTGTTCGGGCCGTCCAAGCTGCCGCAGCTTGGCAGGGCGGTGGGAACGACGCTTCACGAATTCCGCAGTTCCGCCCGGCAGCTGACGGAAGAGGAGGATGAGAAGCAGGAAGCGGGGCGCCGCCGGGAAAATCTTTAGAATGGGTTTGTATGCATCGGTGAATGCAACTTAATGATTTCATCTGGAGGGATATAACATGAAAAAATGGATGCTGATGGGACTTACGTTAATGCTTGTTCTGGTACTAAGCGCCTGCGGAAGCAGCGGAAAAGGAGGCAGCTCGTCGGACGAGTCCTCGTCTTCGGGCGGATCGGACGGCGTGAAAGAAATCAAGGTGACGGCGTCAAACTTTAAGTTCGAGCCTTCGGAGATCAAAGTCAAAAAAGGCGAGAAAGTCAAAATTACGCTGGAAAACAACGAAGGAAACCACGGCCTGGCCATTCCGGATTTCAACGTGGACCTGCAGCAGCCGGGCTCTGCCGAATTTATCGCCGATCAGGCCGGGGAGCATGAATTCCACTGCTCCGTCATGTGCGGAGCCGGACACAGCGACATGAAGGGAACCCTGATTGTTGAATAAGCATGCTTAAACGCTTAAAAGCCGCATTGTTGCGGCTTTTTTTGTATGGTCTATACTAATTTCCAATTGCCGATGTAACGAGAGAACGCAGAACGGCAATGATCACGGGATGAGATGCGTTGTACCGATGAAACGCGGCTACTCGAATTTCGAAGGAGGCACGTTGTAATATTTCTTGAAAGCTTTCATTGGCGCCACTGCTACCGGACAGGACTTTCAATCAGGAACGCCGTACATTTGAGGGTGCAAGATCTGAACGCATAAGAAGGAAGCATCGGATACTAGAGTTTTCTTGCCTTGATTACAAAAGTGACAGGCAGCATCTTTGCTTTTTTTGCAAAATCGCTGTTAGCGTGCCGCGATTGCATCCTTTCATCATCCGATTCCTCAATCAGCTTTTCAATGACAAATCCCGCTTTTGCCAAGGCATTTACATAGGTGGATAGTTTACGGTCTGATAATGTTAGGGTACTTTCACCAAGAGATACCGAATACCAGGATTCATCGAAATAGCATTTTTTAAAAACAAGCATATTATTTTCTGCGGCAACACATTTGTGTATAGGGTGAGACCAACTGAAAATAAATACGCCGTCTTTTTTCAGGTAGGAGGCGATTCGGCAAAACGTACCCTCAAGGTCGGTGGTCCAGCCTATGGCATAAACCGAATAAACAAAGTCGAAATAATCCTTTGGTATGCCGCATTCTTCTTCCATGGGAGAGCAGATAAAGGTTGCCGAAAGGCCGCATGCCGTCAAATGTTGCTTTGCTTTTTCGATCTGTTTTTCGGATATATCCAAAGCCCATAGTTCAGATGCATTGCGTTCCCCCTGATATTGCAAGGAATGACCGGTGCCACAGCCGATCTCCAGCATCCTTTTTCCCGAGACATCGCCAAAAAGTCGGCATTTTTCTTCTGAGACAAATGCTCCATAGAAAGGAAGCGCGGTTGCTCCTAAAATGTCATTTCCTTCGGTGTCCCAAAAAAGGCTGTTTGTTTTATGTATGGAACTCTTATCCATCTCCACCGAGATGGCGCTGCCAACCTCGCCTGCACCTATAATGTTTGTTCTTTGAACCGAATTTTTATCCATATCGACGCCCTCCCAAATTAAAAAAATATGAGCCTGAACGTATATCCGGACCTGCCGTTATTCCAATAACACCTAACAAACACGAACGAACGATTCCCAAATAATGTACCATTTGTCTATGGACAAATCTACCTAAATTATTCATAGAACAGTCTATTTAATTTAGCTGTTTGTTCGGCTATAACACGGCCCCTTTAAGTTATTCATGGTTGGTTTCCGCCTTTCAGATTTTGGGTCTAACACTGTATACAAACTCAAACACTTCGATATCAAACTATATACATTCAGTCTGATTAGTTGCTGATCACATTTTCTTTAAGGCTTTAGAACCGAAAGGGGAATCTTAAATAGCAAGATGTATTTTATAAAAAGGGTTGACACCATTCAACTACAACTGTAGTATAAATTAATGTAAACTACAATTGTAGTTTGATAAACAACCCCAGGAAAGGAGCATTACAAAATGAATGTAGCAACAAAAGCAGCAATCGTAACATTAAGCAGTGTATTACTGTTGGGTTCCTCAACGAGCTTTGCGGCCGAAGCGAAATCTTATAAGGAAGCTATGGAAGAAGCTGCTAAAAAAACAGCCGAGGCGACCAAATCTATACCTGAAAAGGACAAAAAGTTTATCGAAGATGAGATCAACAGAATAAAGGAGCTGTCCAAAAAGCCTGGTGAGTCGTATGTCCTGTATCATAAATATCCTCAATTAAATAGCGGACTTTCACTTAGCTATTGGGGACTGGTGGAAGAGTTCTCTTCTTACGAAGCCTACTTGAAAAGAGCTTCCGCATTGGAGGGTTCGATCCTGAAGCAGCCCGCAAACCTGCCAGCCGGATACAAGTTTTTGTCAGCGACCATCGAAGGTCCAACAAAAGGGAAATTCGTTGATGAAGTAAAGGCCGAAGGCAAAAAAAGCGGCAAACCTATCTATGCGAAGAAAATAGAGTGGAAGGAAGCGGCGGAAATCCGTCTCAAGTATACGAACGGAAAGAGCACGTTAACTTTCTCAAAGTATATAAAAGATCCGGAGGGAAGCAAAAAGAAAGGGTTCTTTAACGATACGCTTCCTGCGAATATCTATCCAAAATCCGTATTCTGGTATGACGGCGGCAAATACGAATACGGCGTCTCTGCCACTTCGGATATCCCTAGAGAAAAGAAAATCGCGATGCTGAAGGCTGCGGTAAAGAAATAATATGTTTGGAAAGCGGCGCGGATTTGTGCATGTAACAAAAATAGGGAATCTTAGCTCTATTACATGTTGACATCACCAAACTACAAATGTAGTATGAACATACTACGTATGTAGTTAAGGCGAATGAACATGGAGGTTACATGCATGAAACAAATACCATCGGTTACGGATGCAGAACTGGAAATTATGCGGGTGTTATGGGCAAATCCTGATTGCCCTTCCAGTGAAGTCGTAAAGCAACTAGCAGACAAAATGGGCTGGAGCCCGAATACGACGCGGACGCTCTTGAACCGATTAGTGCAGAAGGAAGCAGCGGGGGCAAAGCTGGAAGAGGGTTCAAAGCGCACCCTGCTGTATTATCCCATCATCAGCGAGCAGGAATTTTTGTTGTCCGAAACCACATCCTTTATGAAAAAGCTGTATGGCGGGGCATTAAAACCGATGCTGGCCAACTTATTAAAGGATAGAAAGCTGAATGCACAGGAAGTCGAGGATCTCAAGGCTTTATTTGACGAAAACCGTAGCGACGGCGAACCGGGAAAAGAGAGATAACGGATGATTCCAACATTGCAAGCGAGTTTATTGTCTGTTTTTGGCTGGGTGATTCGCGGATCATTTATGGCCGGCATTCTGGTTTTACTTGTCCTGATCGTGCAATTTCTATTCAAAAACAAGCTTGAAGCGAGATGGAAATATTTGATTTGGCTGCCTGTAGCGATCCGCCTGCTGCTTCCTTGGGCGCCGGAATCTTCGCTTAGCTTGTACAATGTTTTGTCTTTGGAGGCCATAGCGCCCGGATTTCATCAGAAGGCCCAGGATCCCACGGCATTTAAGAATGCGGGGATCGCAAGGGAGGTGGCGGTTCAAAGGAATCGGACCTTAAGCCCGGAATCAAATGGAGCTACCGTGCCTGCCTCATCCCATGAACCGGGAAGCGTGCAGAAAAGCGGTTTTTGGTGGAGTGAGATCAAAAATATGGGCTTCATCAATATGCTGTTTGCGGTATGGCTTGCGGGCGTGTTATTCCTTTCGGCGAAAACGGTATTTGACCAGAACCGATTGAAAAAAGCCTTGCGCGCAGGGCGAACCATCGATACTCCTTTTTTATCGGCAGTCTTTCAAGAAACGAAGCATCTATTTGGCATCAAGCGCAATGTGAGGTTTGTCGCATCGGAACGGATTCCCGGACCAGCCGTAGTCGGTTTTCTTAAACCTGCAGTCGTGATTTCGCCAAGCCTGCTCGTTACGTTGCAAAAGGATCAGCTTCAATTGATTTTGGCGCATGAATTTGCGCATATTCGGCGGCGGGATGTGGCAGTGAACTGGATGATGCACTTGATCTTGATTCTCCACTGGTTTAATCCGCTCCTATGGTTCGCGATACATAGAGCAAGGCAGGATCAGGAGATTGCCTGCGATGCATGCGCCTTGGACCGGATGAGGCCGCAGCAAAAAAATGCATACGGGCAAACGATTATTCATGTGTTGGAGCATTTGTCGGTCAGTCATTACCGGCCGGGGCTTGCCGGCTTGTCCGCCACACATAAAGAAATGAAAAGGAGACTCATGATGATCCAACATTTTAATAAAAAATCCTACCGCTTGTCCATTCTGGGTATGGGGATGATTCTCGCGCTTGGCAGCGTGACATTGGTTAACGCGAAGGAAAGCGGCGAAGAAAGCGCACCGCAAAAGGCTTCTATGCAATTGCAGCAGAATTCAAACGTTGCCGTGGGCAAAGAGAATGATATTATTTATCCCGAGGGAAACATAGACCGTGATCTCTATAAGAAAGAACTGGAAAAAAACCAAAAAAAAGCTGAAGCGGCAGCCAAGGCTTTAACTCCAGAGGAAAAGAAGTATATCGAAGATGAGACGAATCGAGTGAAGGAACTGAGCAAAGAGACAGGCGATATGTACATTCTGTATCATAAATATCCTCAATTAAATAGCGGACTCGACCTCAGTTATTGGGGAGGGATAGAAGAATTCTCTACTTACGAGGACTACTTGAAAAGAGCTTCCGCATTGGAGGGTTCGATCCTGAAGCAGCCCGCAAACCTGCCAGCCGGATACAAGTTCTTGTCAGCGACCATCGAAGGTCCAATAAAAGGGAAATTCGTTGATGAAGTAAAGGCCGAAGGCAAGAAAAGCGGCAAACCCATCTATGCGAAGAAAATAGAGTGGAAGGAAGCGGCGGATATCCGTCTCAAGTATACGAACGGAAAGGACACGCTGACTTTCTCAAAGTATACAAAAGATCCGGAGGGAAGCAAAAACGAAGGTTTCTTTAACGATACGCTTCCTGAGCATATCTATCCAAAATCCGTATTCTGGTATGACGGCGGCAAATACGAATACGGGGTCTCTGCCACTTCGGATATCCCTCGTAAAGAGAAAATTGAAATCTTAAAAGCTGCGGTAAAAAAATAACGCGTCAAGCGATCCGTTTTATGCATCGACCATGTCGTCCTGTTTACACAGGATGGCATGGTTTCTTTGTTGCTGCCGGCACCTAAATGCCACGAAATGAATATAATCGGGCCATCCGCAGTTATCGCGATCGTATGCACGCACTGTGAGGAAAGCGAGCCGTCGGCGGTTCTGACCCGCATAACTCCAAGCTGAATCGCCGACCCAAAAGCGGCCCATTTCGAAGTTGCTAACTCCGATCGCCCGAATTATTCCTTCACGATAGAATTTCTACATAGCAGGGATGCGTGGGGATAAACGATCGATACATGACTTTTTCGCCAGGACGGAAGTCGTGTATGACTGAAATAATCCTGGCTGAACAGTAACAAGCCCCCCTTGCTGGGCCCGTGAATTCCAGACTTCCGGCTGATGTGCGGGACATTCATATCATGTTATGGTAAAAGGCAGGATAGGATAGCGTTGGCAGGCTTTCGCAGCCAAGCAGCTGTCAAATCCTCCTTTTTTCTTATATATTGACCGAATTACTAATTTGGTCACCTGGTTTATTCTGTGTTTTATTCGCCTGTTATCAAGGCTGGGTTAAAAGAAAAGAAGACAGGATGATGGAGGGAAATACCATGACAGAAAATATTCAGGTACCTCAACCCAAAACTTATGGACCTTTAGGAAATCTGCCGCTGCTGGATTCCTCCGCACCGGTGCAATCGTTGGTGAAGGTGGCCTCGGAGCTCGGGCCAATCTTTCAGTTCCAATATCCCGGCGGACGCAAGGAGCTCTACGTCTCCGGCCATGAATATGTGAAGGACGCTTGCGACGAAAAGCGCTTTGATAAACGGATCTGGGCTCCGCTGCAAAACGTACGCGCTTTTGCAGGCGACGGTTTGTTTACGAGTGCGACCCAGGAAAAGAATTGGAAAAAAGCACATAATATTCTGCTGTCCAGCTTCAGTCAAAGGGCGATGCAAGGGTACCACGCCAAAATGCTGGATATTGCCTTGCAGCTGATTCAAAAATGGGGGCGGCTGAATCCGGACGAAACGGTTGACGTACCCGCGGACATGACCCGGCTGACGCTCGATACGATCGGACTGTGCGGATTTAGTTACCGTTTCAACAGTTTTTACCGGGAAGGCAACCATCCTTTTATTGATGCGATGGTGCGGGCGCTTGACGAAGGGATGAACCAGCTTCACCGCTTGGGCATCCAGGATATGTTTATGGTCCGGAAGAAACGGCAGTTTCAAGAGGATATTCAGACGATGTTCTCTCTCGTCGACGAATTGATTCGGGAGCGTAAGGCGCATGGCGGGAATGAGGATGATCTGCTCGCTCACATGCTGGAAGGCGTCGATGTGGAAACAGGTGAACGTCTGGATCTAGAAAATATCCGCTACCAGATCATCACTTTTCTGATCGCAGGACATGAAACGACCAGCGGCCTGCTTTCTTTTGCGATCTATTTTCTGATGAAAAACCCCGAAAAGCTGCGTAAAGCGGTGGAAGAGGTGGACCGCGTCCTGAAAGACCCGGTACCGACGTATAACCAGGTGCGGGACCTGAAATATGTCCGAATGGTTCTGAGCGAGTCCCTGCGGTTATGGCCGACTGCGCCGGCTTTCTCGCTGTATGCCAAAGAAGATACATGGATTGGGGGAACCTATCCGATCCAAAAGGGTGACAGCGTGACCGTGCTCATTCCGGGACTTCACAGGGATACACGCGTCTGGGGGGACGATGTGGAGGCGTTCAGACCCGAGCGATTTGAGGATCCAAGCAAGGTGCCTCATGACGCGTATAAGCCGTTTGGTAACGGTCAGCGGGCGTGCATCGGGCAGCAGTTCGCCCTGCAGGAAGCGACCTTGGTACTGGGTATGATTCTGAAGTATTTTGAGCTGACGGATGCCGACCACTACGAACTCAAGGTGAAAGAGACGTTGACACTCAAACCTGAAGGGTTCCGGATTCGTGTTCGCAACCGGAAGGCAGCTGTGATTCCGATGGGTTCAGGCAGCTCCGAACCGCTGGATACCGCTGCTCGCGAGTCCGGCAAGCCGGCTTCATTGGCGGAAAACGCGCATCATACGCCGCTGCTCGTCCTGTATGGTTCCAATTTGGGCACGGCCGAAGGCATAGCCAGAGAAGTAGCCGATCTCGCCAAGTACCAGGGATTCAACAGTCAGGTCGGTACCTTGGACGACTACGCCGGAGCCCTTCCCAAGGAGGGAGCGGTTATCATTGTAACGGCTTCATATAACGGCCAGCCCCCTTCCAACGCGAAGGCTTTCGTCGAATGGCTGGAATCGGCCGACAATTCGGCCGTCCGGGATGTCCGCTACATGGTATTCGGCTGCGGGGATCATAACTGGGCCAGCACGTACCAGCGGATCCCGCGCCTGATCGATGAGCTGCTGGCCGCCAAAGGCGCCGAGCGGCTTATCCCGCTCGGGGAGTGCGATGCCAGCGGCGATTTTGAACGGGAGGTTGACGACTGGACGGAGCGATTATGGCCGGATTTGATGCAGGCGCTGGGACTGCCGGTCGCGGCCAACCGCGAGCCGAAACGGAGCACGCTGTCCCTTCGTTTTATCCAGGGCGTGGCCGCCGCACCACTGGCGGAAACCTACGGAGCCGCATCCGGTCGGATTGTGCGCAGTTACAATCTTCAGCATGCAGACAGCGGAAGGGTCACGCAGCACATCGAAATTGCGCTGCCTGAAGGCACGACTTATTGCGAGGGCGATCATTTGGGCGTGCTCCCGGTCAACCCTGACCCATTGGTGCGGCGGGTACTCCGCCGATTCCGGCTGGATGGCTCCGCTCACCTGATTCTGGAAACGGGCGGGAAAAACATTCCCCACTTGAAGGCAGGTGTTCCGGTCCGACTGGACGAACTGCTGTCCCGCACTGTAGAGCTGCAGGAGCCGGCGACTCGTGCCCAAATCCGTGAGATGGCCGCGTGCACGGTTTGCCCGCCGCATGCCACGGAGCTCGAGGCGCTGCTCGTTGAAGAGACGTTCCAAACGAACATCCGGGCGAAGAGGGTTACGATGCTCGACTTGCTCGAGCAGTACGATGCCTGTGAGCTGCCGTTTGCCCGTTTTCTGGAGCTGCTGCCGGCGCTGAAGCCGAGATATTACTCCATATCAAGCTCGCCCCAAGTCAGCCAAGACACGGCCAGCATCACGGTCGGCGTAGTTCGGGGAGAAGCATGGAACGGCAAGGGAGAGTACCGCGGCATCGCCTCCAACTACTTGGCCGGGCTTGAACCGGGAGCCGAGGTGCTGATATTCGTCCGGTCCCCTGAATCCGGCTTTGTACTTCCGGAGGATTCCGCCACACCGTTGATCATGGTAGGTCCAGGCACGGGCGTGGCTCCGTTCAGAGGCTTTATCCAGGCCAGACGGGCACTCCAAGCGGCAGGGAAGGTCCTGGGAGAAGCCCATCTGTACTTTGGCTGCCGGAATCCAGAACATGATTATCTATATCGTGCGGAGTTTGAGCAGGCGGAAAGGGATGGCCTGGTCACACTTCATACGGCTTTCTCCAGAGTGGAAGGCGAAAATAAGTGCTATGTCCAGCATCTTATGAAGCAGGACGGGGAACGACTGCTGTCGCTGCTCGAAACCGGGGCTAAGTTGTACATTTGCGGCGACGGCACCCGGATGGCCCTGCAGGTGGAACAGACGATCATGGACTCTTATCGGGAAAAAAGCGGGGCGAGCCATGAAGAAGCGGCTGAATGGCTTGCCGCGCTTGAAGCGGCAGGTAACTATGTGAAAGACGTATGGGCCGGTTGAACGATACTCTTCATGATTCAGGTACAGCATCTCATTTGCTTACTTGCTGTAGACAAATATGTTGGAGAGAGAGGCACAAGTCTCTCGGAAAGGAGTTAGCAAGTTCAAAAATAGATGGAGTGCTTGGCAAAATCCCGGTTCATGGACCGCAGGAACGATCATCGTATACTGGATTCGCAAGTTGTTGAGGCCGGAGACAAGTAAACATTTGCCCGGCGGATTACGATCGTTTGATTCGCGTGGCGCCGGGTAATATATGGATAAACGAGAACTTGTATGGAGGGATTCGCAATGCCTTGGAATAAGCATGATTACCCTGTATCCATGAAAAATTTGGAGCCTCGCGTGCGGAATAAAGCGATCGAAATTGCAAACGCGCTGCTCGAAGAAGGCTACGAGGAAGGGCGCGCCATTGCCATCGGCACCGCCCAGGCGGAAAAGTGGAATGAGGACCATCCGGTTGGCGAAGAAAGGCCTTCGAAGCATACGTAACCTCATGAATATTTCGTTCAGCACCGACTGCCAAGCAAATATAATTCAGAAAAGGGCTGTATTATTTGCGGCTCAACCAAATGAGATCTAGCTAATATTAGGGTTTGCAAATTTTCAATAGAATCCTTAGGTCATTCTTAAGAAAGCGAAAGGCCGGTTTCCTGGTTTAAGGATACCGGCCATTTCTAGATTGTTTACAAAAGCCCCTTTCCAGGCACCCTTAAGCTTACCCGTTACGCAGTACAAACGCCGGCTGAAGAGCAGGCAGTCTGACCTCTATTTTCATCCCCCCTGTACTCCACATATAATACAGAGCTGCCCGAAACAACCCTGAGAACCGCGGTCCGCAAAAGCACGGATCGGGGTTTTTCACATACCCGGAAAAGCCCGCAGTGTAAAGCCTTATAGAGAATGGAAAAGCCTGAATAGAAGATTTTAATACGGTATTGTGGCCGGAAATGCATCAATGATACAGTATCAGCAATAAATAAAATAATCCCGACTATACACATTGGAAAAATTAATGTAATTGAATTCGTCGAGGGTCATTTTGGGATTCATTTCAAGCAGTACCCAAATTTTAAAAAGAAGATGGAGTGAGTGAACGATGGGCAAAAACAGACAGCTTCGACTGGGGGCCACCATACACGGCGTGGGCAGCAGCCACACCGCCTGGAGACATCCGCAAATTCCTTCGGATGCGAGCGTAAACATTTCGTTCTATACACAGCAGGCACAGAAGGCGGAAGAGGGCAAGTTCGATTTTGTTTTCATTGCCGACGGCCTGTATATCAACGAAAAGTCGATCCCGCACTTTCTGAACCGGTTTGAGCCGATTACGATCTTGTCCGCGCTCGGCGCAGCCACTTCCCGGATCGGGCTTGTCGGCACGCTGTCGACCTCTTACAGTGAGCCGTTTACGGTCGCCAGGCAGTTCGCCTCCATCGACCACATCAGCGGCGGGCGCGCAGGATGGAACGTGGTGACTTCACCACTGGAGGGGACCGCGCTGAATTTCGGCGGCCGGCCGCATCCGGCCCATTCCGAGCGGTACCGGATCGCGGAAGAGTATCTCGAGGTGGTCAAAGGGCTGTGGGACTCTTGGGAAGACGATGCCTTTGTGCGGGATAAGGAGAGCGGGGTGTTCTTCGATCCGGACAAATTGCACCGGCTGAACCATGAAGGGGAGTTCTTCTCTGTGCAGGGGCCGCTGAACATTGCGCGCTCCCGTCAGGGGCAGCCGGTCGTGTTCCAGGCGGGCTCCTCGGACAGCGGCCGCAGCCTGGCGGCGAAAACGGCGGACGCCGTGTTCACCGGCCCGGAGACGATCGAGGAAGCCAAGGCTTTTTACCGGGATGTGAAGCAGCGGGCAGCTGCACTCGGGCGTGCTCCGGAGGAAATTCTGATCTTTCCGGGCATCGGGCCGATCGTGGGCCGCACGGAAGAGGAAGCCGAGCGCAAATACCAGGAAATCGCCGGGCTGGTGACGATTGAGAAGGCTTTGGAATACCTTGGACGCTACTTCGAGCACCACGACTTTTCCCAATACCCGCTGGATGAGCCGTTTCCCGACCTGGGTGACTTTGGCTCGAACAGCTTCCGCAGCACGACCGACCGTATCAAGAGACGCGCCAAAGAGGAGAACTTGACGCTACGCGAAATAGTGCTGCAGGAAGCGACGCCGCGGACGGTGTTTATCGGAACGCCGGAGAAGGTGGCGGATGTGGTGCAGCAGTGGTTTGAGGAAGAGGCTGCCGACGGCTTCATTATCGGATCGGGCGTGCCGGGCGGATTGGACGATTTTGTCGAGCTGGTGGTGCCGATTCTGCGTGAGCGGGGGCTGTTCCGCACGGAATACGAGGGAGATACGCTGCGGGGAAATCTGGGCCTGCCGGTGCCGGAGAACCGCTATACGAAGCAAAAAGCGCTGTCCTAAACAGGACGGGGTCTCTGCCAATCTGCGGAGTCCCTGCACCCTGCATGCAAACGATATTTGGATCTGAAGGGAGTCTGAGAGAGATGAGGTTTTATTCGAAAAACAGGCGTAAATCGGCAGCAGCCGCTCTGCTGGTCATGGTTATGCTGCTGTCCGCTTGCGGAGGCAAGCAGACGGCCTCCCAAGGGCAGACGGATAGCGGGGCGGCACCGGCCGTACAGGGAGCATCCGCCAAGGGCGGGGAGCTCACCTACGCTCTGGCGACGTCGCCGGATACGCTGGACCCGCACCGCAGCGGCCTGGCCGTCGCGGTCCGCGTCATCCGCACCATCTACGACAGCCTGGTCGTTCAGCTGCCGGACAATACGATCAAGCCGTGGCTGGCGACGGAATGGACCATTTCAGACGATGGGCTTAGCTACACGTTTAAGCTGCGGAAAGACGTCAAGTTCCAGGACGGAACGCCGTTTAACGCCGAGGCGGTCAAGTTCAACTTCGACCGGATTCTGGACCCCGCCACCAAGGCGGCGAATGCGGCCGCCCTGCTTCAGCCCTACAAGTCCTCCGAGGTCATCGACGAGTACACGATCAAGCTGAATTTGTCGACGCCCTCACGGGCTTTTCTGGGCAACCTGAGCCAGGCGCTGCTTGGCATTGTGTCGCCGACTGCAGCCAAGCAATACGGGGATCAGCTGGGGCAGCATCCGGTAGGCACGGGGCCGTTCAAATTCGTCAAGTGGGATGAGAATGCCGACATCAAGGTCGAGCGCAATCCGGACTATGCTTGGGCGCCGGAGATCGTGACCAATACGGGGGCGCCTTACCTGGACGGCATCGATTTTAAAATCGTACCCGAAGAAGCCACCCGGATCGGCAGCGTGCAGAGCAAGCAGGTGCTGGCCGCCGAGACGGTGCCGCCTCAGAACATCCTGACCTTGAAAAAGGATCCGAATTTCCAGCTGCTGCAGGCTAATACGCTCGGCCTGCCGTATACGCTGTTCTTCAACCAGGAGCGCGCGCCGTGGAACGAGCTGAAGGCAAGGCAGGCGGTGCAGCTGGCCGTGGACGTGGACGCCATCGTCAAAACGCTGTACCTGGGCACGTACGAGCGGGCCTGGTCCCCGCTGACCCCGGGCACCTTCGGTTATGACCCGTCGCTGGAAAACTCGGTCAAACCGGATATCGCCAAAGCCAATCAGCTGCTTGACGAGCTGGGATGGGTCAAGGGAGCGGACGGCGTCCGGACCAAGGACGGGAAGAAACTGACCTTACACTACGTCGACGGCACGCCAAACCGGGAGAAACGCAACGACATCGCGGTCATGGTGCAGCAGCAGTTGAAGCAGATCGGCGTGGATGTCGAGGTCGAGATCACGAAGGATGTCCGCACCGTGGTCTACACCAACGGAAACTATGATTTGTACGGCAACAGCCAGGTCAACTCCGATCCGAACGCGCTGTACTCCTTTTACCATTCCTATGATCCAAAGAGCCGGCCGACACTGCCGAGACTCTCCAGTCCGGAAGTCGACAAGTGGCTGGAAGAGGGACGGGTCGAGAAGGACGATGCCAAGCGCGAGGAGCTGTACCAAAAAATTCAGCATTATATCATCGACAATGCGGTCATTCTGCCGATTTACGTCTTCCCGTATACGGTGGCCGCTTCCAAATCGGTACAGGGACTTACCTTTGATTCCCTCGGGTATCCGCTGTTCAACGACGTATCTTTGCAAAAATAGAAAGGAGGCTTGAGGCGGCATGCTGTGGATGGTAACCCGGCGCCTGTTAACGTCGCTCCTCGTCATTATCGGCTCGCTCGTATTGGTGTTCACGATCCTCTACGTTCTTCCCGGGGATCCGACCGACAACATGGTCGATCCCTCGATGGCGACGCCGGAGGTCATTGCGAACTTAAGGCATCAGCTGGGTGTGGACCAGCCGTTTCACATCCAGCTGCTCCATTACTTCGGGAGCATCCTGCAGGGGGATTTCGGCAAATCCCTGCTGAATTCCGATCCGGTGCTGCCCAAAATCGCCGAGAGCTTCCCCGCCACCCTAGCCCTGACCGGAGCCAGCGTGCTGGTGTCCGTGACCGTGGGTCTGCTGCTGGGTGTCCTGTCGGCCATTCACCGGAACGGGGCGATTGACATCATCGCCCGCGTCATCGGGCTGTTCGGCATCTCCATGCCAACCTTCTGGTCGGGCATCCTGCTCATCCTGATTTTCTCCATTACGCTGGGCTGGTTTCCGGCGATGGGATCGGACGGGTGGCGGACGCTGGTTCTGCCCGCACTGGCGCTCGGCACGGTCGGGAGCGGCTTTATTATCCGGATGGTCCGCAACAGCATGCTGGAGGTCATCAGCGAACAGTTCATCGTGACGCTTCGTTCCAAGGGCTTGGCGGAGCGGGCGGTCATGTACCGTCACGCGCTGCGCAATGCGCTGATACCGGCCGTCACGATGACGGGCATGCTGATCGGCGACATGCTGGCCGGCACGGTTGTCGTCGAGACGGTGTTTTCCCGCCAGGGCATCGGCCGGATCATTTCGGATGCGATCATGGCCAAGGATCTCCCGGTGGTCCAGGGCGTCATTTTGTTCTCAGCCATCATCTATACGCTGGTTAACCTGCTGGTGGATCTGTCCTATACGCTGATCGATCCGCGCGTGAGACGTTCAACTTAAACCTTGGGAGGGAGCAGTTATGAGGGAGGCGGTATCCGCCAAGACGGTCTGGCGCGAGCGGAAGCTCGCGGCTGCGGCCGCACCGAAAATCCGTAAATTTACGGCAAGCGACCTGTTCCTGGTGGCGGCCGGATTCATCATTCTGTTTGTGGCGGCCTGTGCCATCGTACCGCAATGGATTGCGCCCTACGCCCCGACGGAGATGCGGACGGACAGCATCATGCAGGCGCCAAGCGGCGCGCATCTGTTCGGCACCGACTATTTCGGCCGGGATATTTTCAGCGTGGTCGTGTACGGGAGCCGGGACTCGCTCTTTATCGGCTTTGCTTCCGTCCTCGTCGGCGGCCTGCTTGGGGGAACGATCGGGGCGCTGTCCGGTTATGCGGGCGGCTGGATCGACACGGCGATCATGCGTCTCAATGACGTGCTGATGACGATCCCGGGCATCCTGCTGGCGCTGGCCATCGCCGGTGCGCTCGGTCCGAGCCTGTTTAACATCGTGCTGGCGGTAGCCGTATCCTCCGTGCCGGGTTATGCCCGGGTGATGCGGGCGCAGGTGCTGAGCATCAAGAGCCGGACGTTCGTCAAAGCGTCAGTATCCATCGGCGCTTCGCCGCTGCGTGTGTTCTGGAAGCATGTGCTGCCGAACAGCCTGTCTCCGCTGCTGGTCATGGCAGCTATCGGTATCGGCACGTCCATTCTGACGGGATCGGGTCTGAGCTTTCTGGGCCTCGGGGTTCTGCGTGAGGTTCCGGACTGGGGGACGCTGCTCTCCCAAGGCAGAGGCTATTTGACCGCGGCCTGGTGGATCTGCACCTTCCCGGGATTGGCCATCACCGCCTTCGTGTTGTCCGTCAACATCATCGGCGACCGGCTTCGGGACCATTTCGATCCGAAGAAAGTCACGCAGCGCTAAAGGAGGGGAACGTCAATGAGCACATTGCTTGATATCCGGGAACTGTCCGTCGATTTTACGACCCGAAAAGGGACGCTCCAGGCGATCCGGGACGTGACGCTGTCGATCGAAGCCGGGGAAACCGTCTGCCTCGTCGGGGAGTCGGGCAGCGGCAAGACGGTAGCTTCCAAAGCGATCATGCGTCTGATCGACCATGAGAACGGGCGCATCAGCGGAGGAAGCCTTCTTCTGGACGGGACGGACCTGGCAGGCCTGCCGGAGGCCGAACTGCGCCGAATCCGCGGCAAACGGATGGCGATGGTGTTCCAGGAGCCGATGGCGGCCTTCGACCCGGTCTTTACGATCGGGCAGCAAATTCAGGAGACGATTCTGCAGCATGAGAAAGTATCCAAGCGGGAGGCCAGGGAGCGCGCCGTCCGGCTGCTGAAGCGGGTCGGCATTCCGGAGCCGGAGCTGCGGCTGAAGCAGTATCCGGGCGAGCTGTCCGGCGGGATGCTGCAGCGGGCCATGATTGCCATGGCGCTGTCCTGCGGGCCGGACCTGCTAATCGCGGATGAACCGACCACCGCGCTCGACGTCACGATCCAGGCGCAAATTTTGCGCCTGCTGAAAGAACTGCAGGCTGAGCTCGGCATGTCGATCCTGCTGATCACCCATGATCTCGGGATCGCCGCCGAAATTGCCGACCGGGTCGTCGTCATGTATGCCGGCGAAATCGTCGAGGAAGCACCGGCTTCCGAGCTGTTCCGCCTTCCGCGCCACCCGTATACGCGGGGCCTGCTCCGTTCCGTCGCGACGCTCGACACGGTCCGCGGCACGAAGCTGCATTCGATCGAAGGGTCGATCCCGAGCCTGGCCGCACTTCCGCAGGGCTGCCGCTTTCACCCGCGCTGCCCCTTTGCCACGGAGCGCTGCACGGTGGAAGCGCCGGTCTTAACCGGATCCGGCGAGCGCCGGAGCGCCTGCTGGCATGCGGAGGAGCTGGTTCAGTCGGAGGGCTGGATGGCCCCCGCCGTGCCGGCGGGCTCCGGTGCAGCTGAGGGTTCCGGTACAGCTAAAGGTTTCGGTACAGCAGCAGGTCTCGGTGCGGCGGCGACTTCCGATGCGGGGGCGGTTTCGGTTGCAGCTGCAGGTTTTGGCGACCCGGCGGCTTCCAGCGAGACGGCTGCTTTACGCGTTACACGGGGAGGCGGGGCAGATGAGAACATTGAAGGACGACGCGGACCCTGCTTAGCCGGGGCAGCCGAAGAAGCGGCGGACGCTTTGTTTACTGTAAATCACCTGAAAAAGTATTACCCGGTGCATGGCGGAGGCATCGGCAAAGCGAAGAAGCTGATCCGCGCTGTGGACGACGTCAGCTTTACGATCCGCAAGTGCGAAACCTTCGGCCTGGTCGGCGAGTCCGGCAGCGGAAAGTCGACGCTGGGCCGGGTGCTGCTCCAGATGGAGCGTGCCACGGCGGGGACGGTTCTTTTTGACGGCAAGGACCTGACGAACCTGGGAGGACGTGAACTGCGCGCCGCCCGCCAGCATATGCAGACGATCTTCCAGGATCCGTACGGATCGCTGGATCCGCGCTGGAAGATCGGCGACAGCATCGCCGAGCCGCTTAAGGTGCACGGTCAGGGGCAGCGCTCCCCCGCCGACATCAGCCGCCGCGTCAGCGAGCTGCTTGAGCTGGTGGGGCTCGACCCGTCATGGGCGCAGCGGTATCCGCACGAGTTCTCCGGCGGGCAGCGGCAGCGGATCGGCATCGCCCGCGCGATCGCCCTGAACCCGCGGTTCATTCTTGCCGACGAAGCCGTATCCGCGCTGGACGTATCGGTTCAGGCCCAGATCATCAATTTGCTGCAGGACCTGCAGCAAAAGCTGGGGCTGACCTACCTGTTCATCGCCCATGGCCTGCAGGTTGTCCGGCATCTGTCGGACCGGATCGGCGTGATGTACCTCGGGAAGCTCGTGGAGATCGCACCGAGCGAGTCGCTGTTTCTCGCCCCGGCCCACCCGTATACCCAGGCTCTGATCGAGGCCATACCGCAGACCACGCCCCGCCAAGGCCAGCCGGCCGGAAGCCTGGAAGGGGAAATTCCCTCGCCGGCCAATCCGCCCTCGGGCTGCCGGTTTCATACCCGGTGCCCGTTTGCCACAGACCGCTGCCGGCAGGAAGAGCCGGCGCTGCGCCAACTGGACAGCGGTCACCACGCGGCCTGCCATTATGCGCTGTGACGGGATGGCCGCCACCTGAACGGGAGGTTATGAATTGTCAGTCACGATGAATGCTGCCGCGGAAAAGGCAGAAGAGGGGCAGGGCAGTCTGCCGTTTTGGCCGGTTCTGCTCACCCTGTTCTGCGGTTCCTTTGTAGGCATGTACCCCATGGTTTCCTTAAACGTTTCGCTGCCCGGCTTTATCGGTATCTTTCACACCGGCCTCGGGACCGTGCAGTGGATCATTACGGGCTTTACGCTGGCCTTCGGCATGATTGCTCCCGTCAGCGGCTATCTCTCCAGCCGTTTCGGCGGCAGGCGGATGTTTCTGCTGTCGCTGGCCGGAATTATCGTCAGTTCCGTGATGTGCTCCCTGTCCTGGAATATTCATGCGCTGATTTTCTTCCGCATCTTGCAGGGCTTATGGTGCGGACTGATTCAGCCCGTGTCCCTGGCCATGATTTATCAGACGCTGCCGCGAGGAAGACAGCCTCTAGCGGTCAGCGTCTGGTCGTTTTCGACGGTGCTTGGCACGGCGGTGGGCCCCTCGGTTAGCGGGTGGCTTCAGCAGCACGACTGGCACCTGATTTTTCTCGTGACGCTGCCGGCCGGCATTCTGGCCTGGTTGGCAGGCCGTATCCTGCTCCCGAAGGACGTTCGGGGTCCGCAAAAGCGTCTGGATTCCGCCGGACTCCTGTTGGCGACTGTAGGCAGCCTTGCCATCCTGCTGCTGTTCGGCAATCTGCACGCCTGGGGCATGTGGTCGGTCTGGACGTGGGGCTGCCTCCTGATCGGCGGCGCTTGCACCGCTCTTTTCATCCGGGTCGAGCTGCGCGCGAAGGAACCGCTGCTGAACCTCAGGCTGTTCGGCAATTTCACGTTTGCCGCAAGCCTCGGTGTATCGCTGATCTTGTCCTTTGCCCTCTACTCCGGCGTATACTTTGTCCCGCTGTTCCTGGAAGAAGTTCAAGGGCTGTCGTCTTTTCAGGTCGGGCTGCTCTTTCTTCCCGCGGCCGCGTGTCTGACCCTGGCCACGTTCCTGTCAGGGAAAGGATACCGCACCTTTGGGCCGGCAGCGCTGATTGCCCTGGGCAGCCTGATCCTGCTGGTGACGACTTTTCGCTTCAGCCGGCTCGGCACGGAAACGACGCTCGTCTCCGTCATGATCTGGCTGGCGGTCCGCAACGTCGGTACGGGGTTGTCGCTGACGCCGGCGACCAGCGCGGCGATGGCTTCGGTTCCGCAGTCCGAATCGGGCCATGCATCGGCCCTGATCAACTGGCTGCGGCAGCTATTCAGCGCGGGAGCGCTCGGCATGTTCACATCGGTGTTTTATGCGCGGATGAGCGTGCACGAGTCCCGTCTGCACGCTAGCTATGCGGCTCAGAGCACGGAGTGGATACGCCGCGAGGCGTATACGAGGAGCATCGACGATGCGTTTTTGTTCGCGAGCGCGCTGGTGGCGCTGGCCATTCCGCTGGCGCTCCTTCTGCGCAAACGGAAGGAAGCGGCAGGGGCCGGGCAGCGTCTGGAGCAGCCGACCGAACTCAATTGATTGAGAATGATAGGAGGCAGATCTCAGGCGCAAATAGCAAAGATTCCGATGCGGCATTGCGGTACATTGATTATGTAAACAGCGAAGAAGGCCGATTGCTTGCGAATTGCGGGAACGAAGGAACACACTACACCATGCAAAGCGGGTACAGCAATGGATTTCGAATGTGAAAAAACCATTTGATAACAATACGTATCTGAAGTGGACTGCAGGGCTCGATATTCTACCAGGAGGAGTTCATCGGATCTGGGCAATGGTTATTTCAAAATCGTCAAAAAGCCGCAGGACTCCGTTTGGATTCGATGGGCCATACCGCGGACGGATCCATTGTCGGGCAAAATTCGGATTGCTCCAGTTATACCCAGCAGTGGTCCATCAGGCCTCAAAACGGGGACTATTGGAAGATCGTAAATCGCGCAACCTGCAAGGCCCTTGACACCGGAGGACAGACCGGAGACGCGCACCTATGCAGCAGTGGTTTGTCAATTCCAGCAGCAATCAGCTTTGGAGATATTCGTCGAACTAAATCCTGGGCATCGTCATTTACTTCCAAGTTTTTAAACGGTCCGAAATTCAAAAATCCTGCCCCGCAAAAAAGCGGGGCAGGATTATCTTCATATCGATCCGATTTCAATCGGTTCGCTTCACTGGAGGAATCATCTGCATTTCCCGGCCCCAGTGGCGATGCATGGCGATGGCGTCGACCAGCTGCCGGGCGAAGACGCCGACGTCTTCCGTCTCCTTTCGGATGACCAGCCCGGTATCCTCGTTCGGAGACGTCAGATAGCCCGAAATAGCGGCCGGATCGGCGAGATGAATGCCTGAGCCGGACAGCAGCCCGGCAGCCTGGGCAGAAGCCCCCACGGTTTTAAAATGGTTATAAGCTTCCGTCACAAAGTTTACCGCCTCTTTGATTCCCTGGAGCTTGGCCATGCTTTGTTCCCCGCCGGCCACATAGACCGCGTCAAACAGCACGGAATCGGCCGTTAGGAAGGTATGCATCACCTCTAGCCGGCTGCCGTCGGTTCCGGCAATCATCCCCAGATTTTCGCTGACGACTTCCGGAACGACCTTCGCTTCGGCAAAGGCGGCGAGGACGGCCTTCATCTCGTCGGCGTCGAATCCGTCGGCGGCCAGCACCGCCACCTTACGGGTGGCCGGGGACATGGCGGTTCGAAGCTGGCTCAGTGCCGGCGAAGCCTTGGTTTCGGCACCACCGGCCATCGTTGTCCCGGATGCTTCATCACCGGCCTTCGCCTTCGGCGGGGTGACGCCGACGCCAAGGGCGATTTCCTCGGCCAGCGTCAAATCGACGTTCGCGAACATGTCGACGACCTGCTGCTGCACGCTTTTGCTTCTTACCTTGCCCACCTCGAACCGGAAAGCCTTAATGATATGCTGCTTTTCCACGTCAGACATGCTGTTCCAAAAAAGTTTAGCCTGGGTGTAATGGTCTTTGAAGCTGTCGCTGCGTGCCCGGACTTTGCGTCCCTCCACCTTTTCCTGATAGTGGGCGTATCCACCGTCCTGCTGCGAAACGGGGCGGGGGTCATTGTTTCCAAGGGAGTTTTTATGATAGCTGGTTTGCCCCCGGTTGATCGTCATGCGATGGTATCCGTCACGCTGGTTATTGTGAACCTCTGCCACGGGCCGGTTGATCGGAATCTCATGGAAATTCGGTCCGCCCAAACGGATCAGCTGCGTATCGGTATAAGAGAACAGGCGCCCTTGGAGCAGCGGGTCGTTGGAAAAATCGATTCCCGGAACCACATTGCCTACGTGAAAGGCAGCCTGCTCCGTTTCGGCGAACACATTGTCCACGTTGCGGTTCAGGGTCATTTTTCCGATGCGCTGGACGGGAATGAGTTCTTCCGGCCATATTTTGGTCGGGTCGAGAATATCGAAATCGAAATTGAACTCCTCATCCTCGCGGATCATTTGCACGCCAAACTCAAATTCGGGATAGTTGCCCGTTTCAATGGCTTCCCACAGGTCGCGGCGGTGAAAGTCGGGATCCTTGCCGGCGATTTTCTGCGCTTCGTCCCAGACCAGGGAATGCACGCCCAGCAGCGGTTTCCAATGGAATTTGACAAAATGCGCTTCGCCCTTGTCATTGACAAACCGGAAGGTATGTACGCCGAAGCCTTCCATCATCCGGTAGCTGCGCGGGATCGCCCGGTCCGACATCGTCCACATGACCATGTGGGCCGATTCGGTATTGTTGGCAATAAAATCCCAGTGGGTATCATGCGCCGTAGATGCCTGCGGCATTTCGTTGTGGGGCTCCGGCTTGAACGCATGCACCAAATCAGGGAATTTCAGCGCATCCTGAATGAAAAATACGGGGATGTTATTGCCCACAAGGTCAAAGTTTCCGTCCTCCGTGTAAAACTTGGTGGCAAAGCCCCGGGCATCCCGCACCGTATCGGCCGAACCCCGCGAACCGGCCACGGTGGAGAAACGTACGAATACCGGCGTTTTTATGGACGGATCCTGCAGAAATTTGGCCTTCGTGTACTTTGTCATCGGCTTGTATACCTGAAAATAACCGTGAACGCCGAAGCCCCGGGCGTGAACGACGCGCTCAGGAATGCGCTCATGGTCAAAATGGGTCAACTTCTCCCTAAAATGAAAATCTTCCATTAACGTAGGACCGCGTTCGCCCGCCTTGAGCGAATGCTCATCCTCAGAAATTCGAACGCCCTGATTGGTGGTCATGGGTTCGCCATCATCGCTTACGCGGAATTCCTCCAACTGGCTGTCCTTCATGTCCTTCTGCGGCTGCTGCCCTTTCTTATGGTCCATCAATGAATCCCTCCTGTTGGTTACGGACGGTGTCCGAGTATTTCACAAATTTTATTTACCCGGATCAAAATACGTCCAAACGGGAAGATAAACGGGAGCGTCGGATTTGAGGCGATCAGGCCGCAAAAGGTGATGTGTCTAAGACGCTGAATTATACAATTCCGCTGAAAAGGGGAAAGGGATTCGTTGACGAGGGGGATTCAATGAAACTATAATGGTTTCATTGAAAGGGGATGCCGAACATGGCCATCGTAAGCCGTTATACCATTGCGCTTCATATTTTGACCTGGCTGGCCTTTTGGGCGGAGAAGGACGAATTTTTCCCTTCCGACCGGATCGCAAACAGCGTGGGAACGAGCCCGGTTTTTCTGAGGCGGATTCTTGGTCAACTTGCAAAGGCGGGCCTGGTGCTCGTGCAGCACGGCGGGACAGGTGCCGGCTGGAAGCTGGCGCGCCGGCCGGAAGAGATCAGCCTGCTGGACGTGTACGAAGCCGTCGTGCAGACGCCCCTGTTCGAGCTGCACCACAGCCAGCCGAACCCGAGCTGCATTATCGGCAACGGCATTCAGCCAGCTCTCCAAGAGATCTACGAAGACAGCGAAGAAGCACTGAAGCGCCGGCTGGCTCAGGAAACGATCAAGGATCTGGTCGGTTCATCGCTGGAACACGGGAAGCGTTGATGCCGCCGGAAGCGGCAGGCATCCGTAAGGAGCCGATCGCCGGAAGATCTTAGATAAGCGGGCCGATCGGAAACAGCTGTCGGCTCGGATTCCGGCCCGTCGATGAACCGGCGAGGCATGCTGTTGGCTGTTTGATGAAGACCGATCCGCGAGCCGCTTTTTTTCTGCGGCAACCAATATAACTGTTTCAGTTTCAATGAAAGGGGGGCGTCGGATGGCTTTCCTGAGTCAGGGCAGGATGGAAGCAGCAGAACAGGTCGATATCCGTTTTAAATCTGCCTGATCGGAAACGCTCTAAGAAAATGTTTGATATCCGATTTCAGCTTGCGGCTTGTCCGCTGTATGCGTCGTAACGGCCGGCAGTAGGACTCATCTCGGCATTCAATGTAACCGTTACGGTTATTTTGAGGATGAGAACAGTTCAAGTGCAGCCGCAAAAGAGAGTGTTTATACCATTCAATGCAACTCATTCAGTTCCATTGGAAAGTTGAAATTAAATAAGGAGAGGATTTTATGGACAAACGGATATTTTGGTTGGCGCTCGGATCGTTTGCGATCGGCACGGAAGGGTACATGATCGGCGGGCTGCTGCCGACGCTGGCGGCGGCGCTGCATGTCTCGACGGCGCTTGCCGGACAGCTGGTGACTGCATTCTCGCTCGTTTATGCCGTGTCGTCGCCGATACTGACGACACTGACCGGAAGGATGGAGCGCAGGAAGCTGTTGTTCGGTGCGCTGCTGCTGCTCGCCGCCGGAAACGTGGTGTGCGGCCTTGCTTCCTCATACGGCCTGATGATGGCCGGGCGGATCGTCGCCGCGCTGGGAGCGGGACTATTCTCGCCGGGGGCAGTCGCTGTCGCCTCCACGCTGTCCGAGCCTGAAAAACGAGGGCGCGCAGTGTCGATTGTCATCGCGGGGCAGACCGTTTCCCTGATCCTTGGCGTTCCGTTCGGGACGTGGGTCGCCCAGACGTTCGATTGGCGTACGACGTTTTGGATCGTCGGCGGCGTGACGCTGCTCGCAGCGCTAGCCATTCGGCTGCTGTTCCCGCAGGTGGCGCCGGCCGGGGCCGTCGGCATGCGGGAGCGCCTGTCGTATCTGAAGCGGCCGGAACTGCTATCCGCCTTGCTGACAACGCTCGCCTGGGCCACCGGGATTTTTGCGCTCTTTACGTACGTTTCCGAACTATTTGCCGGATACGGAGCTGGAGGCCGGATGATCAGCATCGTGTTGTGCCTTTCCGGTATCGCCAGCTTTATCGGGGTGCGGACGGGGGGCATCGCTGCGGACCGGATCGGCCCGAATCGGGCAATTCCGCTGGCGTTGACGCTGCTCGCCGCCTCGTTATTCCTGCTGTCGGCGTTGTACGGCTTTGCCGGCCGGCCCGGCATTCTTGCCGTGGCGATCGCTGCCATGGCTCTGTACGGCTTCAGCGGCTACATGTTTAATCCTGCCCAGCAGCATCGGCTGATCGGGCTGTCGGGGCCTTCGTCCGGCATCGTCCTGTCGCTGCAGTCTTCCGTCATTTACGTGGGAAGCGCTTTGGGCGCCTCGGTCGGAGGCGCAGTCGTGCGCTTCGCTACCGTCGGGCAAATCGGCTATTTCGCAGGCGCGATGACGGCGCTGTCGCTTGTCGTGTTTGCGGCGAGCCTGCGCCTCGAGCGGCGCATAAAGCGGGGGGCGGCCGTTCCGGGACACTCGTCCTCCGCAGACGAGACGGGTGCCGCAGGCTAAGCCCAACGGTATCCGGAACTGATTGACCGCATCCGCAATAAAATGCCGAAGCCCAAGCTCCGCGTCCTGTCGATCCGCCAGTCGCCCAAGAAGCACTGCCGCTTCCCATTATCAAAACGGCGGGAAAAACGCCTTGACGTTGTTACAATGGCTTATTTGCATCTTGACCCTAACGCAACGTTAGCCCTTAATATGGCTTTATAGGGGGCGATCCGGATTTATACAACGGGACAGTGGGAGCGGGCAACCGGCATTTCCCAAAGAACGATTTCCTATGAACAGCTCTTTACAGAACTATGGCGCGGAACGTTAGGACGGCGCTAAGGGATACGGATTCAATAAAGATTCAATAATGGTTCCTGAAGGGAAGGTGGGGGCTATGCAGAACATAGTGCGACAAGCCCAAAAAAAGGGCTTAGAGTTAAAGGATTACGGAAGATGTCAATTTTGTGGATCACACACCGAGGGCGGAGTCTTTGAATGTTTTGACGTTTTCAATGATCTGCAAATACATTTCATGGATGGGAGTGGAGTGAATCAGTTTATTTTTGCCGACGCCCATTGTTTGCAGCATTCGGAGGTTCATGGGAAGTGGAACAACAATTTGCATCTCACCAGAATGTATTTGATGCTTGAAAAAGAAATCGAATGGAAGTACGCAAAGACAAGTCGGTTGAGCCATGTTTTGGATCAATACAAATCGTCCCATCCGGAAATCTTGATTTCTGCATTGCCCGTTCAAGAAAGAGGATGTTTAACGGTTATGGACCTCATCGGACTGAAGGAGAAAAAACTAGAATCGATGTTATTAAAATGGGCGAATGATGTATACCGGTCGTATGAACGATATCATTCAAGCGCAAAAATTGTGGGCGATCTCTATATCGACGAATATGAACGATAAGATGGGGGCGGACTTATGAATGTCATTAACGTTGGCTACGATTCGACGAATTATTATGCGATTGATTGCCAAAACAAGTACCTTCTCATCGATACGGGGTTGCCTGGTACGCTTGGTAAGATGGCGAGCCAATTGCGAAAGTACCATATCGATTGGAAGGACATTCCCTATGTCATGGTTACCCACTTTCATCCGGATCATTGCGGAATCGTACAAGAGCTGCAATCTATGGGTGTAGCACTTATGATCAGCAGAACGCAATCGGATTTTCTTGAAACGGCGAATGAGTCGATGAAAAAATTCCCCGGCTTCAAAGAAATAAAGGTGGAGGCCGATCACATCATCAATGAAAATGATAAAGCCAGCTTCATTAAAAAATTGGGCATCCCAGGATATATTCTTCATACTCCGGGTCACTCGGATGATTCCATTAGCATTGTTATCGAAGGGTTGGGCATTTTTACGGGCGATTTGCCCCTGATGAACCCTATGTTCGTTGAATCAAATGAAATGGTTGATAAAAGCTGGGCACTATTAAGAAGCACCGACGAACGGAAGGTATTCCCCGGGCACGGTCCGCATGTCATCCTTTGATTCATCCGGAGATTCAAGTCCCTTCAGCTAAAGCGTATTGTTGCGGCTTTTTGTGTTTTTAGGATGAGGACATAGGCCACAATCGATTAGAATAAACAAAATTATGTTAACGATAAAATAATTATGTAAACTAAAAACGGTAAAAGGGAACGGAAAAATAAAAATCGGCCTTTTCGCAGACATGCGAATCGCAGCCGATTTTTTGCCTGAAACTATGAAGGAAGAGGGGATCACCGCTCAGCTTCCGGATCAACATTGCCACAAACTAAGGATTGATTTCTATTGTGCGGTCAATATGACCGGTCCATCCGAAGTAATGGCAATCGTATGTTCGTATTGCGCGGAAAGCGAGCCATCGGCGGTTCTGGCGGTCCATCCGTCGGCATCCACCGTCATGAACGCTTTTCCCGCATTGATCATCGGCTCTATCGTCAACACCATCCCTTCCTTCAAGCGGAATCCTTTGCCGGGCTTCCCGACGTGGGGATAGTTAGGCTCCTCGTGCATCTCCCGGCCTACGCCGTGACCGAGCAGATCGCGCACCACCGAAAATCCGTTCCGCTCGGCATGGGTTTGAACCGCATGCATCACATCGCCGATCCGGTTTCCGACGACAGCTTTTTCGATGCCCAGATCCAAGCATTCCTTCGTTACCCGCATCAGCTTACGGGCTTCCTCCGATACCTCGCCGACCGCATAACTCCAGGCAGAATCGCCGATCCAGCCGTCCTTTTCCGCCACGATGTCGATGGTGACGATGTCGCCTTCCTTGAGCGGTGTCCGGTTCGGAAAACCATGCGCAATGACGTCGTTGACCGAAGCGCATGTCGCATACGGATAGCCGTTGTAGCCGATCGTATACGCCTTGGCGCCATTCTCCTTCAGGAACCGCAGCGCGAACGACTCGATCTCAAGCGTCGTGACACCCGGCCGGATCATACTTGAGATGGCTTTGTGAAAAGCAGCGACGATTCGGCCGGCTTTTCTCATTTCTTCAATTTCCGCTTTCGATTTCAGGATGATCATTCCGTTTATCTCTCCTTTGCCTGTAGGCCTGAAAAAATCATGTCAACGATGCCGTCCGCATCCATCTCGTGTCGCATTTGATGGTGGATGTTCAATGCTGTGCAGCCGATCAGCGAGCCGAATATCAGATTAGCCGTTTTCTCCGGTGACTTGGAATCGATTCCTTCGCGAATCATGTGCACAAACGGCAAATAGATCCGTTCCTGAAAATGTTCTGACAGCTTGCTGAACCGGTTTCCCGGGAAGTGATGAAAATTATCCGCAACCGTTTTAAGCAGTATAAATACGGAAGGATCCTGGAGGCACTTCTGCAGAAGCAGCCTGGAGAACGACTCCGCTTTATGCAAACTGCCGCCGTCCTCCGTCATTGCGGGCTGTACTGCGGATTCCGTTCGATACAAGGCATCCCACAATAAATCTTCCAGAAGCATGTGCTTATTTTTGTAGTAATGATACACGGTTCCGTAGCCGAGCTCTGCTTTGACCGCAACATCGCGTATTTCCAATTGAATGCCCTTTTCCAAATATACTTCCGCAGCAGCCTGCATAATTTGGTTCATGCGCATCTCCCGGATGGCGTCATTCTGTTCTTTGGTACGTGGTGACATGGCTCCTCCTTTTTTAGACCTGCAGTAATGTCAATGTAAAACCAATATACATCATGCGATTGATTTCCGCAATCCGGAAAGGGAACCTCCATCATGGTGGAACTGATTTTTTATCAGTATAATAAGCATGATATTGTAAAGAAGACGATGCAAGGAGGAGGTCGAAACATGATCATTTTCATTGATTCTTACACGGAAGAAAAACTCGCGAACAGCTTGGAGGGGCGTCCCGGTTTTTTCAAGCTTTTTTATGATACCGAAAGTTGCGGGTGCAACGGAGTGTTGGCCATCGAGATTTTGGATCAGCCGCTTGACACCGACGTTCGGGTTCCTGTAAAAAACTTTACTTTTCTGGTCGACAAGCAGCAGAAAAGCTTGTTCGACGACGCGCTGAAGCTGGAAGCGGACCGGTCATACCCGTCGTTCAAGGTGAGCAGCGATTCGGCATTATACAGTACCAATGTCAGAATCAAGGACGCCAGGGACACGGCTTCAAAGTAGCGCTCCAACTCGGTTTCAAGAATCTAAAAACGACAAGAACATACACGCTTATAAGCCGCATAGTTGCGGCTTTTTGTGTGTAGCCATGGATATCAAGAGCCAGAATGGCAAGAACCTATTGAATAAATGAAATGTAAAAGCGGATGGCTGCCCCATTGTAAGCCTATTTTTAACGTTGATGAGGAAATGGCATTGACTTTCCCGCTACTGCGTGTTACTTTATAGTGGTACTAAGTAATACATGATACCAGTGACACAGAATAGCAAGGAGAGATGGTGTTGGAAAACCTAACGGAAATGCTCAAAGGCGTGCTTGAGGGCTGCGTCCTTGAGATTATAAGCCGCCAAGAAACCTACGGCTACGAAATCACGCGGCGGCTGAACGCCCTCGGCTTTTCAGATGTTGTGGAGGGAACGGTGTACACCATCCTGATCCGGCTTGAAAAAAACAAATTGGTGGAGATCACGAAGAAACCCTCCGACATGGGACCGCCGCGAAAGTTTTTCGCGATCAATGACGCGGGGCGCGAGGAGCTGCGGAAGTTCTGGGAAAAATGGGAGTTCGTATCATCAAAAATGAATGAGTTAAAGGAGGAAAAACAATGAATTTTTGGGAAAAAATCACCGGCAGCGACATGACCAAGGAAATGAAAGCTTTTGAAGCGAGGGCAAAAAAACTGCCGGCTGATTATCAAGCCGCATGGGAAAAAATTAATGTCAATCTTTGGCCGCATTCCGATTTCACCGGTCGCAATCTCATGCCGATACTTGACGGTGTGCTTGGCCTGCTCGAAGAAACGGCAGCGGACGGTCAAAGTGTCCAAGAGGTTTTGGGTGACGATATCAAAGGCTTCTGCTTGGCGCTGGTCGGCATCGATGGGGCAAAGTCCTATCGCGACAAGTGGCGCGAGCAACTTAACCATAATATCGCTAAAAAATTAGGCAAATAGGAGGAGGTTAACATGAGAATACGAGATATCATCGAAGGCAAAAAAGAGTGGAGAGCGCACGTGGCGCGTGTAAAGGCGCTCCCGCAAGATTATCAGATTGTTTATAAAGAGATTCAAAAATATCTCTTTAAGGTCGGCCCTGTCCAGCTAACCGAGGGGACGGGTTTGCTCTCGGGCATTGTCGATCTTTTTGAAGAGGGAGCGGCTATGGGGAAAGGCGTGCTTGAAGTGACGGGCCGTGACGTAGCGGCTTTCTGCGATGATCTAATCAAAGATTCAAAAACTTATGCTGACGTCTATCAAGAATCCGTTGACCAAAAAGTTTACAAGGCCATAAAAGAAGCTGCGGATAAAACAAAATAAAAAGGGGGTATGAGGATGGAAAAAGCAATTCAAGTGAAAGGTATGCGAAAATCTTTCAAAGACAAGGAAGTCCTGAAGGGCGTCGATTTTGAAGTGAAGCGAGGCGAGATTTTCGCCTTGCTGGGCTCGAATGGGGCGGGCAAGACGACGATGGTCCGAATCCTCACCACGCTGCTTAAGCCGGACGGAGGCACCGCCACCGTCAACGGTTTTGACGTCGCTTCAAAGCCCGACCAAGTACGGCAATCAATCAGTTTGACCGGACAATTTGCCGCCGTGGACGAGATTTTGACGGGACGGGAAAATGTGATCCTGATCGCCAAACTGCGGCACCTCAAAAATCCGCGCCAGGTTGCGGATCATATGCTTGAACGCTTCGGCCTGACAGAAGCTGCGGACCGCAAGGCATCTACCTATTCGGGCGGCATGCGCCGCAGGCTGGACATTGCTCTAAGCCTTGTGGGAAATCCGCAGATCATTTTCCTCGATGAGCCGACCACCGGGCTGGACCCTGAGGCTCGCATCGAGGTTTGGAAGACCGTCAAGGAGCTGGCCGACGGCGGCACGACGATATTTCTCACCACTCAGTACTTGGATGAGGCCGAACAGCTTGCCGATCGGATTGCCATTTTGCATGAGGGTCGGATCATAACCAACGGCACGCTTGAGGAACTGAAAATGCTGTTCCCGCCCGCAAAGGTGGAGTATGTGGAGAAACAGCCTTCGTTAGAGGAGATCTTCCTCGCCATTATCGGTAATAAGGAGGGAAAATAATCGATGAATAGATACTTTTTCAGCGATATGAGCGTTATGCTCGGACGTTCCATGCGCCATATTTTCCGCAGCATGGACACCATCATCACGGTCTGTATCACCCCGATTGCGATGATGCTGCTGTTTGTCTATGTGTTTGGCGGCGCCATCCAAACCGGTACGGACAACTATGTGAACTACCTGTTGCCCGGCATTCTGCTGATTGCGATCGCAAGCGGGATTTCTTATACGGCTTACCGCCTGTTTATGGATAAGCAGCGGGGCATCATTGAGCGGTTCAACTCCATGCCGATTTCGCGTTCAGCCCTGCTGTGGGGGCATGTGCTAACTTCGCTGCTATCCAATATGATTTCCCTCGTCGTCATCATTCTCGTAGCACTCATCATGGGTTTCCGCTCGACCGCAGGGATTCTGCCCTGGCTCGCCGTAACCGGTATTCTCGTGCTGTTTACGCTGGCGTTGACTTGGGTCGCGGCGATTGCCGGATTGTCCGGAAAATCGGTCGAAGGGGCGAGCGCATTTTCCTATCCGCTGATCTTCCTGCCGTTCATCAGTTCGGCCTTTGTGCCGACCGATTCCATGCCCAAAGTCGTTCGCGCTTTTGCCGAAAACCAGCCGGTCACCTCGATCGTCGAAACCATCCGTGCCCTGTTGTCAAGTCAACCGGTAGGCAATGACATCTGGATCGCGCTTGCATGGTGCGTCGGAATTATGCTGGTCGCTTATGTCTTTGCGATGCGGGCTTATAAACGGAGAGCAGTTTAATTACACAAAATTCAGATATCAACCGATTGTCGCTATTTAATACTCAAAAAACCTTAGTTCTGCCTTTCTGCCGACTAAGGTTTTTTTGGTTTGTATCCAGGCGTGCCACAGGTGATGTATATTTTTATTCAAATACGTTTTTCTCTTACGGAACCTTTTTCCCCATTGGAGCGAATTAAGGGGTGTAACACGTTCAGGAGGGGCCCCCATGAATGATAAAGAGTTACGATTGTGGCTTGAACAAGCGACGCTCGGCGACGAGTCTGCCTTTCAGCTAGTCTATGAGGCGACTCATCAAGACGTCTATCGGACGGTTGCTTTTCTCGTCTACGACAAACAGGACGTTGAGGATATCGTGAATGAAGTTTACATGCGCATGTGGCGGTCGTTTCACCAATACGACCCGAACAGGCCGTTCAGGTTTTGGCTGCATGGGATCACGATCCATCTTGTCCAGGATTGGAAAAGAAAAGCATGGCGGCGAATTCGCCTTTTTGAACGAAACCGCCAGATGGCTTGCGAACCGTTCAACTGGACGGACCGAGCTTTCCTGCAGTCCGAAATGCAGCACGAGCTGTTCGGCTTAGTTCGCCAGCTGTCCTACAAACTGCGTGTGGTCGTCATCCTGCGCTATTTTCACGACTATGATCTGGAAGAAATCGCGGACATTCTGCAAATCCCCGTTGGCACAGTGAAATCCAGGCATCATCGGGCACTTCATGAGCTCCGGAAAAGAATCGAAATGACGGGAGGAAGCGAGTATGTCTATTGATCAGGAATTGCGCCAAGAACTTCGCCAGGTTGCTGATTCGATGCACTGTCCACCCGATTTGTACGGACGTGTCAAGCAGTCCTATCAACACTATTTGAACGAAAAGAGAGGAAGGTCTCCTATGAAAAAACGCCTGCTTGCAGGTATTGCCGCAGTAGCGATTCTGATTCCGTCTGCCGTATTTGCTTCTTCCTATCTAGTGGATGATCTATTCGGTTCTGTTGAAAACATTGAAAAGATTGGTGGTACACAGGAAGATTATCAAGAGATCGAAAGATTCCTTCAGACAGCAAAAGGCAAGCTCACAGAAGCCGAATTCAAGGAGTATATGGAGCTGACCAAGCAGTTGATGCAATTAAAGCTGAAGATGACCGATAAAAATGGGGTCAGGCATGAAGAGAAGCTGACTAAAGAAGAACAGCAGCAGTGGTCTCAACTCTCTTCCAAGTTGGCACCGTTTTTTGAGAAGATCAACGGAAACGCCAAGCCGTAAGCAAATGAAGAGGGGACCCGTCCGATGCGGATGGGTCCCCTCAAGCTTTAAACGTGCTATTAAAATAATCGAATTTATGCATCAGGAAACCAAGCGATCCTGTAGTATAATGAAATCACTTGCAGTTATAGGAGGGGATCGCATTTTATGTTAGGCGCCGAGTTCAGCATTATGGAGTATTTTACGGAGCAAAACATCGAACTCTTTTTGGAGCGTTTCCGCTCGCTGGGACCGCTGCCCGGCGTGCTGTTAACTTTTCTGAAATCGTTTGTTCCGCCGCTGCCTACCATCGTGATCGTTGGGGCGAATGCCGCCATCTATGGGTTGTGGCTGGGTTTTTTATATTCGTGGATCGGCCTCGTTATGGGCAGCTTGCTTACCTTTGTTCTGATTCGCAAAGCAGCGGATACACCCTTTATTCGGCGCTGGGCGGCCAAGCCGAAAGTACAAAAAGCCATGTTGTGGGCGCAAAGGAACGGGTTCAGCTTCGTTTTTCTCTTAAGCCTGCTCCCGATCGGACCGTTCGTCGTCATTAACATGGCAGCGGGATTAACGCGAATGCCGACGTTTTCTTTTGCGGCAGCCGTAGCTTTAGGCAAAGGAGTCATGGTATTCTGCGTTTCCTATATCGGAACGCATCTGTCCGACTTTATCGACCAGCCTGTCGCGTTCATCGGAGTAGCGTTGTTTATTGCAGCTTCCCTATGGTTGAACCGGAGGTTGCAGGCCTATTTTATGTCCACGGCGGCCGCGGATACCATGGAATAAGGCGGGGGAAGAAGTCGGAGTTAGACGATAAATAGAGCAAAGATGATTGCGCTCCCGGAAAAGCATCTTACTGATGACTGTCCAAAAGGCTCATAATAAATATCAGGAAGCAGAGGGTGTATGAACTGCATGCAAATTAAGAAAACAAGGACTGGTTTGAGAGTAAGAAGTCTTCCGGGTGTGCATCCTGAAGTTAGAAGAGCATGCCTAGAGTTTGCAAGCTGGATCAGAGGTAACATGGAATTTCCCATTAGAGTTGTGGTCTATCTAAAAAAAGACTATTATATTTTAACTAAGTTCAATGAGGAAGTTTCTGCATCATTTTTTGCACCATATAATAAAAATGATGAACCATATATACGTATTGCAACGGGCGACTTTGAGGAGTTGGATTCAAAATATGGTAGAAATAACACCTTAGCTTCTTATCTTGTATCATTTGCCCATGAGTTAATCCACTACCAACAATGGATTCATGATGAACCATTTCTTGAAAAAGAAGCTGAAGAAAAGGCAAATGTAATTGTAGACCAATATGCGGAAACGAGAGAATATCCTTGAGTATGATTGTTCGTGAGGACGGTCCGCTTGCCTGGCGACGCACCCGGACTTGGCTCAAGCGCGGGGGCGCTTTTCGGGCAGCGAGGGGTTAGACCGTCCCCAAATCTGACGGCTCTGAAGCGGTTGACATGGAGGAGCTGGCAAGCGGCACAATGCCAACTCGACCTGACGGTCCCTAAGTCTCCACGGCCACCACGTCATCCGAGAGTATCGTTTCACTATCTTCGAATGATAGCGTCACTCCGCCTTGATCCTGCACGAAATCCACGCATCGTTTATTTAAGACGATCGTTCCAGGTTTTAATGCATTCCTAAGGACATGTAGAAGGTCTGCTCGATGAATCGTGACAAAAGTCTGTACCGAACCGTTCGCTCCCGGGGATTGATAAGTGCCCGCCCCTTCATACAGCGTGACGTCATGCCCTCTTTGCTGCAGGGCGCAGGCTTGTACATAGCCCCCCGATTCCGCCCCTTATAATGACGACTTCAGACATTTCATCATTCCCATTCTCCCTTCTGCTGAACGCCAATTCCTTCCCGAATCATTTCGAACCGATCCAAGAAAATCGAAACCGGGTTCTGAACTTGATCGGGGAATGAGAGCCAGCTTATAACGGTTTGAAAATAAATGGAAACCAAGAGGGACGACAAGCTTTCCGGACTCATGTGTCCTTTTAATTCTTTTTTCGCCATGCCTTCCTCCATAATCGGTACCAGCGCAGCTTGAAAGTCTTTGACTTGCTTGCCTTCCTGTAGCCGAATTCCCCTCAAGTGTCAATCAATCGATCCCCCGGTTTTGGGTTGTTTACATTTTTTCGTTCATGATTTACTTCGAGAGAATATTACCTTCACATTTTCGGTTTATTCTAATAGAAGCTTGTACGTTTGCAGATTATATTCTGAAAATGACAATAACTAGGAGGAATAATGTGAAGAAGTTACTAACAAGCATGATGGCAACATCTATTATTTGCAGCGTAGGTGCATTTTCAGGATCAGCTCAGGCACAACCGGATGAACATGCATTTTCCAAAAATCCAGGCCTTACTTTTGATGTCATTAGTGACATTCAAGGGGATATCGACGACTTTAGGCATGTGCTTCAAGATATGAGACAGGTAAACCCTGCTTCCAAAGCATTAATCGTGAATGGCGACATTACAGACCGAGGGTGGGATTTTGAATACCAAGCCGTACAACAAGTGTTGGATCGTAACCCCCATCCGGAACATGTTTGGTACAGCATCGGAAATCATGAGTTTTATAAGCCGAAATGGGCATCTCCTACCCAATTAGCGCAAAATACGTGGCCGAATCAGACGCCGGAATCCGAGATGTTCCAAAATTTTTATAACTTCACGGGTGAGGAGAAAGTCTATCATAAAAAAGAACTAGACGGATATCCGTTCCTGTTCTTAGGAACCGAAAAATACATGCACTACCATGACAAATCCTTGTGGGATGAGGTTTACCTTAGCGATGAGCAGCTTGATTGGTTAAAGCAAAATCTTGAAGAATATGCTAAAAAAGATCCCAATAAACCCATTTTCCTGTTTAGCCATCATATCCTCAAGGACAGTATTTCAGGCTCCAAACAATCCCCTTATACCGGTGATTACTTAGAGCAAGAAAAATTGGAAGCCATCTTGAAGGATTACCCGCAGGTCATTCTTTTTACAAGCCACAGTCACTGGGACCTCAATCTTCCGGATTGGGCCGGCAAAAAGGTGGTAAAAGGAGGGGATCAGCGCGGTTTTACTGTCGTGAACACGGCTGGTATTCAAATGGGCTGGGCATCGGCAGGTCCTCATGGCGGCGAAGTGCCGACAGGCCTTGATTTTAAACAGGGTCTTCAGGTGGAAGTTAACGGAAATGACGTGAAAATCAAAGCGTACGACTACAAAACGGACAAAGTCATAAAAGAGCTGGGCGTGCATCATGGTACGATTGTCCAATTACCGCCCAATGTTGAAGCTGACGATGAAAAAAATGAGCTCATTGGCGCTACGCAATACATGGAATATTCTGTGAATGGAAATGGAAATGGGAATAGCCGCTGGGTGGACTATGATCCGAAGAATCCGCCAAAATTTGAAGGGAACCAAACGGTATTCGTTCGCCACAAGGGTGAAATGAATCTGGAGGATGGATTGTCTAAAAAGGTGACTTTCAAAAAATAATGCCTGATTAGAGCAGAGCGTTGATTTTATCAGCGCTCTTTTTTGCGCACACAAATGGTGTCTTGGGGACAACAACAGGAATAAAAGAAAGATTCATGGCACCCGCATAAATATGGAGAAAAAATGCTTACACTAACATCACCATCTTTCCTTGAAGGGGGACATCTGTTTTGGATGCGCAGTTTCTGGATTTATTGGCCCAGAAATATGATACGGAAGAAAAAGTCGTCACCGAAATCATCAACCTTGAAGCGATCTCCAATCTCCCCAAAGGAACCGAACATTTTGTCAGTGATTTGCATGGGGAATTCCAGGCTTTTCAGCATGTATTAAGAAACGGTTCGGGTACCGTAAAAGAAAAAATCAAAGCGTTGTTCCATGAGGTGTGGACGGATGATGAAATCAATGAGTTCGCGGCGTTAGTTTATTATCCGGAAGAAAAAATACAGCTGGTTAAAGGAGATCTGTGCAATAAACAAGCCTTGGACCGATGGTACAGACAAACGATTGAACATATGCTTAAGCTCATTTCTTATGCCTCTTCCAAATATACGCGCTCGAAATTGCGCAAAGCTCTGCCGGAGCAGTTTGTATATATTGTGGAAGAGCTGCTGTACAAGACGGATTCATCCCACAATAAGGATCCTTATTATGAGGAAATATACCGGCAATTGATCTCCTTGGGCCAGGCGGACAAGCTCATTACCGGCCTTGCTTATACGACTCAGCGTCTGGTCGTTGACCATCTTCATGTGGTCGGAGATATCTACGACCGCGGGCCGGACCCCGATAAAATTATGGACACGCTGATCAACTACCATTCGGTAGACATTCAGTGGGGAAACCATGATGTCCTGTGGATCGGCGCCTTTGCGGGTTCCTTGGTCTGCCTCGCGAATATTATCCGGATCTGCGCCAGATACGACAATCTGGACATCATCGAAGACGTATACGGAATCAATCTGCGCCCGCTGCTGAACTTGGCGGAGAAATACTATAACGACAATCCGGCCTTCAGACCGAAGCTGCAGAGCGACCATAACAGTTCTGAACAGGAAATCCTGCAGATTACCAAAATCCACCAGGCCATAGCCATCATCCAGTTTAAGCTTGAAATCCCGATTATCAAGAGACGTCCTTACTTCAACATGTCTGAACGGCTTTTGCTGGAGCAGATCGATTACGACAAAAACGAAATCAAGATGGGCGGAAAAACTTACCCGTTGGAAAACACCTGTTTCGCAACCGTAAATCCGCAGCAGCCGGAACAGTTGCTGGAGGAAGAACAGCAGGTGATGGAAAAATTGCTGTTCTCCGTCCAACATTCCGAAAAGCTGGCCAGACATATGAATTTTCTTATGAAAAAGGGCAGCCTTTATTTGAAATACAACGGGAATTTGTTAATCCACGGCTGTATTCCCATGGACGAAGAAGGCAACATGGAAGAAATGCAGATTGAAGACAAACGGTATTCGGGCCGTCAGCTGCTCGACGTTTTTGAATATTATTTGCGTTACGCCTATGCGCATCCGGAGGAAACCGATGATCTGGCTACGGATATGGTATGGTACCTCTGGACAGGGGAATGTTCTTCGCTTTTTGGAAAGCGAGAAATGACCACCTTTGAAAGATATTTTATCCAAGATAAAGAAACCCATAAGGAGCGCAAGAACCCTTACTATCATCTGCGCGAACATGAGGAGATCTGCCGGAAGATACTGCTGGAGTTTGGTTTGAATCCGGATCATGGGCATATCATTAACGGCCACACGCCGGTTAGAGAAATCCGCGGAGAGAACCCGGTTAAAGCGGGCGGGAAAATGGTCGTCATCGACGGCGGTTTTTCCAAAGCCTATCAGTCCACGACGGGCATCGCCGGATATACCTTATTGTACAATTCCTTTGGCATGCAGCTTGTCGCCCATCAGAAATTCAAATCCAGGGAAGACGTGTTATGCAACGGAACGGACGTCCTGTCTGTCAAAAGGCTGGTGGACAAGGAGCTGGAGCGGAAGCTGGTCCGGGAAACCAATGTCGGGGAGAAGCAGCAGCAGAAAATCTCCAATTTGAAGAAGCTTTTGGATTATCGCTACATGAAATAAAGTCGCTATTTTAGCGGCTTTTTTGTTTTACTCGCTTGTTTAATCGGTGCAAGCTAGCGGACAGGATGATTTTGATTTATTCAAAGAGGATATTTTGAGGATCCTATAGAATCTCTATATGGTAAATCAAGGCTAGCTGGGTTAATCCATTGGGGGTTAAATATGGCAACGTATCGTCGGTTTTTATGAGCGGCAAGGGTTCAAAATGTGGTATGTACAAATGTACCGCTAGACAGATTTTTAGGCGGCTTTTAATGAATCTTACAGGTTATGCAGGTCTTAAACCCATGTTTGCGGATACCTGATGGTGTCCGCTTTTATTTTCATGAGAAACGGCATCTCTATGGATGTTTACCTGTGCTGATCCTCCAATTTTTCAAAAGGTAGGTAAACGATATGAGGAAATTATTAAAGAAAGCCAGCATGGTTATCATGGGAATTTCTATATTCAGTTTAATAGGATGCAGCTATTCCAGTGAAACAACAGCTAAACTCATTGAGAAAGAGTTGTCCGAAAAATATAATGAATCCTTTAAAGTAAAATATTTAGGGGAACGAAAAATGGTTTTGTAGATTCGGATCAAGATATTCAAACGAGGCTGAAAGGAGGGACGAATTAAGCTTAGCTTATCACTGGTAAGATGGTATTCTGCGCAGTAAAATCGATCGTATAGGCGGGCATTTAAATAGATTTTGAATAAGGAGGGGTATGATTGATCGTCCTGAAAGATATCGGGAGATTCGAGGAGCTGCCGGAAATCGCGATGCATATTTACCAAGGAAACATTCCGGCTTTAGATTCGGCAATCGCAGCAGGCTGGGATATTGAGGAGGGGATCGTACTTAGTAAGCATATTACGCTAAGTCCGTTAGATCTGGCGCTCATATCGCAGCAAAGGGAGGTTATCAAGCTGCTGGTAGAGCACGGCGTCAACCTGAATGTGCATCTTCGTCCAGCATTTTTGACAGCCGTTCGCTATTGCGGGGAGGACATCGTCCGTTACATTGCAGCGCAAGGAGCCGAGATGGACAAGCTCGATCAAACGGGGTCGGGCGCGTATTCACAGGCTTACTATGGCAACAAAAATAATATTCCGCTGATTCATGAGCTGGGATTAGATATCAAGCTGCACGGCGGTGTCCTCATGCGTCAAGCCGCCTCGGACCATGACCTGAAAACACTCAAGTATTTGCTTGATCAGGGGGTGGACATCAATTTTAACCAACCGGATATGGTCTATCCTTATCAGGCGACTCCGTTAACCGTGGCTGCTCGGATGGGGAATATGGCCATGGTTAAATTTTTGGCTGAACACGGCGCTGACGTTACTCTAGCGGAAAAAAACGGCGAGCGGCCGTATACGATTGCCATCAGCAATAAGAATACGGTCATGGCTGATTATTTGAAATCGCTGGAACCGGCTGATTTTCATCATGCGGAGAACAAGAAATACGAGCTTAAAAAATATAAATTACCCGATGAACTGGTCCGCTTTCTTACGGGAGACCAGCTGTGCCTTGAGCTGGCGCAAAACGAATATGAAATCCGGTATATCGATTTTTTCACATTGACCGATACGATAGAGATGAAAGTCGGCAGGCAAAAGCTGCTGCGTCTTTCCGCCGAAATCGACAATTACGCTGACCTGCAGTTGGTTTGGAACCCGAAAAATAAAGGCCGGATCGGCTGTTATGACGGGGAGCATCAGGCTTATGCAGACTTATGCAGCTTTACGGAATTCCTCGCGCAACCCGAACGGCACCTCATAAAGTTTCTTGAGGGAGAGTTGTAAATGACGATGGAAAATCAAATTTGGTGTTTTGACGATGTTGTTAGCTAACCGGCAGTATATCCTGAAAATTAGACAAAGCGCCTTGATGCACCTTATAGTAGGGATATCATCGGACAGAGGGGTAGAGAACTGTGGGGAAAGCGACAATCGGGGATGTGGCGGCGCGCGCCGGCGTGTCCAAAAGCACCGTATCCCAATATCTAAACAAAAGATACCAGCATATGGGCCAGGAGACGCGGATCAAGATCGAAGAAGCGATTGAGGCCCTCGATTACCGGCCCAACGTTCTTGCCCGGGGGCTGAAGCAGAAGCGGACCGGTTCGGTCGGCGTCATCGTCGCCAACATTATGCACCGGCTTTCTACGGAAATATGCCGAGGCATCGAGGACTATTGCCAGGAGCAGAACATCAGCGTCATTCTGTGTAACAGTGACGAGGACGGCGAGAAGGAGAAAAAATATACCGAAATGCTGCAGGCCAAGCAGGTCGACGGTATCATTCTCCTGCCTACGGGCAAGAACGGGCCATTGTATGAAAGCCTCGCCGAGCAGGGGTATCCGATCCTCTTCATGGACCGTCGCGTAAACAACGTCAAGGCGGATACAATTGTGGTCGATAACAGGAAGGCAGTCACCCGGGCAGTGGAGCATCTGGCGTCGCTCGGGCACCAGAGCATCGTCTTGGCTACGGGACCGCTGACGATCAGCACGCGAACCGAGCGTACGGAGGGGTTCCGCGCAGCTATGCGTGAGCTCGGTCTGGATGACGGGAGTGGTAACATCATCAATGCGGAGATCTCCTCGCTTAAAGACCGGCTTCGCAAACGCTTTGAGAGACCGGAGTCGCCGACGGCACTCATTGCGGGGAACGACCTGGTGCTGCTCGAAGCGCTTGCTTTTGTTAAGGAGCAGGGGCTGCGTGTGCCAGAGGATTTGGCGCTGGTCGCATTCGACAACATTCCGTTCGCCCACCTGTTGACGCCGACGCTAACGACGATCAACCAGCCTTCCCTGGAGATGGGCAGAAAAGCGGCCGAGCGCCTGATTACCCGCATCCGGTCGGAGGAGGCGCCGGAGGCGGCCGAGTTTGTCTTTGAATGCGAGCTTGTTGTGCGCGAATCATCCGGCCAGGCCCGTTGAAGGTGCTGCCGAGGTCATCATACACTTTAAACAAACAAAACCAGCTTTGGGTCCGGGACCGGGAGCTGGTTTTTGTTGTAGGTCATCCAATACGGGAGAAGTCTCCATGTTTGAAGGCTATGCTTTTTCGGAATCATGACAGCGCTTAAATGTAAGGGGTTGCAAAATGATGAATACAGGTTTATAATGAACCCATGAGTTGAAGTAAATCGGTTTACTAAATCGGTTTACGAATGAGGGGCGGTATTCCTGGTATCCTGATAATCCGATTTAGCACGAAGGAGGATGACTATATGAAGGCAGTTTTTGTGCCGACCTCTGTATTCGGCAATACTCCCGGTCTGCAGCATGAATGGGCGCAGACGGTTCGCGCCGCCGGAGCAGACGGCATTGAAATAAGACGGGAATTGTTCCCCCCGGGGAATCTGCCGCTTGCCGAATGCCGCGAAGCCAACCGGAACAGTGGGTTGCGCTGCATATATTCCGTTCCGCTGGAGCTGTGGGACGAAGCCGGAAGGCTGAATGAAACGCAGCTGTCTGGGATTCTGGAAGAGGCGGGAATTCTAAGGCCGGAGATGCTGAAGGTGTCGCTTGGGCATTTCATAGCACAGGACTGGGCCGATCCAGGAGAAGAAGCGATTGAAGCGTCTGGAGGCCGGAAGTCTTCGGAAGTCCATGCAAGCCGGAACAGCGACGAACGCCTGACCCGTCTGGGCGAACTGCTTGATCAATACAGGGCTTTGCATGGTCCGCTGACTTTGCTGATCGAGAATGACCAAACGCCGCATGGAGGCAACGCCGGAAATTTGAAAGCGTTCTTTCAGGCGGTGGAGTGTTCAGGTCTTGGCGGAGTGGCCATGACGTTCGATACCGGCAATTGGTTGTATGCCGGAGAAGAGCCCGTGAAGGCGGCGCTGGAGTTGGCTCCTTACACCAGCTACATTCACTGCAAACATGTCGTATGTTCCGAAGACAATGCTTTGCAAACGCTTCCTATCCCTGAGGAAGAAGACGCAATCTGGCGAGAGCTGTTGGCTCAATTGCCGGAACATGCGTCCCGGGCGATTGAGTTTACGCTTCCCGGACCGGAGCGTCTATCAGAGTATCTGAAGATGCTCCGGCAAGCGCCAGGCATGCCTGGAAAAGGACGAAAACGGACAGATTGAAGGAGGCATGGCAACCATGTTGAAAGATTCGGTAACTTTTGGAGAGGCTATGGTTATGTTCGTAGCGGGCAGACCCGGCGCCTTGAAGGACATTGACACCTTCAGCCGCCGTCTAGCCGGGGCGGAAGTCAATGTGGCCGTCGGCCTTTCGAGACTTGGACTAACTTCCGGGTGGATCAGCCGATTGGGCGAGGATGCGTTCGGCGATTATATCGTGGAGTATCTCGCTAGAGAGAAGGTGGACATCGACGGTATTACCCATGATTCACGCTATCCAACCGGGTTCCAGCTGAAGTCGATGGTGCTGGAGGGAGATCCGCAGGTGCAATATTTCCGGAAAGGTTCCGCCGCAAGCACGCTTGGTGAGGCCGATGTGGACTCCGGCTATCTGACCGGCTTCCGGCATCTGCACATGACCGGCATTCCGCCCGCGCTGACGAAGAGCACCCGCGCATTCGCTTATGCGGCGCTGGAGACGATGAAGGGTGCGGGACGGACCGTTTCTTTTGACCCCAATCTGCGCCCGTCTCTCTGGTCTTCGAAAGAGGAGATGAGGAAGGTCATCAACGACCTGGCGTGCCGGGCGGACTGGGTGCTGCCGGGGATCGAAGAAGGGGAATTTCTGACCGGCTCCAGGGACCCGAAGAAGATCGCCGAATTTTATCTGAACCGGGGCGTTTCGCTTGTTGCCGTCAAGCTGGGGCCGGAAGGAGCCTATTTCCGCACCCCGTATGAAGAGGGAACGGTTCCAGGCTTTCAGGTGAAAAAGGTTGTGGATACGGTCGGGGCTGGGGATGGCTTTGCCACAGGCTTGATCGGGGGACTTCTGAGGGGGTTAAGCATCACCGAAGCGGTGCGGCAGGGAAATGCAATCGGCTCGATTGCAGTGCAGTCCGTTGGGGATCACGACGGATACCCGACGATGGAAGAGCTAAAGGCATATCTTCACTATCATCTGACAGGAGTGAGAACGAGATGAACAAATCGAACAAAGGCAGCTTCGTCGCTTCACGCTGGCTGCGTCTAATGCCGATCGTCTTTGTAACGTACAGTCTAGCCTACCTTGACCGGGCGAACTACAGCTTTGGCGCGGCTGCCGGCATGGCCAAGGATTTGCAGATTTCGGCGGGAATGTCTTCGCTGCTTGGCGCGCTCTTTTTCCTGGGGTACTTCTTCTTCCAGGTACCGGGTGCCCATTATGCCGAGAACAAAAGTGCCAAGAAGCTCGTATTCGTTTCGCTGATTTTATGGGGGCTGCTGGCGGGAGCTACCGGTATCGTCCATAATGTTCATATTCTCATCATCATCCGTTTCTGTCTCGGCGTGGTTGAAAGTGCAGTTATGCCTGCGATGCTGGTCTTTCTGAGCCACTGGTTCACGAAAAAAGAGCGCTCGCGCGCCAACACCTTTCTCATCCTCGGCAATCCTGCAACCGTGCTGTGGATGTCCATCGTCTCGGGTTATCTCGTGTCCGCTGTCGGTTGGAGATGGATGTTTATTATTGAAGGTTTGCCACCGATTATTTGGGCGTTCTTCTGGTGGAAGCTCGTGAACGACAAGCCCGCTGAAGCGAACTGGTTGACCGCAGAGGAGAAAAAGGAACTTGAGATTACCCTGAATGAAGAGCAGAAGGGACTGAAGCCCGTTAAGAACTACGGCGAGGCGTTCCGGTCGCCGCTTGTCATCCGGCTGTGCCTGCAGTATTTTTTCTGGAGCATTGGTGTCTACGGCTTCGTCATGTGGCTTCCTTCGATTATCAAGGCCGCTCCTGACATGAGCATGGTCGCAACCGGGTGGCTGAGCTCCGTTCCTTATGTGCTCGCGGTCATTGGGATGCTGGTCGCGTCCTATTTCTCGGATAAAACGGAGAACCGGAAAGCCTTTGTCTGGCCGTTCCTGCTTGTAGGTGCGGTTGCCTTCTACGCCTCTTATTTGCTGGGAGCGGATCATTTTTGGATTTCATTCATTCTGCTGGTCATCGCCGGCGCCGCAATGTATGCCCCTTACGGACCGTTCTTCGCCATCATGCCTGAAATTTTGCCCCGGAACGTCTCGGGCGGCGCCATGGCGCTGATTAACAGTATGGGGGCGCTCGGTTCTTTTGCCGGATCCTACATCGTCGGCTATCTGAACAGCTTCACCGGAAGCTTCGGCGCCTCCTATATTTTTATGGCCGGCTCGCTGCTTCTGTCCGCAATTCTGACTTTAACCGTGGGCAGATCTCGCAAAACGGCGGAATCGACTCCAGAGGGAAAGCTTGAGGTGTCGACAAGATGAACATTCAACTTGCATTGGACCGGATGAGCATACAGGAGGCCATCGATATGGCGAGATTGACAGAACCTTATATCGATTGGATCGAAGTCGGCACTTCTCTGATCAAAGAATTCGGCATGGCGTCTGTAGAAGCGATGAAGCGCGAGTTTCCCCACAAGATCATTGTCGCGGATGTCAAAACCTTCGATAACGCCATATACGAGTTCGAATTGTGCTATAAGGCGGGGGCTGACGTGGCAACGGTCATGGGTGCCTCTCCGCCGGTCACCGTTGAGCTCTGCATGAAGACCGCCCAGACATGGGGCAGGCAGGTCATGATCGACCTGCTTCATACGACGCCGGAGGAACAGGCGGCGCTTGCCCGGTACGGGGAGGCGGTCCATTGCTTCCATGTCAGCAAGGACCAGCAAGAGGGAGGCGGCTCCCGCTTGACCGGGCCGGGCGCATATGAAGCCGCATCCGGTGCCCCCGGTTCGGTCGGCGAAAGCCAGGCCAAGCTTCGGATCGCTGCGGCGGGCGGGATCACCCTGGATTCTCTGCCGGGACTGTTCGCGATGAAGCCGGAGGTTCTCATCGTCGGCTCCGCGATTACGAAAGCAGCGGACCCGGCCGCCGCTGCCCGATCGTTTCAGGACTGCATCCTGAAACTGGGGAGCAGGTAGCGGGTCATGCCCGGGCTCCAATGGAAAGATGTATATTATAGAAGCAACGTCCGAGCAGCGGATATCATTACATCCGGAGGTTTCGAATGCGGATGAATTTTGCTCGATCGCGAATGGAGAAGGAGAGACTGAACAATGATGAACAAGCTGATGACGATACTCGCGGAAGCTCGTGCTGTGCTGGAACGGGTAGACGAGAGTGATGTTAACGAGACAGCCGCCCTACTGGCGGGTGCTCCCCGGATCTTTGTCGTAGGTGAAGGCCGTTCGGGACTGATGGCCAAATCCTTCGCCATGCGGCTGATGCACCTCGGCGCGACCTCGTATGTGATCGGGGAGACGATTACCCCTTCGATCGCCGAGGGTGATTATGTAGTCGCCGTCTCCGGCTCCGGAACGACGCATAGCGTCGTCTGGACCGCAGAGAAGGCGCGGGAGCTCGGCGCGTCGGTCATCGCCCTGACGACCGACGCCGAATCCCCGCTCGCCCGGTCGGCCGTGCGGGTGCTCGCGATTCCGGCGGCCACGAAGCACCGCCGGGAAGGCGAAAGCGCGAGCATTCAGCCGCTAGGCTCGCTGTTTGACCAATGCGTCCACCTTGTGCTGGACGCGGTCTGCCTGTGCTACGCGGAGTCTCGCGGCGTGGACAATGCCGCGGCGTTCAAGCAGCACAGCAACGTGGAATAGCGACATCCGTGCTGTCACCGCCGCTCTACTGTCAAGCATTCCACTATCAGGTCATAGACTTTAAGCTAATGATCGAGAGCTCAATGAATACCTGTAAAGACAGTAGCTTATTTGGTCGGTACTGTACGGCACTCAGCCGTCCGGAGGTATTTTTGGACAATGCGTCGGTGCAAGCAAAGAAGCAAACCGACAGTATTCTTGGCTTTTCGATCGAGAAACTATAATAATTAAGCAGCCGGATGTGATTACCCGGCTGCTTTCGTATAACTAGACCGACTTCCCCTCATGATTTTGATGGAATCTTCCAATGCTCTGTACTGGGACTGTATGAGATCACCGCTTTTTGAATCGTTCGGCCCGTGGAAATCAGCATCTCTTTACTTTATCTTTTGTTAAACTTCACTGTTACAAAAACGGCACCCGCGACCGAAACCGCCGCGATGACAGCCGCAAAGAGCGAGGCACCCAGGGAGATGCTGGTCATATCGATCAAAAAACCTGTTCCGATCGGCAGCAGCGCCGCAGGTACGTATCCTCCGATATTCAGTACCGCATTGGCTTCGGCGCGGCGATGTTCCGGGACATGCAAGCTGATCAGCATCAGGCCTCCAAGCTGCCCCAATCCCTGTCCTGCACCCGCGAGCACCGCGGCTAGAACAAGGAATGCGGGTGACGAGTACATGACGGCGGTAACCAGACAGATCATGGACAATAGGATAACCGCAACTCCCAAAAGAAACAGACTGCGAACCGAGAGCCTTTTGACAACGAATTGTATGCCCGTCGCCGCCAAAAACATGACACAGGCTGTTCCTCCAGCCACCAAGGGACTGGTCACATGCAGCAGTTTGGACAGCAGCGGAGGACCCAGCGACAGTACAAAGGAAGTCGAAGTAATGCCCGGGGCAAACACGGATATTCCCAGAGCTAAGTGCAGACGGTTATGCTTAGGAACCGACGGGAAGCGCAGCTTCCACTCTTCGTGCGCAGGATTCCGCCGGGAGGGAAGACGGGCTGCCACCATAAAGGCCGTTGCCAAAATGATAAATTGAGCGGAATACACCGGCACGACGGGGTGCGCAAGAAATTGGGCCATCATCCCGGCCAGCAGCGGCCCAAGTCCGGCTCCGAGGACCATGGCCACGGAAGCGGCAAGGGATGCCAGCTGTTTCTTGCCGTGTCCACCGGAATCCACGACCGCCGCCATGCCGGCGGAGACGATGACGCCGACGGCTATGCCTGTAAGCAACCGCGCCGCGAGCAGCATGCCAACTGAATCGGCCAATGCAAACAGCGCACAGGCCGCCACCGCAGCCAGAAGACCCGGATAAAGCACCGCCTTCCGTCCCAAGCGGTCGGACAATTGTCCGGCTGCGAGCAGGCTGCCAAGCAAACCCGCGATATAAGCGGCAAAAATAAGCGTTAGTGTTCCGTTCGTGAATCCCAGCGCCGTCTGCCATTGTACATACAGCGGCGTCGCTGAATTGGACAGCATGAATACGGATGTTATGAGCCAAGCCGTAGTCCAGATACGGCGCGTTGATACGCGGGAGTCCTCCGATGTTTGAGGAATTTCCGCTTTTTTTGCATGATCGATCAAGGTAATCTCCTCCTTACAACCTTCAAATGCGTGTCATGCCTCCGTGTTGCCGTGTAATTAGAATACGTTATAATAGTTCATAACTGAAATACATATTTGTTATGAAGGAAATAACTATATGGTTATGAGGGTGTGTACGATGAAAATGAACTTGAACCACCTGAATGTTTTTATGACAGCCGCCGAAAAATTGAACCTTACCGAAACAGCGAAAGCATTGTTTATTTCCCAACCGGCTGTGAGCAAGACGATTAAACAGCTTGAAGAGGCGCTGCAAGTGAGACTGTTTGTCAGGGATAAGCAGAAGGGGATCATTTTAACCGATGTCGGCAAAGAGGTGCTGGTATTGGCCAGGCAGATGCAATCCATTGAAAACCGCATTTTTCAGGTAGCCAGCCGGGAGAGCCAGCTCTTATCCGGAAAAATCAAAATCGGCTCGTTTCCCGCCGCGTCGACTCTATTGCTCCCGGAGGCTATCGCCAGGTTCCGGGCCAAGTATCCTCATGTTCAAATCGAACTGAATGAGGGGGTATCCGACCAGATCAAGGAATGGGTCACCGACCGTACCGTGGAGATTGGGCTCGTCGCTTCCCCTTTTACGGGATTTGAGTGTCATAGCCTGGTTCGCGATCACATGGTGGCCGTCATTCCGGACGATCACGAGCTGCAGGATACAGCGGTTGTCGACCTCGGAAGATACCGGCATGAGATGATCTATTGTAAAGGCGGGCATGAGGCGGCGATGAACAGCATACTTCAACAGCACCAATTGAATCTCGAAAGCAGCTTGACCGTCCAAACGGCCGAAACCCTGATCCAAATGGTCCGCAGACGGCTCGGAATCGGTCTTGTGTTCGACTTTACGCTATCTTCCGTGTCCCACGAACTCATCGTTAAACCAATTACGCCTGCCATTACCAGGGAGATTGGGGTCATCGCGCTTTCTTTCGAGGAGATATCCCCCGCGTCCATGGCATTTGTCCATATGTTGAGAGAACCATGAAACAAGCTGTTTTCGGCAACTATGAGACTTATTATGCTAACGGTCAGTTTACTTAAACAGAAAAAGCACTCTGCGGAGTGCTTTTTGAGCGTTTTTCCAATCGAAAGAAGCGAAACTTGTGTCCCCGTCTAGCCCAGGACCGGCGAGCCGGATGGGGTCGCCTGCTTTCAAACAGGATTGGATGGCGTCTCCGATAAAAGTGCGGGACGATTTTTCGGGGATGAACAGCACGTCCCACACCACATTCGCGCTGGCTCCAATGTAGAAGGTATAATCCAACTGCATGTCGAATCCTCTTTAGAACCAGCATACTTACGTTGTATATAGGTAACTTACCACCTTACGTTCCTGGACTTCTTGTACAAACGCGTCAATCTGGTTAAAGCACAACGGGTTCGTCGAATGGAGATTGGAAGAGCATCCGCCTTATACGCAAGACAGAAGGGAGGGTTGCCTTTTTTATTGAAGGACTGCTGTCCAGTGAAATCCCGGAGCCGGATGCAGCCCCAAATGGGTCATACAGAGATATCGTATGGATGAAGCCAGCGAGGCAAAGCCTGATAAACGTAAAGGAGATATAACCATGGAAAATAACAAATTAATAAGAATGGACAATATGGGCATCGTCGTAGAATCCCTGGATGACGCAATCTCTTTCTTCGAGGAGATTGGCTTGAAGCTCGAAGGGCGAACCACTGTCGAAGGCGAATGGGCGGGTCGAGTAACCGGGCTGGGTTCACAACGTGTAGAGATTGCTATGATGGTTACCCCGGATGGCCACAGCCGGCTTGAACTTTCGCGATTTATCACCCCGCCTACGATATCAGACCACCGGAATGCACCTGTAAATGCCCTCGGTTATCTACGCGTCATGTTCACCGTTGAAGACATTGACGAAATGGTATCCAGACTCAAGAAGCATGGTGCTCAGCTCGTTGGCGAAGTGGTCCAGTACGAGGACTCGTATCGGCTCTGCTACATTCGTGGAAAAGAAGGTCTTCTAATCGGTTTGGCGGAACATCTCGGTAATAAATAAGAGAGACGTTCAGAAGATGACTGAACTGAAATATACGTTTCTAGAGTAAATATCCTGGAGCCGATCACCCCGTTGCATCAATCTCATAAGGGAGGCAGCGACCAAGGGGACGACAAGTTCCGTGAAGAGATCGAGCGAGGACTGGCACAACACACGCTTCATAGCCGCGTAGATGCGGCTTTTTTTGTTTTAACGAAATTACACTTGACATGTTTATCGAGCGGAGCGTCGATCTGTTTGCTAGGGCGCTGGCTCCCTAGTTTTTTCTTACACCCGGTGCAAGCAAGCACTTACATTCGTAAACAATATCATCTTCTTCTCGTTAGGAGGACCTTCAGGCCCGTGCGCCGTCTTGCAGAGCAACAGTATGATATCGTACACTGGACGGAGTTTGAACATGGAGGACACTTCGCTGCAATGGAGGTTCCTGATTTGTTAACAAAGGACATCCGAAATTTCTTTCGTCGTTTCGTTGATGAAGCATCGAAAAGTTTGTACAACTGATCTGGCTAGGGAATTTTTCCCTAGCTTTTTTTCTGTAGAATATTCATTTTAGTTCAATAGAAGAGCATGACCTGCTTTCCCTGCGAAAAATCCCCTCCGGCCTCCAACGCTTAAACTACATCTGTTAACCCCTTATCTTCCTGATTGATTAGTACGTCGTAAGAGGTTTTTCTTACGATATTTCGTGCTTTGTTCGGAATTTTTACAACATTGCTTTGAAAGCGTAATCATTCGTATATAAAATAGCATTACGCAAGTGATACTTTTGAAAAAAGAGGGTGATTCGCAACAATGAGATCCTGGTTCCACACTCGTTTTCCCCCATTGCACTCGATTGTCGTGCAGCTATTCCTCTTTTTTTTCTTCGGGATGACTCTTCCTGTCCTGATTGGAGGATTCATATCCTACCACAAATCGTCCATGATCGTTGAAGAGCAGGTCAGCAAAGTGGCCGCGCTAACGATTGTGCAGGTGAGCGATAAGCTCAACATGTTTTTCAAGAAACTGGACGACTCCTCGATGATGGTGCTCAACAGCAAAATCGTCCACAACATTTTGGAGCAGAGACAGGGTGATAACGCCTACGAAACGACGCTTAAGGTGAAGGACGGCAAGGACATGCTGACTTCGATTATGATCAATTCGCCGGAAATTCTCGATATTTACATTTTTGATACAAAAGGAAAAAATTCGGTGCTTAGCGCAGACTCCCTCATGTCGATTCCGAATCAATGGGATTCCGACTGGTATAAGGCCATTTTGAAAGCGAACGGCAATACCGTATGGTTTGGGCTCTCCGAAACTTCGTACCTGAAAAGGACCGGGATGGGATTCCCGGTTTTTGGTCTCGGCAGGGCCATCCGGAGCTGGGAGACGGGCGAAGTCATCGGCGTCATGTTTGTCGAGGTCATGGGAAATGTGCTGATCGATGAGCTGAACCGCGTTCAATTCGGCGACACGGGTTACGTCTACATCGTCAATGAGCAAAATCAATATTTCTACCATCCCAACCCGGACGAATACGGGAAGACGTCCAAGCTGCCGCTGCCGGCCCGGAAAATGCAGCTGCGCGAGGGCAAGCGCAACACGCTCATGATTCCAGAGCGACTGAACAACGACTGGCTCGTGGTAGGCGTCGTACCGCTCGAGGAGTTGACTGCAGACTCGTCCAGCATTCGGAATCTGACGGTGCTCATTGCCCTGTGCTCCATCGTGCTGGCGATTGGCATGGGCTACTACGTTACACGCCGAATCGGGAATCCGCTCGTCTATTTGAGCCGCTTGATGCGCAAAGGAGAAGCCGGCGACTTGACCATCCGCAGCCGCAGCGTCGGACGCAATGAAATCGGGCAGCTTGGCCGCAGCTTCAACAAGATGATTGAACAGATCGAGCTGCTCGTCGAGCGGATCGCCAAGGAGGAATCCGAGAAGAAGAAGGCGGAAATCCGGGCCCTTCGGTACCAGATTAATCCGCATTTTCTGTACAACACGCTCAATTCGATCCGCTGGCTTGCCAAGCTGAACCGCACGAACGACGTAGACAAAGCCGTGACTTCGCTCGTACAGCTGCTCGAGGTCAGCATGGGGCGAAACGGCGTTTTCATCCAATTAGGAGAAGAGCTGGACCTGCTGCAGAAATATATGGTCATCCAAGGGTACCGATATGACAACGCCATCACGCTGCTAATGGATTGTCCGGATGAGCTGAAGCAAATTCCGATTCCGCGCATGCTTCTCCAGCCGATTGTTGAAAATGCGGTCTTCCACGGCATCGCGCCGAAGGATGAACCGGGTACGATTCAGATTCGTGCGCGGCAAGAGGGGGAGGAGATCATCATCAGCATCGCCGACGACGGCGTAGGCATGAGCGAGGAGCGGCTTGCCCAAATTTTCGCCGAGGAGGGGCGGCATCATAACCGGGGGATGACCAACATCGGGCTGCGCCATGTGCACCAAACGATTCGGCTGTATTATGGCAACGAATACGGGGTCAGCGTGACCAGCGAGCTCATGCAGGGGACGGAGGTCACGATTACTTTTACGACATTGAAGGGGGATCATGATGTACAAAGTGCTGTTGGTTGATGATGAAGCCATCGCAAGAATGGGAATTCGGTCTACTTTTGATTGGGAAGTCAACGGATTCGAGCTGGTGGGAGAGGCTTCCAACGGCCAGCGGGCGATGAAATGGGTCGAAAGCAAGGAAATCGACATTCTGATTACCGATATTGCCATGCCGGTGATGGATGGACTTGAGCTTGCGCGCAGGACGAGGGAGCTCTGCCCTTGGGTCAAGGTGCTTCTGCTCAGCTGCCATAGCGATTTCGAGTATGTGCGAGAAGGGATCCGGCTGGGTGCCTTTGACTATATTTTAAAGCCGATGCTGAGTGCGGAATCGCTAAAAACGGTGCTGTATGAAATGCGCCACAGCCTGCAGAAGGAGAAGGAAGATCTCCGTATTTTGGAGCAGTATAAGGAAAAAAACAGCGCCGACCCGGCAGTCGCCGTGATGCCGCTGCCCCTCCCGGCGGATTGTCCGCCTCCGGATAAATCGCTGCACCAGCGCATCGTCCAGCAGGCGGTCGAGTATATCTCGGAGCATTTTACGGAGTCGATCTCACTGCAGCAGGTTGCCGACAAGGTGTGCGTCAGCCGCAATTATTTCAGTGAAATGTTCAAGCGGGTCACCGGGCATAATTTCATCGATTATTTGATTACGCTGCGGGTGAACCGGGCAAAGGAACTTCTGCAGAATCCAACGCTGAAAGTATATGAGGTCGCAGAGATGTCCGGCTTTAATGACACCAAGCATTTCAGCAAACAGTTCAAAAAAGTCGTCGGACTGACGCCGGCGGAATTCCAGGGAATGCCGCGCAAATCGGCGCCCTTTAGCTGAATACTTCACAAAATAGAAAACATAGGTAAACATGACACGATTTCGGAAATTAGTGCCGTTCAAATGGCGAAGGGAGCCGTTTTATAATATTCACGTAAACGTTTTCAAGATAAGGTACGAAGCAGACGACTACTCTTTTGAATGGGGGAGTAAAGAAATGAAGAAGCTCAGAAAGTCCTTGCTCGCGGTGGTATTGTTGGCGTCGGTTGTGCTGCAGGCATGCGGATCGGGCGGCGGCAGCGACAACCAGGGAGCGGTGTCGGAAGACGGCAAAGGCGGCGGGGAGAAGGTCAAGATTAAATGGGCGACCTGGGGGAATCCCGGAGAGCTGACCCGCTTCCAAGAGTTTACGAAGGACTTCAACTCGAAGCATCCGGACATTGAGGCGGAGCTGATTCCGATTCCGGGGGAATACGATCAGAAAATTCTGACGCAGCTGACGGGAGGAACCGCTCCTGACGTGTTTTATGCCGGCGATGGCTTCGTCGTGAAACTGATCGAGAATAAAAGCATCGAGGAAGTAACGCCGCGAATGACGGCAGCAGACAGCAAAATCAAACCGGAGGACTATTTCGAGGGGCTGTGGGGCGCGGCGAAGCGTGACGGCAAAATCTACGGCGTGCCGGTCGACTGCAACCCGATGGTGCTGTGGTACAACAAGAAAGTGCTGAAGGACGCGGGAATTACGGAGATGCCGGCCGACCTTCAGGCGAAGGGAGAGTGGACCTGGGACGCGTTCAAAGGCATGGTGGAGAAAATCCGCGACTCGAAAAAGTACGGGTACGTACTGGACAACTCCTGGAACAGCTATTACAGCTGGGTAACGTCCAACGGCGGCAAAGTTTACGACGATAACGGCAAGTTTATCGGTTATGACGATCCGAAGGCGAAGGAAGCGTTCCAGTTCCTGTACGATAACGTGAAGGAGAAAAATATTACATTTGCAGGTACGCTGCCGAAGGGGCAGGGCGGCGACGCCATGTTTATGTCCAACCAAGTCGGGTTTGTCGGGGCCGGACGGTGGTATCTGCCGCTGTTCAAGAAAAATTCCAGCCTGGAGTACGATGTCGTGACTTGGCCGACGAACACGGGGAAAAAGATTGAACCGGCCGGAATTCCGACGGCATTCCTGGTCATGAACAGCGCATCGAAGCATAAAGACGCCGCCTATACCTTCTACTCCGAGTTCCTGAGCTCGGAAGGACAGAAGTTCCGTCTGCAAGGCGGGGGCAATGCGGTACCGTCCGTTCAAGGCGTGGATGACGTCGTTCTGGAAGGCAACCTGCCGGAGCATGCGCAGCTGTTCCTCGATGCCCGTGAGGTAGGTTATTCGCTGACGCCGTTCGAGGCCGGCATTCCGGGGTTAAGCACGGACATTACTTCCAAGTTCGAGGCACTGTGGCTTAAGAACGGCGAATTGGACGCGTCGCTCAAAGACATTCAGGACATGGCCAACAAAAAAATCGACGATTATAAAAACGGCAAATAACGAAAGTCCGGAGGGAAGGAGCGCAGGGCACCGCGCAGCGTTCCTTCCCTCTTTCCATACGGCCGGCGGCTGACGGCCAGCGCTTTGTAAGGCGTAATTCGCAAGAGGGAAGGTGGTTGTTTATGCAGAATCAGACGGCCAACAAAGCGGCTTCTGCACCGGCCTTGCAGCCGGACAACAAACGGAAGACCGCTATGACGAGCAAGACATCGGATGGGATTTGGGGGTATGTCTTTATATTTCCCCAATTGGTCGGACTGCTGCTGTTCTCCTTAATTCCCCTGATTTCGGCTTTCGTGCTCAGCATGATGAAATGGGACGGGATGGGAGAGAAGCAGTTTGTCGGACTGGACAACTTCATCAACACGTTCAAGGATGAGGATTTCCGGATCGCCTTGGTCAATACGCTGTACTATACGGTGCTAACCGTGCCTACGGGCATTATTTTGGCGATGCTGATCGCGGTCGGCCTGAACCGGGTAAAAGGCAAGCTGATCTACAGACTCATTTATTTTATGCCGAACATTACGATGTCCGTGGCGGTCGCCGTCGTCTTTATGTGGCTGTTTAACGCCGATTTCGGGTTGATCAACCTTTATTTGAAGGAGTGGTTCGGGATCGATGGCCCGCGCTGGCTGACCGACACGCGGTTTGTCATGCCGTCGATCGCCATGCTCAGCGTCTGGATGGGTCTTGGCGGGAATATGGTCTTGTTCCTGGCCGGGCTGCAGGGCATATCCGCCAGCTATTACGAAGCGGCACAGATTGACGGCGCCAGCAAATGGCAGCAGTTTATCAACATAACCGTTCCGCTGCTATCTCCGACGACCTTTTTCGTGACGATTATGACGATCATCGGTTCGTTTCAGGTGTTCGACCAGTCGTTCGTCATGACCTCCGGCGGGCCCGCGAAAGCGAGCTATACGATCGTGTTTCACATTTACGATTCGGCGTTCGTGGACTTTACGTTCGGGAAAAGTACGGCGACCGCAGTCATTTTGTTCATCATGATCTTGGCGCTGACGCTGTTCCAAATGAAAATGTCCAAACGCTGGGTCCATTACGAGGACTAGAATCGACCGGATAAGGAGGAGAACGCATGCAGACCAGAGGACTTCGTTTGTCCACCGTCCTGCTTCATATTATACTGCTGATCGGCGCATGCATTATGGCACTGCCGTTTGTATGGATGCTGCTCAGCTCGCTCAAGGATCTGTCCCAAGTTTTTATCGTGCCGCCGAAATGGATCCCCGATCCGTTCGTGTGGTCCAATTTTAAAACCTCGTTAACCGCGCTGCCTTTCGGAAAAGCGTATTTCAACAGCTTCTATATCAACGTGATCGTCGTTGCTTCCCAGCTGTTCACCTGCTCGATGGCGGCTTACGCATTTGCCAAGATCCGCTTCCCCTTCCGGGAGCCCCTCTTCGTCCTGTTTCTGGCGACGATGATGGTGCCGGGGCAAGTCACGATCATTCCCCTGTATTTGATGATGAAAAGCATCGGCTGGCTCGATTCGCATTTGTCGATCATTGTGCCCGCCGCCTTGTTTAACGCCTTCGGCGTGTTTCTGCTGCGCCAGTTTTTCAGAGGCATTCCGAAGGAGATGGAGGAGGCCGCCATCGTGGACGGAGCCAACCGCTGGACGATTTATGCGCGGATCATGCTGCCCCTGGTGAAACCGGCTTTGTCGGCGCTCGGCATTTTCACGTTCCTCGGCATGTGGAACAGTTTCTTCTATCCGCTCATTTTCCTGAACACTCCCGAAAAATTCACCGTCCCGATGATGCTGAACCTGTACCGCGGCATGTATTCCACGGACTGGACGCTCATGATGGCCGGCGCCTCGATTGCGCTGATTCCGGTGCTGATCGTGTATATCATCGGTCAGCGTTATATCATAGAGGGCGTAACGCTTTCCGGGATCAAGGGATAGCGATCGCGCTCCTTAGTCTTTTGATCCAAGCAAAGTTGCAGCAGCATGGTCAGGTTCCTTGACCATGCTGCTTTTTGCGTTACTGTTTGATCAACGCTTTATATCCCGGAACCCAAATTATGATAATATATGAAAAAGTATGGAAGAGAAAGTTTCTGCTTTTATTCATGCGATATAGAGAGAGGGATGTTGCTTGAAAAGAAACGTATTATATATTGAAGATCATGAGAAAATAGGCAGCCTGCTAAAAGAAGAATTGGAACAGCGAGGATTTACGGTTCAGTGGCTGTTATCTGGTGAAGGAGCCGAAACCGAAGTACATCAGCACGAAGTCGTCGTTTTGGATATCATGTTACCCGGTTTAGACGGATTTACGGTGGGGAAACGATTAAAAAAGGCAGCTCCTGATGTTCCTATTTTGCTATTATCTGCTCGAACATCGGTAACAGATAAGGTAGATGGTTTGCAATTTGCCGATGACTATCTAACGAAACCATTCCATACGGATGAGTTGGTTGCAAGATTAGAAGTATTAATCCGTCGAAGGGGTGGAACCCCTTCCGCACGCATTTCATTAGGAAATCAGATTGAAGTAGATCCCGAGAGCCAAATGATTTTTGACAAACGCACAGGAGAAGAAATTATATTGACAGGGAAACAACATCAGATCTTAATGTATTTCTTGCGTCACCCTAATCAAGTTTTGCCAAAAGAACAAATTTATGAAGCTATTTGGGAAGAACCTTATATCACGGGCGATAAAACGTTAATGGTGCATATCCATCGTTTGCGTCAAAAACTGGAACGCCATCCGGATTCCCCGGAGATTATTGAAACGTTGAAGGGAATAGGCTACCGGGTGAAACGATGAAGCAGACTAGATCATTATTGCGTCGTTTTCTAAAAGTACATTTTCTGTTTATCTTTCTTCCTCCGATTTTGCTTATTTTCTCCAGTGCGTTTTTTGGGGTTTCAAGTATCCATGAAAACAATGTAACAACGTTAAATCTGTTTTACGTGTCCTTACTATTGTTTGTTTTTATTATGGTCGCATTTGTTATATTATCTTGGCTGTTCTTCTTTAAACTTCAAAAACGTCTCGCCGGCTTACAGCAAGCCATGTCATTTTCCGCTAAACATAACTCATTCCCTAAACCCATATCTGTTCAATTGGATCGTATGGATGAGATCGACCAGCTAGGAAGTTCTTTTAATTGGATGATTCAGCAGCTGGAAGACAGCCGTAAACGAGCACATGAAGAGGAATTGTTGCGACATCGGCTCATTGCGAATTTATCCCACGACTTGCGAACGCCGCTTACCATTTTGAGAGGACATGTCTCCAGATTAAATAAAGAATCCTTGAGTTTAGAAGGACGACACTCATTAACGGAGATGAACCACACGATCACCAGAGTCGGGGATCTCATGGATGATTTGCTTTCCTATACATTGCTTATATCAGGGAAACATCCTTTTGAACCCGTTTCAACAGATATTGTGCGTTTAGTAAGAGCATCTGTTGCTGCATGGTATCCTGCATTTGAAGAAAAACAAATTCAGCTTGATGTACATTTACCGGCAGAGAAGACTTTTTATTGGAAAGCAGATCCTGCATGGTTGTCACGGGTGCTGGATAATTTATTTCAGAACATTCTTCGGCATGCAGCAGAAGGAAAATATGCCAACATCGTGGTTGATGTAGAACGGGAACGGATTATCGTTGCAGACAGGGGGCCCGGTTTGGATAGCGCTTCCTATGAGCGAGGAGCGGGGATTGGTTTATCCGCTTGCGATTATATGTTGAAAAAAATGAAGCTGAAAGCTGACTTTGCATCAAATGAAAACGGCACAAGAGTAGCCATTGGTAGAGCTTAACCTAAAGTTAACTCAGAAGTAAACAGCCTGATAACCGGGATGTAACTTTGCTTATTTATAATTGGAGCCATAACAGAAAAGGAGTGTTATGGTTGATCACAATTCATAACTTGGTGAAACGTCGCGGAACTCAAGAGATCTTATCAGGTATCAGTTTTAAGGCTAGGCCAGGTAGAGTGACTGGTTTTTTAGGCCCAAACGGGGCAGGTAAAAGTTCTACGCTTCGTATCCTCCTTGGATTGGATCGTGCCACCTCAGGAAGTGCATTAATGAATGGCAAGCCATACGCAGAATTGCAACATCCTCTGGCAACAGTAGGTGCCGCACTGGATGGATCTGGAGCTCATCGTATGCGAACCGGACGGGCACACTTGCGTTGGATTGCCCGTGCCGCAGGATTGCCCCGCTCACGTGTAGAGGAAGTTTTGGAAATCGTAGGACTTACGAATGCGGCTGGAAAAAGGGTTGGAAGTTATTCCCTTGGGATGGGGAGAAGACTTGGACTGGCAGCTGCGCTTCTTGGGGATCCGGAAATATTGGTTTTAGATGAACCTGTAAACGGGCTTGACCCGGAAGGAATCCGCTTTATTCGGACATTTTTACGTGAACGCGCTGCGTCTGGAAACACGGTGTTACTATCGAGTCATCTGATGGGAGAGCTTGCAGAGACGGTTGATGATGTGGTGATTATTAAGCAGGGAAAAATCGTTGCAGACGGAACATTGGAAGAAGTGATCGGTAACCATTCCTCGCTGGAGGAAGCCTATTTTGCCCTGACATCAGACAAAGCAGGTGACGTTGTATGAGAGTATTCAACGCGGAACTATCCAAATTGTTCTCCCTGCCGGGCATTTGGCTTGCCTTTCTGCTTGGAGCATTTAGCCCAGCGGTCATCGCTGCCTTGGACAGCATAGCACAAAAAGAGGAAATTATAGCTGGAGTCAGCACGCGGCTATCGGAAGTTGGTTATATTGGCTTGGCCCTTGGTGTACAAGGTGTCATTATTCTCGGCGTGCTTGCCGTCAGCAGCGAGTATTTGACAGAGAGCAGTGAATCGGGCGGGGGACAACAGATTGCAACAAGCTTAACGGTTGTTTCATCAAGGCTTCATTTTTTTCTGTCCAAAGCAGGCGCTGTATCCGTGATCAGCATCATGCTTAGTGTTGTTGCCATGATAACAACGGTGTCAGCCACGTATCTTGTCCTTGGTGGATATACTCCCGTATTTGAATGGTCTAAACTGCTCGGTGCAGTTTGTTACTGGACATTCACTGCCCTTTTAGCATTCGGGTTGACTGTCCTAACCAAAAATGGCATGATCCCGCTTGCTGTGCTCATCATAAATACTTCCTTTATATCATTTAGTTACTTGCTTTCCAAGGTTACGAAGTTGGCGTTGTACTTACCGGACCGGGCTGGCATTGATATGTTTATGACGATGAGCGACAGTTTTCATACCCCGTTCATAGGCGGATTCGTCATGTTCGCATGGGTAGTCGTTCTTTTCATTGTTGCAGCTATTGTATTTCATAGAAGGGACGTTGCATCATGAGTATCCCTTCGAGTATAAAGATAACACGAATCCTTCATGCTGAACTGGACAAATTAGCAACATTACCATTGACCTGGCTCACTCTTATGGGCACATTCATTCTTAATGTGGTTTTAACGGCAGCTTTTACTTCAGTTGGCCTGCAAGGGGAAGCGGGGACGCAAAGTATACTGAGTATAGGACTTGCTTCAATAGGTTATCTTCAAGCAGGGTTCATTATTCTTGGTATCTTGGCTGCTTGTTCGGAGTATACGGGTGGACAGATTCGAACTACTTTAGCTACGATACCTTGGCGCGGGGTTCAATTATCCATGAAGCATTTGGCATTGGCCATGATAACCGTTCCTGTGGCGTTTTTTATTGCTGCATCCGGCGTACTGTATACTTTTATGATGATGAGAGACAAAGCAGTAGGGATGGAAACAGACACAATGATAAAAGCATTAGCAGGTGCGGCAGGCTATCTAACATTAACCACACTTCTCAGTGCAGCGATAGGAACTTTACTGAAACGAACCACTCCTGCTATAGTGCTGCTGCTTGTTTATTATTTCATTGTCAGTCCATTGTTGAGAAATTTTCTGCCTAGCATTAAAAATTATTTTCCGGATATGGCCGGATCCTATATGTATATGCCGCCTGCCCCTGATGAAATAAAGGTCCTAACGCCAATGCAAGGGACGGGAATTTCAATGGTATGGACACTGATCCTTATTATTGTAGCTATTGTTTTTTACCGTAAACGTGATGCCTAAGTGCAGCTAACGGGCAAGAGCGGGAACCTATTGGGACAGATCTATTCAGCTAACATTGATGAAATTGGGAAGACGACAATGACGCCGGAAACAACGTGGGTTCGGCTGGTCAATTTGTGGTGGTGCAGCTTATGATGGCGTGACTGATCATCGTGACTGATCATAAAGAAGACATCTGTCTGAGGATAGATGTCTTCTTTGTGGTTATTCAAGATACGGAGTCAACAAAGGCGTGTTAGTTCTTCAGCGCCCTCTAAACATCACATAACGCGAAGACACAGATGCAGCCAGCGGTTCAGTTATTGAAGTAATGCCCCTGTTCGATGTCGGGAATCAATGCAGGGTGCACGGGCTGCCAGCCCAAACGTTCCCGGGTCAGAGTGTTCGACATGGGGTTGTCGGTATACGTAAAAGGGCCGAGAAAACCGAAATGGGCTTCTGCCTCTTCACGGGAGATGCTGGCTACTGGCAGGTTTAAGCTGCGACCGATGGCGCCGGCGATATCACGGAATGGAATACCTTCTTCGCCGACAGCGTGCAGCCGAGAGCCGGCTGATGCGGATTCAGCTGCGAGACGGTACAAACGCGCCGCGTCGAGGCGATGAACAGCCGGCCAGCGGTTGGACCCGTCGCCGACGTAGGCAGAGAACCCTTTTTTACGAGCAATGTCGATCAGCATGGAGATGAAGCCATGATCGCCCGGGCCATGCACGGTTGGTGCGAGCCGAACGACCGATGATCGTACTCCTCGATCTGCTAGTGCGATCGCCGCGTTTTCCGCCGCGCCCCGTGGTACGTTGGAGTCCACCGCGGTCTCCTCCGTTCCGAGGATCGGCACCGGGTTCGACCATGCGACCACTAAGGTTCCCGTAGTGAACACAAACGGCTTATTGGAGCCTTCAAGCGCCGCCCCAAACGTTTCGACGGCGCGCAGGTCGGTTGCGACTGCGCCTGCGAAATCCGCGAAATCGGTCTTGAAGCCTAGGTGAATAACGCCGTCTGATGCGGCAGCACCCTTATGCAAGCTGTCGAGGTCGTCGAGGGCACCGCGATGCACCGTCGCCCCGACTGCAGTCAATGACTCGGCAGCCTTGTCGGAGCGGGCCAGGCCGACGACCTGGTGACCTGCTTCGATGAGTTCGCTCACGACGGCGGAACCAATGAAACCCGTCGCTCCTGTGACAAAAATACGCATTATGAAATCCTCCTTAAGTAACTTAAAAGTGGATCTACTTGAAGCACGGGTATTGCGAAAAAAAGAGTCGCAACGCCAGCCTCAAGACTTACTCATTATAATCTGCGTATCGCCCAGGTTTTTGCCAGTTCCTCGTCACTTATTGTCTAATCCTCCGATATCACAAACTATAAACTTTACTTTTGTTGGCGCAATTTAGCGATATCTCTCTTGGGCGGGGTACCGAAAAAGCGGCTGTAATCTCGGCTAAACTGAGAAGTGCTTACATACCCAACCAGTTGACAAGCAGTGTTTACATCCATAGAGCTGGATATCATCAGACGTCTCGCTTCATGAAGGCGAAGCGCTTTTTGGTATTGCAGCGGGCTCATTGAAGTGACTGCCTTAAAATGTTCGTGAAACGAGGATTCGCTCATATGTACCAACTTGGCTAAATCCCTGATCTTTATTTGCTGGGGGAAGTTGTCGTGCAGCCACATAATCGACTTCACAATTCGCTGCATTCTCGAGTCGGCAGAACACATTTCAGCGACATGAACGCCAACAGGGCTAAGCAGGACTCGCATCAAAATCTCATCCACCGCAAGCGGGGCAAGCAATTTAGCTTCAACGGGATTAGAAAGACACTCCAGAAGCCTCGACACAGCTTTGATCATACCCAAATCGGCGTGAATGATATACGCTGCGCGTCTTTCCCTAATGGGAGGCAGGCCCTGGGGATACACTTTCAGTGCTAACTCGGCAATCCTTTGTGGGTCCAGCTTCAGCTTTACACTTAGAAAAGGTTCAGAAGGGCTGGCTTGTATGGTGCTCACAGCAATCGGTAGAGCGACAGGGAACATGAGCATATGTGAACGGCCAAACTGATAGATCTCCTGCCCCACGGTGGCAACCTTTACTCCTTGGGCAACGACTAACAGAGAGGGGGAGTTGAAGGTTCTCACGCAGTCCGTATTTACTTTTGAATAACGGCTGACGTCCAAACCGGGAATGCACTGGCTAAACGTGCCGTCATATGGAGTATAGGCGTGGATCAGTCGGGCCAAACGAGCCGTTTCTGCATCAAGCGATTCATCTGAAAGCGAATGTTCATCTGGCTTTTTCATTTGGTTTCGAAGTCAACTCCATTTTATTTAGAATTTATGACTTATGGTTCTTATCCATTGGAGCGATATTGTGGCATGTCTTAAATAGCAGTCAAGATCCGATGGTAACCATTATTTTGCCCGATGGACATGTAATCGTCAAACGACCGCGTGCTGCGATAGTAGACCCGTAAAGATGGCCTCATGCCATTAAAAAAATCGACTTAGCGGCCAGGGAGGAGGGAATGGTCTTTTGATGTAACAGAGATTGTCACCGAAAATGGGGGATGGATGAAGAGATTTAATACTGGGGTAGTATACCAGTGAAGCTGACACTACCCCAGAGCGACTATAAAGAAAAATTTAGCGCTTACGCGATTTTCGGTGCGGCTCGCATGCCCATGTAGCAATATACTGAACCGTCCGTCAGCGTTGAGAAAACCACGGGTATCCAGTCCTGGCCCATGCCCGCTCCTGCAAATACTGTTTCTGACACGGGGCTGAGGGTTATTTCCAGCGGTGGAGAAGGGATTTGCCTGCCATCGAAAATTTCGTATAACAAATGCAACATTCCGTTTCTTTCGGTAACCGTCATGACGACTCCTTGACGCTTATAGGTACCAACGAACGGCTTAATATCAACTGCTAGCGGGTATGGTGCCGGTTCGAACACGGTGTCCGGCATACTCGCACCCGCCAATTCCTTGAATAGTTCCCGAAAAAGAGCCGACTGGAGCAGCTCTGTGTTTCCGCCGTTAGCCAATAAGGCAACGGCTACGCCGCATCCGGGGACTACGCGCAAATAGCTGTTTTGCCCGATTGTAGCACCGTCGTGTCCAAACACAGAAACTCCGTTCCAGTCATAAAGCATCCAACCCAGTCCCCATCCGATGTTGCCGGATGTCCACTTATCAGGCGTTTCGGCCGACAGACGTTGCATAGCGGCTACCGACTCAGAAGTTAATACGCGGTTATTGTCCGGCGCACGTCCTCCGTGAAGATGCATCTGGGCAAACCGGATAAGGTCAGCAGCCGTTGAGCACAAAGCCCCGCCGCTGGGGCCGGAAGAGCGCGGCAGCAGATTCCAGAAAGGAGCAGGTTCCGGAATTTGATCTGCCTCGCCGGCCAAGTGCCCCATCGCAGCCCGAAACCGCAACACTTCCTCAGGCAGTGTTACCGTACTGGCGAGTCCAAGCGGAACGAGAAGCCGGTCTCTTAAAGCATCGTCCCACGTCTGGTTCGTCACGACCTCAACGATGCGGCCCAAGACGTTATATCCCACACTGCTGTAAGAAACAACCGTTCCGGGGAAACTTTCCAATCTTAGCTCATTGCAAGCCTCGACGTAGCGAGCCAAGCAGTCATCTCCCCGTCCAGTGTCGATCGTAAAATCGCTGGTCATCCCGCTACTGTGGCTCAGTAAATGACGAATAGTCATCGCTTCGGTTCCGGGAATGGATAGCTCGGGAAGAATCTCCTTTACCGTTGAGTCCAAAGTCAATTCGCCAGAATCTATAAGCTGCATCACCAACGTAGCTGTATACACCTTAGAAATAGAGCCAATCTGAAACAACGAATCGCTAGTCGCTTCTACACCTGTCCCCCGATGCAGCAGTCCACAGGCCAACTTATGAATTTGTCCATCGACGAGAATAGCCAGGGATGCTCCCGGCACGTCATTGGTTTTGCACAGCTCATCCAATCGTTTTTGCCAGTAATCCGAATCAAAGGTCTTCGTCGTATTTTTCATAAATAGACTCCTCCTATCATTTTGATACCGACCGACGGTATGAATAGGTTTAAAAAAATTTATAGTTTCATATCAACGTTTCAGTGATTCGCGCTATACACACGATAATATTCCTCGTAACGCCGGATGGTTGGTTCATCTAGCAGGTCAATCCCAATTCCTTTCAGTAGCTCCTGTACGAACCGGCATCTGCGCAGCATAACCTCGGGTGAAGCCTCGAAGATCATAGGACTCAACCAAAGGTTACTTAGAAGCATCACCATTTCGCTAAGCTCCTTAGGATACTCCGTTTTGATTGTCCCATCCAATATCCCTTGCTCAACGATAGGCTGTATATAGACGGGCACGGCATCCTCGATTATACTTTGTAATTGGGCAGCTAAGATCTTGGGATTTTTCAAGAGGTTAGGCGCTGTCGACATCATCTCTAGCTGCGCAGGGTCGTGATTCAAAGAAACACTAATGATTTGGCGCAGCTTCTCCAGACCGGTTAGTTGCTTGTCATCCCGGACAGCGGCCAATGTATCTTCGACATCTTGGTAGAGCTGTTTGAGAACCGCAATCATAATATCTTCTTTTGATTTGAAGTGGTGGTAAATCGCACCCTTTGAAAGCCCCCCAAGCCCCCTAATGATATCCTGCAATGATGTGTGTTCATAGCCTTTTGTTAAAAACAGATTCAGCGAAACACTTAGAATCTGCTTTAATGTTTCTTCGGGATATTTATTTCTTGCCATCCATACTTCGTCCTTTCATACATTCAGTCGGTATGTAAACAACATAAATAATTTTCATGAGATTGTCAAGCGAAAGCCCCTGGGATCCGAAGAGTGCATTTTTATGCATTCGCAAAAAGGATTTGTGAGGGCAGGCGGTGAAATGAGAAGAGTGGAAAAAAATCAACTTTGCGGGGGCTGCTCATGCGTAAATCCTGGTTCAAACGTCTATTGCTCTCATACATGCCGGTTTTTATCATTGTAATTACGTTCATATTTTTTGTGTTCTTTCAGATCTTCGGCGAACAAAGCCGCCAGGAGGCGCTGAATGCCAATAAGAACCTCTCGCTGCAAGCGATGCGTATCGTAGATACGTCCTTGAAGGTGATCGACAACATGATCGTGCTTGAGAGCATTAACAGCAAACCTTTGAATGATTTTTTCAAGTCGACGGCGGCGAGCGATCCGTATATTAATATCAGGGCCGTGCAGAAGCTCAAAGAAATGATCAATTATTATCCCCTGATCGATTCGATTTATCTGGTCAGAAACTCGGACGGGTATGTGCTAAGCGACGCGACGAACGGATTTGTCGACACGTATCCGGACCGGAGTTTTATCGAGCAGTACCAGGTATCGATGACTCCCAAATGGACGGGCGTACGAACGTTCGAACAGTTTAAAATGAAAGGCGGCAAGCAGGTCGTCAGCCTGGTAAGAGGGTCGCCTTACATGAAAAACGACCTGGGCATGATCGTCGTCAACGTGGCCGCGGATTCTTTAAGCAACTTGACCAAATCGATGTACGAGTCCAAGGTCAGCTTTATTCAAGTCAAGGATGCATCGGGCCAGGCTTTGTTCGGCAGCGACGTCGCGGTCGGTTCGTCCGAAGTCTACTCGGAGTATATATCGAGCTATACCAATTGGAAATACGGGAGCGGCCTTGTGAACCATGGTTTTGTAAGCGCTGTCTCTTATCTGTATAATCTTTGGTTCGTAATCGGCATCGTCATGATTGCCGTCGGGTTCATTTGGATGATTTATGTCACCAAACGGAATTCGAAACCGATCGAAGCCATCGCCGCCAGGTTCAGCAGCTATTCGCTTCCGGTGGCGGGAGGAGGTTTGTGGAAAGGAAAACCGGATGAATTTGCCTTCATTGAATCCGCTGTCGACCATATTTTGGAGCAATCCAAGCAGTATCAGGAGAAATACCGGGAGGATCTCCATTTGCGGACCCGGTATATGTTCCACCAATTGATCGAAGGAGATTCATCGCTGACGGTTGCCGAATTGAAATCGGAGGCGGATCGCCTGAACTTGCCGCAGCCGCTGGATCAATTTCGCATCCTCATGATTGAAATCGACAAATACGGCGATTTTTGCAGGAACTATTCGAAAGCCGATCAGGATTTGCTTAAGTTTACCTTGCGGACCGTCGTCCATGAGATGGCCTCCAAATGGGACTGCCGGGTGTGGTCCGAATGGGTGTCTTCCTCGGGCTTGTCGGTCATGTTGTTTGAAAAAAGCGACGACGATCATTTCAGAACCGTGGTCTTGCCCCGTTTTGCCGAGCAGGTTATCGCATGGGTCGATCAAAATTTGAAGTTTACGATCACGATGGGCATGGGCGAATCCACGCCGCATTTAAGCGATATTCCGATGTCGTATAAAGGAGCGCTTGCGGCTCTGCAATATAAAATCGTTTTGGGCGAAAACCGGTTGATTCAAGGCGATGATATTTCGCGCCACGGGGTCGCCGAAGTGTATTCCCATTTGGGGGAGATCCGCTCCATCGTTCAGTCCTACCGGATGTTGAAGGCAAATTGGATCGAAGACTATGACGCATGGTTCGTACAGTTGAAGCAAGGCTTGTTAACCAATGATGAAATATACAATTTGATGAATTATTTCATTTATCATATCGGCCGCGAACTGTCCGGCATGAGCAAGGAAATATACAACCAGTGGATACAGGAGGGGCTGCCGAAGCTGACGGAGAGTGTGGACAACTGTTCCTCTTTGGAGCAGTTGAGGCAGGAAACGAAACAGGTGCTTGCGGCCCAGTTTGAGAGGATGAAACAGCTTCAGGATCGCCGGCAGCATTCGAACATCATCCGGGACATCTGCCGGCTGATCGAGCATGATTACGCCAATCCGGACTTGTCGCTTGAGATGCTTGGAGACCGGTTCCATCTGAACGCCAAATACGTAAGCAAGTTGTTCAAAGAAAACACCGGACAGAGATTCGTTGATTTTTTGATCGATGTCCGCATGAAGGAGGCGCAGCGTCTGCTGACGGAAACGGGGGATTCGGTGCAGGAAATTGCGGAACGGGTCGGATATACCCATGCGATTTCGTTTACCCGTGTGTTTAAGCGGACCGTCGGGGTCGCTCCCGGCGAATACCGGGCTGACAAGCTGCGCAGCATGGCAGGCGAAAATGGTTCAGTCGTAGAAAACGGTTAAGAACAGCGATCGTGCATCGCTGTTTTTTTCATTCGTCGCAGCGGGCTGCGTTAGGATCGGGAAACCGGGGCGATCGGCATTACCGGCCAAGACCTTATTTACGGTGGGTTTTTACGTTGTATGGGGGCCGGCAGGCGAAAACGGTTAATCCGGTTTATTTTTGTTTCTTGTTCGGGCTCGCGGTTTCCTTTACGATCACCTTACATTCCCAGCACCTGAAAGAAATGCCCGAAAGTATGATCGAACGGAAGGAGTTTACCCATCATGCCAAGACTGATCAGCAAGCCGCAAGCCGAGCCGGGACTGGCTCGAAAAATCTCATTATCTTCCCAAATGCCGCCAAGCAGAAGAAACATCGGCAAAAAAATCAGGCGGCACTGGCAGCTTTATCTCGTACTGCTGCTGCCCGTCCTGTATTTGATCATCTTCAAATATATACCGATGGCCGGAATTGTAATCGCATTCAAAAATTACAACGTCATCAAAGGCATCTGGGGCAGCGACTGGGTCGGACTTAAATATTTTTACCAGTTTTTCGAATCGCCGAATTTTTGGCTGTACATCAAAAACACGCTCGGCATCAGCTTCTACGGCTTGATCGTAGGCTTTCCGGCACCCATCATTTTGGCACTGGCGCTGAACGAGATCCGAAACGGCATTTTCAAAAAAACCGTACAGATGGTCTCATACGCCCCTTATTTTATTTCCACGGTCATCATGGTATCGATCATTATCGTAAACCTGACGCCGCATGTGGGGATGGTCAGCAAATTTTTCGAGATGCTCGGCGTGAGCAATACGAATTTTATGGGCATGCCGGGTCTTTTCAAATCCATCTATGTATGGTCCGATGTATGGCAGTTTACGGGATATGGCGCGATCATCTACATCGCCGCGCTTTCCGGCGTGAATCCGGAGCTGTATGAATCCGCCAAGGTAGACGGCGCATCCCGCATCCAGAAGATATTGCGCATCGATATCCCAAGCCTGATTCCCGTTTCGGTCATTCTTCTCATTCTGAACCTGGGCAACATCATGAAATTAGGTTTTGAAAAAATATATTTGATGCAAAATCCGCTGAACCTGAGCACCTCCGAGGTCATATCCACTTATGTCTATAAGGTTGGTTTGCTTGGGTCAAGCTTCAGCTTCTCGGCGGCCATCGGTTTGTTCAATTCGGTGATCAACCTGATTCTGCTCATCACGGTCAATTACATTGCCAGAAAACTGTCAAGCAACAGCCTCTGGTAGGCCTATCCCGGTTTGATGCATGAGAACGCACAAGCACCAAGAAAGAGAGGAGATCTTATGTTCAAAGGAACCGCTATTCGCGAGTCCAAAGGCGATCGCCTATTCGTTGCTTTCGTCTACCTGTTTTTGACGCTGATTCTTGTCATTGTGGCGGTGCCCCTGATCTACATATTAAGCTCGTCCGTCAGTTCGCCCCAGGCGGTTACGTCGGGCAAAGTATGGCTTTTTCCCGTGGATTTTACGCTGGACGGCTACAAAGCGGTGTTCCGTAATCCGCAAATCGGCGTCGGTTATTTAAATTCGCTTTTTTACACCGTCGTCGGCACGGTGGTTAACGTGGCTCTGACCATCATGCTTGGTTATCCGCTGGCCAAGAAGACTCTTTACGGCCGCAGCTTTTTTATGGTTATGCTTGTGATCACCATGATGTTTGACGGGGGGCTGATTCCTTATTATCTCGTCGTCAAAGACCTGCATTTGCTGGATACCCGCTGGGCGATGATTTTGCCGGGGGCGATGGGCGTCTTTCAGGTCATTGTGGCCAGGACGTTTTTCCAGACCACCATTCCGGATGAATTGTCGGAAGCGGCGGAATTGGACGGTTGCAGCGACATCCGGTTTATATTCAGCATCGTTCTGCCGCTGTCCAAACCGATCATTGCCGTGATGACGCTGATGTATGCCGTCGGACATTGGAATGCGTATTTTGATGCGCTGATCTTTTTGCGGTCGCCCGACTTGTTCCCGCTCCAAATCATTCTCCGCAACATTCTCATCCTGAATACGGTGGATGCCTCCATGATGGCGAACGTGAACCAGATGCAGGCGCAGCAGGGGCTTAAGGATTTGATCAAATATTCGCTTATCGTCGTTGCAAGTGCGCCGGTTCTGATTATTTATCCTTTTGTGCAGAAGCACTTCGTCAAAGGGGTCATGATCGGTTCGCTGAAGGGCTAAAGACGGCTTAGCGCGCCGCCACAACTGCTTGAAGGAGGTGATGCTGTCCGTTTTGCGGATAAGCTCGAGATTCGGATGGTTAACAAAACAAGGTTATTGCCCGGTAAAACCATGATGACGAATGGGGGAAAAGTTCGATGCAAAAAAAGAACCGTAAAATTTGGCTAGGCACCATCAGCTGGATGTTGGCTTGCATGCTTCTTCTCAGCGCCTGCAGCGGCAGCAAATCCGCAGGGCCGGAAGCTTCCGGCGACCAAAAAGACAATAAGACTGCGGAGCAAAGCGATATATTTACGCCGGTCGGCACGTATCCGATCGTGAAAGAGCCGATGACGATCAAAATGTTCGCGCCGCAGTTCGCGACGATCGAAAACATGGAAACGAATTTGTTTACCAAATATCTCGAAGACAAGACGAATATCAAAATCGCCTGGGATTTGGTCCCGGATAATGCTTTGAATGACCGGAAGCAGCTCATGCTTGCCAGCGGCGACTATCCGGAAGTCATTTTGCACGGGGGACTGACCAAGGAAGAACAGATGAAATACGGGCAGCAGGGAGTCTTTATTCCGCTGAATGATTTGATCGACCAATACGCTCCCAATATTAAAAAGGCAATGCAGGATCTGCCCTACATGAAGGCTTCGATTACGGCGCCTGACGGCAACATCTACGCTTTGCCGCAGGTCAACGAATGTTACCATTGCGACAATGCGCTCAAAATGTGGATCAACAAAGCATGGCTTGATAAGCTGGGCCTGTCTGTTCCGAAGACAACGGACGAATTTTACAATGTCCTGAAAGCGTTTAAGGAGAAAGATCCGAACGGAAACGGCAAACCGGATGAAATCCCGTTGACGGGTTCCGACGAGATGTGGGCAGGCAACGTTTCGGCGTTCCTCATGAACTCCTTTATCCTCGATGACTACGTCGATAAAGATTCGGGAACGTTCCTCCGCCAAATCAACGGGAAAGTCGACTTTACGGCAAATAAAGAAGAGTGGAAACAAGGCCTTCTTTATCTCAACAAACTGTACAAAGAGGGATTGATCGATCCGGCGGCCTTTACGCAAAATGCCGACGCCGTGCAGCAAATGGCCAACCGCGAGCCGGATAACGTCATGGGAACACTCTCGACGGCATTAATCAGTTACGCCTACAGCATGGACGATAAAGCCCCGCGCCATAAGGACTACGTTGTCGTGCCGCCGCTGAAAGGACCGAACGGCGTTCAACAGACGCTTAATTTTGCGGGGATCGGAAGCTCCCAGTTTGCGATTACGAATAAAGCGACTAAAGAGCAGCAGATTGCCGCGATCCGGTTAGCGGATTATTTATACACCGAAGAAGCCATCGTGCTGGAGGAAAACGGCCCCGAAGACAAAGGGTGGCGGAAAGCGAAAACCGGAGAACTGGATTTTAACGGCGAGCAGGCCAAATACGCGGCGATACCGAAAACGGATAAAAAGCCGACCCATAACGACGGCTGGGAGCAGATCGGCCCATCCCTTCGGACCTACGCTTATCGTGCGTCTTGGGTAGCGCCGCAGGACCTGCTTGCACCGGACGGCTATGGCACGCGCCTGAACCAGGTTTCCAAGGAGTATGAACCGTATCACTCCAAGGAACAGTATCCTAACGGCTTGTTCATAGCGCTCGAAGATGCCGAGATCGCGGCGCAGATCAAAACGACGCTTGTCAGTTACGTAAAATCAAACATGGCCCAGTTTATTACCGGCTCCAAGGACATTAACAAAGAATGGGATGCCTATGTAAAAGGATTCGATGGGCTTCAATTAAACCAGTACCTGGAAATCTATCAAAAAGCGCTGGATGCCAAAAAATAGGCTCCGGAACGAACTGCCTCATCCCTTGCGCGGGCGTGGTTTATTGCGCAGGGGGTGAGCTTTGAATTTTTGGGAAAGCAGGTGTATTAAAAATGACAGTACTTGCCAAACCATCGCCGCAGCAGCTCGCATGGCAGGATCTTGAGCTGGGGATGTTTTGCCATTTTGGCATCAACACGTTTTGCGATCAGGAATGGGGGGAAGGGACCGATTCCCCGGAGCTATTTAATCCAACGGAGTTCGATGCCCGGCAATGGACCAGGACGGCAAAACGTGCCGGATTCAAGTACTTGGTGCTGACCGCCAAACATCATGACGGCTTCTGTCTGTGGCCGACGAAAACGACCGATTATTCCGTAAAATCAAGCCCTTGGAAAAACGGTCAGGGGGATGTGGTCAGGGAAGTCGCCGATGCTTGCAGGGAGGAAGGACTAAAGTTCGGGTTGTATTTATCGCCTTGGGACCGGCATGAACCTTGCTACCCGGATAAGGAAGCATATGACGACTTCTATGCGGAGCAATTGACGGAACTTCTGACGGGTTACGGGCCGCTTGTCGAAGTATGGTTCGATGGGGCGGGCTCTCAAGGCCGGGAATATGACTGGCCGAGAATCATCGGACTGGTAGACCAATATCAGCCGGAAGCGATGGTCTTTAATATGGGACGGCCCACGATCCGTTGGGTAGGCAATGAGGCCGGCGTCGCTCCATACCCTTGCTGGAATACGGCAACGACGGCAAGAGAAAGCATGTTCACCAGCGACATGCTCACATGGATGGAGGGAACCCCCTCCTGGGTGCCGGCCGAATGTGACGTTCCGATCCGCAAAAGACATTGGTTCTGGCATCCCGACGACGAAGCGAGCTTAAGAAGCTTGGAGGACGTGCTGGACATTTATTACCGGTCGGTCGGCCACGGGGCTACGCTGCTGTTGAACGTCTCTCCGGATAACCGCGGGCTCCTCCCTGATGCTGATGCAGCGCGAGTCATCGAATTCGGGGATGAAATCCGGCGCAGATTCGGGCAGCCCATCGGCCAAACGCATGGCGAAGGTACGGAGCTGCTGCTCCATCTTGATTCGGCCGGGTCCGTGAACCACTTGATCCTGATGGAGGATATCGCTCAGGGGGAACGCGTTCGGGAGTATGTTCTTGAAGCTTATGTCAACGGCCAGTGGAAAGAGCTTGTCAGGGGAAGTGCGATCGGGCATAAAAAAATCGACCGTTTCGCCACGGTTGAAACCGACGCGCTCCGATTACGGGTGCTTTCGAGCGTAGAGAAGCCTGTGATCCGCAGTTTTGCAGCTTACAATGTCGTTTAAGGCTTAGTTTTTCGCGTTCCGCAACGTTCATGGGCATTCATCTTGAAACATAATGCTAAAGCCTGAATCCCTTGATGGGTCAGGCTTTTTTTTGGTTTAAGAAATGGACAGGATATTTCAATAAGGAATACTCAGTACTTGATCCATTTTTGCCACCGTATATTTCACCAGGCCTTCTTGGATAATGAACATTTTTGATTGCTTTGTTGAGATATCAACAAACTTCGTTATTTTAACCATTGAATGTATCTTTTTTGCCCATATAATAATAGACACGAGTTGATTAAACAACTTGTTTTGTTAACTCATCTGTTGTTAAGTTCTGATTTTTGCCGAATCGAAAAATTCAAGATGAAGTTGTTGTCATTAGGGGGGCTTTTAGTGATATTGGCGAAGCAAAAGCTAAGAAGCTTGCACAAGAATGAGCAAAATACGTTAATAGCTGGCCGCCGATCGTGAAAATGCAGCAGTTGCAGCTTTGGCGGCCGAAATAAGACATACAGAAGATAGGGGGTGTTATTTTTGGCTAAAAGAAATCAATTGTTGATTTTTATATTGACCATAGGTGTATTCGGCATCTTAAATACGGAAATGGGGATCGTTGGGGTATTGCCTTTAATTGCTGATCATTTCCAAATCAGTATTACCAAAGCAGGGTTGCTCGTGAGTTTCTTTGCACTTGCTGTGGCAATGTCTGGGCCCACGATGCCGTTATTGTTTTCGGGCATAAATCGCAAAAAGGTAATGTTACTTGTACTTGGAATTTTCGTTCTAGGCAACATTGTCTCCATAGTTGCATCCAACTTTGCCATTTTATTAATCGCTCGTGTGATTCCGGCTTTTTTCCATCCAGTTTACGTCTCCATAGCTTTGACGGCAGCAGCAGCTTCAGTCAGCAAGGAAGAAGCTCCAAAAGCTACTTCTAAAGTATTTATGGGAGTGACGGGAGGGATGGTACTTGGCGCACCGTGCTCCAGTTTTATTGCTAATACAACTTCTCTAGAAATGGCAATGTTATTCTTTGCGGTTGTGAATGCTTTAGCATTCATTGCTATATTACTATTTGTACCGTCTATGCCTGTTAAAGAAAGACTTTCTTATGGATCTCAATTAATTGTTTTGAAAAAACCCATCACCTGGCTATCCATTGCTGCCGTCATTTTTATAAATGCAGCGATGTATGGGGTTAGCAGTTACCTTGCAGAGTATCTTGAAACCATTACGAATATACCCGGAAAAACGATTAGCTTCATGTTATTCCTATTCGGTGGCGCAAGTATAATAGGGAACATCGTCGCCGGGAAGTTACTTACTAAAAATGCCATAAAAACTGTCGCATCTTTTTCTTTCGTATTAGGGGCCGTTTACGTCTTATTGTTCTTAATGGGACAGTTCACTGTACCTATGGCATTCATTGTTTTGATTTTTGGAATCGTAGTGGCTATAGGAAATAATATTAGTCAATATTGGATGTCGTCTGCAGCTCCAGAAGCCCCTGAATTTTCGAATGGATTGTTTCTGGCATCCAGTAACTTAGGGGTAACAACCGGTACGTCGGCAGGCGGATTAGCTATATCAGGAATGGGCACGCAGTACGTCGTATTAGGCGGATTCCTATTCTTAATCTTGAGTTTCGTATTTATTTCGATGAGAAACTACAGGCATAGTCCTATAAATCAATTTTCCGGATAGGAATTGTTTCAACGGTTTAGTAAACAATCAGCATTCACTTTATTTGGGGTTCTGGAAATATAATCTGCGTGCTTGACACACACTTATAAATAAGGAGGATGCCGCTCATGGGCACATGGTCGAAAAAAGAATTGCGCAAGATTGCTGAAGCTGACGACCTGCACATCTCGCCGTTCCGCGAAGACGGAATAACCTACGGCACCCCGACTTGGATATGGTCTGTTGTGGTTGATGACTCACTTTATGTTCGCGCCTACTTCGGACAGAACTCCCGTTGGTATCAGGCTGCAATTCGAGAGAAGGCGGGACGTATCACTGTCGCTGGCATGACGAAGGAAGTCGTTTTCGAACCGATCGGCGGGGAGATGGACGACCTTATCGACAATACGTACCTTGCAAAGTACAATGGCAGTCCCTACTTAAGCTCGATGATAAGTACACGAGCTCGTTCTGCGACAGTCAAGATTACACCGCAACCGCCCGAAACCCATGCTTGATGTACATCTGGCGGGTCGTCATTGAAGCAAGGCGCATGTTTAAAAAAATGTTGTTAGCCATGACAAGAAACCTTGATCACGCCATCACCCACTGCCTAATGATCTTAATTAAGTATATAAAAAAATATAACCCTGCAAAGGAGACAAAAACATGTTTAACGAAACTTACAAATTATCAAATGGTGTAGAAATTCCAAAATTGGGTCTTGGTACCTGGCTGCTTGACAATGAACAGGCGGCACAGGCCGTGCGGGATGCGGTATCTATCGGATATCGCCATATTGATACTGCGCAGGCTTATATGAATGAGGTTGGTGTAGGAGAAGGAATCCGTTTCAGCGGTATCCCGAGAGAAGAACTATTCATTACGACAAAGGTTGCTGCAGAAGCAAAAAACTATGATGCAGTTACGCAGTCCATTGATGAGTCTTTATCCAAAATGATGCTGGATTACATCGATCTTCTGATAATCCACAGTCCGCAGCCATGGACAGAGTTCCGTGAGGAGAACCGTTATTTCGAGGAAAACAAAGAAGTATGGAAAGCCATGGAGAACGCTTATAAGACAGGCAAAGTAAAGGCAATCGGTCTTTCAAACTTCCTTCAAGATGATATAAAGAACATTCTCGCAAGCTGTGAAATCAAGCCTATGGTCAATCAAATATTAGCACATGTAAGCAATACTCCTTTCGAGCTTATTGAATTCTGCCAGAAGAATGACATCCTGGTCGAAGCATATTCCCCCATAGCACACGGTGCAGTTCTTGATCACCCAGAGATGAAGGTAATAGCTGACAAGTATGGAGTATCTGTTGCTCAGCTTTGCCTCCGTTACGCTATCCAGCTTGGACTAGTCGTCATTCCGAAGACGGCAAATCCGGATCACATGAGAAACAATGCAGAGCTTGATTTTGTTATCAGCGATGCGGATATGGAGATCTTGAAGAATGTAGAGCACATCCAAGATTATGGTGAACATAGCTTCTTCCCGGTATTTGGCGGGAAATTAAAATAAACAGCTATCGGAAACGCACATGAATTCATTCGAATGAATACTACGAATCATCACAGCTCTTATGCCCGCCTCTGCAGCGCCAGGCTTCCGTGCGGGCGTATCCTATGGGCTCAAGGTAGGTCGCTACACCCTCTCTCCTAGATGGATAGAGGGTATTTGCTGTACGCATCATTTTTTTCTGATGCTTTCATTCATGTCTGCCGCTGCTTCTTTTATTGAGGTCCGTTTAATACTTACCGCATGGTTAGAATCGTACCGCCGTTTCTGGTCCGATAAGCTTGATGCTCTCGAGTCGTTTCTTGACAATGAACAAAAGTAAAGCCGTATCTGTTTATTTTGGACATCCGGAGTATAGAATAAACGTTACTGAGAATGTCAGAACTATACTGAAAGTGCCTTTCTGATTTCGGAGGGCTCTTTTTTTATTTATTAGACTGAGAAGTTTGAGGGTCAGCTTGCGTTTATAGGTTGTATTAAATGAGCATGGAAATGAGGTGAAACACTTGACAGATCCGTCTTCCGAATCGGAGATCATTCGTCGTATCGTCGAAGGCGAAAAGCAATTATTTTCTGTTATCGTCGATCGTTACAAAATTAAAGTATACGGAATCATCCGCAGTATGGGGTTAAATCATCAGGATTCTCAGGACATAGCTCAGGAAGCCTTTGTTAAAGTCTACCGCAGCTTAGCAAACTATCGGGACGAGGGGCATTTTTCGGCCTGGCTATATAAAATCGTCGTTCATGCGGTGAAGGATCTTCAGCGACGAAATCGAGTCCGTTCTGCTTCGAATGAAGGGGTCGATGAACCAAGCCACCAGCATACGCCTGAACAACTTGTCCTTCAAAAGGAAATGCAGCGGGAAATCTATCGCCAGCTTCAGGAACTTCCTCTAAATTATCGACTGGTGTTGCTTCTCAAGTATACGAATGACTTGACATATGAAGAAATCTGCGAGATTACCGGATTAAACGCTGACCAAGTTCGAAATGCCATGCACAGAGGCAAAAAAAGCCTTAAGAAACAAATCGAGAACAAGGGAGGGATATGGTTTGAGACCTATATTAAAGGCTAGTGACGAGGAATGTTGGGGCGCCAAAATATATGATGAAGAACCGGATCCCGAATTTACTTCAAACGTGATGAAAGCAATAGAACACATCGAAATGGATCCGAGGAGGCCGTTTGGAGACTTGAAAAAGAAAGCCGCTCTCAAGCAGGTATTTCGTCGAATGGTGATGACTGGAGCTGCTGTCGTAATTCTTATGGGTGGAGCGTATATGGTATGGCAGACCTCGTCTGATCGTACCTCAATGATCGGTGAGCAGCTTTATCAAGGTAGTGGCCCGTTGTCCACCAACGGCAATTGGTTATGGAATGAGGAATATGAAAGGGCCCAACGGTTTGGTCTTCTTCAAATGCAGAACGTCAAAGTAGAAGATGACGGATACTCGCTGGAAATCTTAGCCGTTTTGAAGGACCGTTCCCATATCGTTATCGTGACAAAGCAATTCGGACCGGATGGACGTTCATTAAAATACAGCGTGCGCGATCCGTTCCTGATTACGGACATGCAGGGACGCCGAGTTGCAATTCCCGGCAGGTATCTTCGCAACACAGATCCGGGAATACAGGATTATGTTTATGTATTCGACGGCACCGTTCCGGATCACATTGTTATCCACGGGAAAGCAGTAGAAGCAGCAGTTGGTCCAGAAGAACAACCGGAAGAACGTGTCCTGGTTAATTGGCCGTTGGAGTTGGCGCTGGATATGACCAAGGCCAAATCATTATCGGTATCTAAACCTTTGGAGAATACAAATTCACCGCAGGATGGGCTCAACATGGACATGAAACAGCTTCTAGTTACACCAAATGGTGTGCGTTTGGATATGTCGATATCCCTGGCTCCTCAGATGCTCGAACAGGTCCCGCCCAACTGGCATGACGGATTGGAGGTTTTGTATGATGTGAAGGTTGAGGAAGGTAACGGGTATAAGACCATCGGATCCTATGTTAAAAAAGTGGAAACGCAGCAATTGAATACTTCAAGCGGGACCCTGAAATGGTCCAATGAATTCGATTCGGCCGTAATTCCTCCGGATTCACGTCATATGAGGGTGGTCGTCAACGGATTGGTCATGCGTTTCACCAACGAAGGCGCCATTCAGTTTAACCCGAAGGAGCTGGATAAGAAACCAGCTGTGATGAATGATGCAGGAGACACTATTACGTTTACAAAATCCTCGCTTCTGAAAGATCCTTCTACGGGAGAACAAGTTATGGCTGTGTACGCAAAAGGAAGGTTTGTGAATCAGCCTTTACTGGATGAATGGGTCGCGGTTGATAATAATGGACGGGAATACAAAGTCCGTATCGGTGGAGCTTATACGCAAGGGAAGCCAATAAAGTCAGAAAATCTGGAATTTGCGATTCAAGGCTTAACAAACATCCCACCATCAATGACGTTAAAACGAACCGTTATTGGCAAAAAGCGAGATTTCCAGTGGGCATTTGACTTGCCCGCACTTTCCAACCTGCCTTGGTAAAGTTGCTAGGAAACAAGCATGGTTTATGGTACTTGTGACCGTGTGTTAACGATCAAGCGCAAAAGCCTCCCAAGGATCGATATAATCATGGGGATCATTATTTTCAAAACTTATTTCCAACGTCTGGGGGGAATTCCGTTGAATTGGACGATCCCCGCAAAAGCAATGAGTAGAATCGGACCGTGGAAGAATCTTTTTAAACTCGTTCCCTTTATCGGAAAGTACCGACTGTCCTTTATGTTCGGGGTAGGCGCTGTTCTGGCGAGTTCGATTTTGACAGTACCCATCCCGTATCTCACAGGGATCTTGCTTGATCGGGTTTTATTAAAAGATAAGAACATCAACGACATGTTTTTGTTGTTAGGCATGATGGCTGTTCTATATCTGATGCAATATGCATGTTCTCTTTTATCTGGATGGTTGTTTGTTAAAATAAGTTATTCGATCGTTAACGAGTTAAAGTATTTGGTCATGTCAAAAGTATTATCATTGCCAATGAGTTACCTCTCAACCACCGAAAAAGGATACCTCCAGGGGCGGGTGGCCGAATGCAATTCCGTCGGAAATGCCTTTTCGCCAGTCATTATCAGTATGGTGCTTAGCGTATTAAATGCAATGTTTGCAGTAATCACGATGTTCGCGATTAATGATAAAATATCTTGCGTAGTTATTGTTTTAGTACCTATCTTCATTTTTTTATCCAAATCATCCAACAAGAAATTTTTGAACAATACAAGGGAAATGATGGAATCGTCCGCTGTTTTAAGCGGGGAAGTATTTGAATCGATGAATGGCATCGAGGACATTAAAATTCTGGGCGGCAAAGAGACGCAGCTCTTCAAATTTAAATCAAAGATGAATGAGCTGTTTCATCACAGCATCAAACAAAACAAGTCATTGATATTTTTAACCGAAAACGTTAGCTTGTTAAACAACCTGTTCACCCTAATCATATTGTTCATCTCCGGCATCCTCATCTTAAAAGGGCAATTTACTGTCGGCATGTACACAACCTTTTCCCTGTACACCACAAAAGTGTTTGCCAGTGCACAAAGTCTTACATCCTTAAATACGATTTTGAAACCGGTTTGCTTGAGCGTCGAAAGAATTTACCAGCTACTCGACATGCCGGACGAAAACAGCGGTAAGGTTGTCGAGTTGGATTCAAGGATTGAAACGATAGAGTTCCTCCGTGTAGGTTATCGATATCGAACGGATCTGCCTCTGGTTTTTAATGACTTGACTTTCTCGTTAATGAGAGGGGATAAGGTTCTTCTTCTTGGGGATAACGGTTCGGGAAAAACGACGCTTATTAAACTTTTATTAGGGTTGTACCAGCCTGCTTGCGGAATCATTTCATTTAACGGAATCCATGCCGCATCGATTCAAAGCGACTCCTTAAGGCAAAGAATTGGTGTGGTATCACAGAGCACCTTTCTCTTCCGCGGGACCGTGTTGGACAATATTTTATACGGGCAAAATGGTGAAAACCGCAACACTGTTGAAAACCTGATTGACGAACTCGGGTTGAAAGAGTATATAGGCAGGATGCCCAAAGGGCTGGACACAGAAATTAATCAAAACACTTCAGGCGTCTCGGGTGGTCAGGCTCAAATCATCGCTTTTATACGAGCCATGTTTGCCGAAAAGGACGTATTAATTTTAGATGAACCCACGGCTAACGTCGACGAAGAGACCCGTCGCATCATCATTCACGCCTTAAGGGAACAGCGTTATAAGGGGATATTAATTGTGATATCACATCAAATGGAAGGAATGGACTTTTTCAATAAAACCATTCATATGACAAAGACCTTATGAGACGAAACTGTTGGCAGGAAATCTGTACGTTCCCTCTGAATTCGATGAAGCCAAGAAGTATCCGGCCATTGTCGTCTCTCATCCGGGCGGAGGCGTTAAGGAGCAGGCAGCCGGACTTTATGCGGACAAACTTGCTGAATTGGGCTTCGTTACCTTGGCTTTCGATGCTTCCAACCAAGGAGAAAGCGAAGGAACGCCTCGTTATTTCGAAGATCCTTATGCCCGTACGGGAGATGTTCGTGCTGCGGTTGACTATCTAACTACGCTGTCCTTTGTAGACACGGATAACATCGGAGCATTGGGCATTTGTGCCGGCGGAGGATACACAGTCGCGGCTTCGCAGACAGAGCGCCGCATTAAGGCTGTCGCAACCGTGAGCATGGTCGATATCGGCTCGCTGTTCGGCGAAGGTCTAGGACGCGTCGTGCCGGTAGAGGATCAAATCAAGCAGCTGGAGCAAGTGTCGCAGCAACGGACGGCTGAAGCAAGCGGGGCTGATACGCTCTATGTAACTTATGTGCCGCAAGAGCTGGAAGAATGCATGACGGGTACAATGGCCGAAGGACGTGATTACTATGTTACCCCTCGCGGCTGCCACAAAAATGCACCAAACCGTCTTGTGTTCACCAGCTTCGGACAAATTTTAACGTACTCGGCCTTCAGCCACATCGATAAGTTTTTAACGCAGCCGTTCCTGGCGATTGCAGGCAGCGAAGCAGATACGTTCTATTTCAGCCAAGAAGCCGTTGATAAATGATGAGGTACCGGGAGAATTCGGCAAGTGGAACAACCGCACCATTGGCGAATATTTGGGCCCGTATCGTAAATCGGTCGATGTAATTGAGGCATCGAAGCTCGACTACACCGTTCTCAGACCTGCGTGGTTGACCGGTGCCGACGAGATTGAATACGAGATTACCGAGAAAGATGAAAAATTCAAAGGTACGGAAGTATCGCGCAAGAGTGTGGCGGCTTTGGTCGTCCAATTAATCGAGTCGCCCGGTTTACATGTTCATGGAAATCTGGGCGTGAACAAACCGAATACCGATGGGGATAAACCAGCCTTTTATTAAGCAGATTGCAAAATATACACTCTATACACTCGTAAAGTAAGCTTCCTTACGGCAGCTTACTTTACGTTTCTTTCCGGTATGGAATCGACGATTACACCGTGTCCGATTTAAGAGCCGCCTATAAATTCCTGTCCAACAAGATCCCCACTTGTTCTGCCACAACGTGAGTCGGCTCGGATAATCCATTGCTGAACCAGGTTTCAACGATCTCAACGACAGCGGCTCCAAAGAATTTAAGAATTAATTCCTTGCTTAATCCTTGATTTATCCCTTCGGTTATATCTACATCCCGCTCCAATTCCTCGATCACAAATTTCAGGAAATGATTACGAAAAGCAGAAGTCCCTTTGGTGCCAAGCATGGTTGAAAAGAATGAAGAATGACGTTCAAAGTATTCAAACCAAATCAGATTCCCCTCGGCAAAACTCATTTCCGATGCTGATTCGCAAAGTTTCCTCAATTCATCGATATGTTCCTTGATGAGCTTATCCAGCAAGTCAAATTTATCCTCATAGTGATCATAAACGGTTCTCCGACCGACATTGGCCCGATCGGAAATATCTTGAATCGTAATATGATCAAAGCCTTTTTCGGACAGGAGTTGAACAAAAGCCTTCTTGATGGCTTCTTGAGATTTTAGTACTCTTCGATCTATCTTAGGCATCTACTTCACCAATCTTTCTATCGAATAACCGCACAATATTCACTCATTTGTATCATAACGTACAAAGCGTGGACTTTTGATAATTGAAGACATTCTTTTTACATTATATATTATACACAGATGTGCGATATCGCATCAATATACATTTAATAAGGTATCAATTATTGCTTCCTTCGGGATATTAGAAAAATTGAACCCATTCAAGAGGAGATGTAAATATGAATCGTGTGGAGAAGAGCCGGAAAAAAATCCAACAGCTTTTTGGCGATTATGTACCCGCCGCATATTCTACGGACCCGGAGTTTCTGGGCATTTTGAGCCGCTTTATTTACGGGGACGTTTTTTATCAAGGGACTCTGGATGACAAACAACGGGAGCTGATCACCCTGGTGGTGCTTGCAACGAACCAGACGTTGCCTCAGCTTAGATCCCATGTCAGCGCGGCGCTGAACGTCGGCCTGACACCTGTAGAGATCAAAGAAGCGGTTTATCAGTGTGCTCCATACATTGGATTTCCCAAGACATTGAATGCGATCAACGAAGTCAACGGGGTTTTCGAAGCCAGTCATATTGCATTGCCGCTTGAGAGCCAAACGCAGGTTGATGAAGATTATCGTCTGGAAAAGGGACTTGCCGTGCAAACCGAGATTTTCGGCGATGTGATACAAAACATGAGAACAAGCTCCCCTTCAAATCAAAAGCATATTCAGGAATACCTTTCTGCTTTTTGCTTCGGAGACTTTTACACCCGGGGCGGACTTGATTTGAAAACACGCGAGTTGTTAACACTGTGTATCATAAGCAGCTTGGGCGGCGCCGAAGGTCAAGTGAAGGCACATGTGCAGGGCAACAAAAACGTGGGGAATGACAAGGAAACTTTGATTTCCGCCATCACCCATTGCCTTCCGTATATCGGCTTTCCGAGAACGCTGAATGCGTTAGCTTGCGTGAACGAAGTCATTCCTGAAGATTAAGTCAGGGGATGATTGATTTGGTCAAAACGATCGAAGCCGAAGCAGGAATATTTTTATCAAGATGATTCTTAATAATACAGTTCATTGGAGGAATTAAACATGGCAAAACATGAAGAAGTGAAAAATGGCGTTATTTTCCCGGTAGGCGAGAAAAACGACGCCTTCGCACAATTTTTTGTAGGACAAAGTTATCTTAAAACCTTGATTGCCGACCCTAAAGTGAATGTGGGGGTAGGGAACGTAACCTTTGAACCGGGATGCCGTAACAACTGGCATATTCACCGTGACGGATTTCAAATTTTATTGGTTACAGGAGGCGAAGGCTGGTACCAAGAAGAAGGGCAGCCTGCTCAATTTCTGAAACCCGGCGATGTTATTGTCACGCACGATGGCGTGAAGCACTGGCATGGCGCTGCTAAAGACAGCTGGTTTGAACACATTGCCATCACGGCGGGCAAGCCGGAATGGCTCGAACCCGTTTCCGATGAAGTATACGAAAAAGCAACCCAATAAGCTCTTAAGACGAAAAGGGGACGACATATTGACAAGACCATATATTATCTGCCATATGCTGACGTCATTGGACGGGAAAATCGTCGGGAAATATCTTGAAACGAAGCGAGGGGCTTTTTTTACGGAGGAATACGAGAGAGTTCATGAAAGTTACGGATGCAATGCGTGGATGTGCGGCAGGACTACGATGGAGGAAGGTTTTACTCTCGGTCACACATTAGATTTAAAACACGAAGGCGCCCCCTCGATTCCCAGAACGGATTACGTCGCAAATAAAGATGCTAAGAGTTATGCCGTAGCGGTAGATCCTTCCGGAAAACTGGGTTGGCAAGAAAATTCCATTGCTTCGTGGAATGAGCATCGGACGGACGATCATATCATTGAAGTCCTGAGCGAGCAAGTTTCGGATGCTTACCTGGCATATTTGAAAAATCTCGGCATTTCTTATATTTTCGGCGGAAAAGAACGATTAAATTTTACGGTCGTCGTGGAAAAGCTGAAGCATCTATTCGCCATCGATAGATTAATGCTGGAAGGCGGGGGGGTTTTAAATGGCTCTTTTTTGAATGAGGGATTAATTGATGAACTAAGCCTTATCGTCGTTCCCATTGCGGATGGAGCCTCCAACGCTGTGACCCTATTCGAAACGAGCTCTTTTCTTACCCAGCGTCCCGTAAATTTCATTTTGAAAGACGTCGAAAAACTGGAGGATGGAGGACTATCGCTGAAATATATTGCAAAACCGGAATAGTTCTTTGTTTGATAGCGGGAACTCACAGCAAAAGTACATTACACCCGGTATTTTGGGATGAAACGGCATACACACCTGTGCGATCAGGCTTTAGAGTGTTTTGTTGACTCATTAATTACAACTGGATTGAAAGAAGGAATATACATGTCTAATTGTCGGGATATTAGAACAATATTCGACTTTTCAGAAGACGTAATTTATAAATAAATAAAACTGGAGGAATACCATATGTTTGAACAAAAAGTTTGGTTTATTACGGGAGCAGGACGCGGTTTGGGGGTCGAAATTGCAAAAGCAGCCTTGGCAGCAGGTCATAAGGTAATCGCTACGGGTCGTAATATGGATAAAGTAACTAACGCAATCGGCAAAGCTGAAAATCTGTTCGTTGTGAAATTAGACATTACCAGTCTTGAGGAGTCCGAATCGGCAGTCAAAGCAGCCGTAGATCATTTTGGAACGATCGATGTACTGGTTAATAACGCAGCCAGCTTCTATGCGGGTTTCTTTGAAGAGCTGACTCCGGAACAAATCCAAAAACAGCTCGACACCAACCTTATTGGGCCGATGAATGTCACTAGAGCCGTGCTCCCTGTCATGCGTAAAGCTCGTTCCGGTCATATTATTTCCATTTCTTCGCTCGCTGGCATCGTCGGTCAAGACTTTTGCGTTGCCTATTCCGCTTCCAAGTTTGGTCTTGAGGGCTGGATGGAGTCTCTCCATTTGGACGTTGCTCCATTCGGCATTCACACCACGATCGTCGAGCCAGGCTTCTTCCGTACAGCATTGTTGGAGCCGGAATCAACCAATTGGGCGGAGCTTAGCATTGATGACTATGCGAAGCGTACGGCAGAAACTCGTGCGGTTTGGGAATCCATGAATGGTAAACAAGGTGGTGATCCATCCAAGCTTGCCAAGGCACTCCTGACCATTGCAAGTGAGCAGCAGCCGCCGCAACGATGGATTGCCGGTGCCGATGCTGTTGCTGCAATCGAGCAAAAGGTAAATGATCTTCAGAAACAGATTGATGCTTACCGTGATTTATCTACGTCTCTCTCAATTGAATAAGGATTGAAATATTTTGAAACCGCACCTGTTTCGGCCGAAACATCTGAAATTACAGAAAAATAAATTCAAAAGTAGGGAGACACCATTACATGTGCTTATTAATGCTGGTGGTGCAGTCTATTTTAAAAAGGAATTGACGGCTGATGGGATTGATCGTATGTTCTGCATAGCCATTAAGGCTGACTAACCGGCTGCTCGACATCCTTCAAGAAATCGGACCACACCAAGTTTGATGATGGAGCGGGCAACAAACTATAAGGGGGTGTACCAAGCAGCCATTTAAGGCTGTTGCTACACCCTCCTTTTTATGCAAAAGTATCGAGATCGTTCAGCGTGCCGCATAGCGCTTCAGCTCCCGCCGCCTTTAATCCCGCGGCTTCCTCTTCAGAACAGCAAAGCCCCGTCACTGTATGTCCCGCGCCGACTGTAGCGAAAAATACTACAGCTTCTATTCGGGTATTGGAAAAATGCGGATAATGGGGGGAGCCAGGGGCAGCAGTTTACGAAATTTGGCTGCGAACGCTTGATTTTATTTAACAGTTAGCTATAATTATGTTTAAACGATTAAACCAATGAAACAGGGAGGGTGGATAGGGTGAGCCAGCGAACCGAGCAAGTTCTGCAACAATTTAAAGAATCCATTCCGCTGTTGGAAGTGCTGACCGATGAAAACCGCCAAGCTATTATTATGGTGCTGGCACAGAACAAATCGGGACTTAATGTTAATGCGATATCAGGCCATATCAATTTATCCAGGCCGGCAGTCTCCCATCATCTGAAGGTGCTGAAACAAGCTGGTTTTATTCAATCCGAGAAAAAGGGCGTAGAAAATTATTATATATTGACTGTCCGCAAACCGCTCGAACAACTCAAAACCCTGATTACTGCCATTGAAGCAGAGTGCACCTGGCCTCAGTGAATATCAAAAGACTTAAATGGAATCCTGTAGCGCAGGATTATTTTTCGCCCTATTAGTTCATTTGTTTAAACCAATAATCATAATGGGAGTGATACTAATGAAGGCTATAACCATTGAAAAATACGGGAAAGATGTTCCCTTAGTTATGACTGAACAACCAATGCCTCCTATCGGAGAACATGATGTGTTAGTGGAAATTCATGCAGCCAGCTTAAATCCGATCGACTATAAAATTAAGGAAGGGAAAGTAAAATTCCTGTTGAGTTACTCGTTTCCTCTAATCTTAGGCAATGATTTCTCCGGCGTCATCGTGAAGGTTGGCGAACGGGTGAGTGCATTTAAACCTGGTGATGAAGTTTATGGTAGACCACGCAAGAACCGTATCGGCACATTGGCGGAATACATTGCTGTACATGAGGAAGATATTTGTTTAAAGCCGCAGAATCTAAACTTTGAAGAAGCTGCATCGATTCCACTGGTCGGACTTACGACTTACCAAGCCTTTACCGATATTTTGCATCTCCAAAAGGGTCAGAAAATTCTGATTCACGCAGGTGCAGGAGGTGTGGGGACGTTCGCCATTCAACTGGCCAAATTGATGGGAGCTTTTGTTGCAACAACAGCAAGCGAAAAAGGATATGAGTTGGTCAAGTCAATGGGCGCCGATGTGATCATTAATTATAAAAAAGATAACTTTGAAGAAATGCTTACTGAATATGACGCTGTTTTTGATACTCTGGGAGGAGCGGCTTTGGAAAAATCGTTCCGTATTCTAAAGCCAGGTGGTCAGATCGTATCCATCTCTGGTTTGCCAAACGCAAGATTTGGAAAAGAAGCAAAGTTGGGTTGGATGAAAACAGCCATTTTGTCGATCGTGAGCCGTAAGCTCACAGCGCTTGAGAAGAAGTACCATGCAAAATATCATTTCCTTTTTATGAAATCGAGTGGAACACAATTGAAGGTTTTAAAAGAATTCATTGAAGAAGGTCACATTAAGCCCGTTATTGATAAGGTGTATCATTTGGAAGAAACTGCGGAAGCATTCTCGTACCTGCAAGGCGGAAGAGCCAAAGGAAAGGTGGTCATTAAAATAAAAGAGAAAGTACAAAATTGAGTCCGTATAATTGTGTAAAATGCTAGGTCCCAAAAATGGAAGGAGCCATGTTCATAGCCCTCAGTGTTGTCGTGTCGGGGGACAAGAACATGGTCCCCTTGGAAGTCACTATTTTAGCGGCTTTTTTTGTTTTATCGGTACAAGTTCTTGTCCCAACATCCTGCGAGTTATGACTAGACTAATTGCCATCCCCTAAGGGGCTCTTTTTATTTAATTTTTTTCTTGACCTTTACATTAATGTGAAGCTTTATAATAAAGCTAACGTTCCTAATCGATGAGGTGATCATTTTGAAGATCGGAAAGGTAAGAAAAATAACTGGCGTTAGTGCTCGTTCGATTCGTTATTATGAGGAGAAAGGATTGATCAAAGCATCTCGTCAAGAAAATAATTATAGAGAATATGACGAAAAGACAATCGAATCCATTAACACAATTCAACTTTATTTAGGATTAGGGCTGACAACTGACCAAATTCGGGACATTATCTTCTGCAGATTTCCTGAGCAGCAGGAGCATAAAGATAAAGACGTCTATTGTGAGGAATTGCTGCTTATGTATCAGTCGAAAATGAACGAGATTAACCAACAATTAGATGCTTTAACCAAAGCGAAGTTCAATTTGGCTGAAAAAATCAATCAGATGGTGCAAAAACGGGAGGAGGATAATAAATGACTATATTAGTTGCTGGGGCAACGGGAACCGTAGGGCGGCATGTCGTGGACCAACTTCTTCAAAGGGGGCAAAAGGTACGTGCATTGACACGTAATCCGCAGCAAGCCAATCTTCCTCATGGTGTAGAGGTTGTCGCGGGAGATTTAAGTGATCCAAGTACGCTAGTTTCTGCGTTGGTTGGCATCAGCGGCATGCATTTAATTACAACAGGTGCCGAATATGCCCCGTTACAAACAGGACCAGAAATCGTTGAGCTTGCTGAGAAGGCCGGGGTGCGAAGGGTTACAGTTTTGTGGAACGGAGAGAAGGGCCCTTTTGAGAAGGCGGTTGAGTCAAGCAGTCTGGAGTGGACTCAGCTTCAAGCCTTTGAATTTATGGCAAACGCACGGAAATGGGCGAACTCTATACGCTCCGAGGGGGTTGTTCGAGACCTGTTCGGAGGATCACGGATTGCTCCTGTTCATGAAGCCGATATTGGAAGAGTCGCAGCGGTTGCACTAACTGGGGAAGGTCATGCAGGTCAAATATATACATTAACCGGGCCTGAGAGTTTGTCGGTGCAAGATAAAGTTCGGATAATCAGTGAGGTTATTGGACGTGAAATTCAATTTATCGAAAGCTCCGAAGAAGAAGAACGTGAACAGATGAGGAAAATGGGTGTTCAAGAGGATGCAATAGATTACGTGATTAGTTGGCACCTTAATCCGCCTAAATCTGCTTATACCGTTTTATCGACAGTGGAGGAAGTAACAGGACACAAACCGTATACGTTCGCAGAGTGGGTTAAGGAGAATGCAGGATTTTTTATCAATTCGGATAACGCTTGAATCTATTATTTTATTAGACAGACGTGTCAGAGCACACATCGCTGGTAGCGATACGTTCAACGATTCGTTCTGAATTGTTAAGCTAACGGGATACGATAGTTGATAATTGACCAGGAAGAAGCTGCCGGTGAGATGATTCGGCAGCTTCATTACGTGAAGCAATAATTATTCGGGGTCATTTTTGTCGGGGGACAAGAACAAAATCCCATTAAGAGTCGCTATTATAGCGGCTTTTTTTGTTTTAACGGTACAAGTTCTTTTCCCGAGTCGAGGACAGGAACTTGTACCGATTGCCGAAAAGGACAAGAACATGAGCCGATTACCGATAAGATAAGTATCTAAATGTTTTTTCCAATGTAACTTCATTATGCTAACGGGCAGTATAACGCAACAGCGTGTATGTGTAAGAACAATCGACTTGAAGGATGCTACGCCGGAAGAACGGCATGCCGTACGACAAGAACGAAGCCTTCCGGTATTGGAGGCTTATTCGAAATGGCTCCATCTGCAACGATCGCGAACGCTACCTAAAAGTTTGGTTGGAGAAGCGATCGCCTACAAAGCACATCAACCACTTCCAAGAAGCTGTTGCCTTAAACTTAAGTTTAAGGTGTACAATGAATTTAAGATTCTCCCTAATTGGTGGGAGTCATGTAAATCGGAATATATTATCTTACCGGAAATGGAGGTCTCAAGGTGAGTTTATCCATTAAAGAGGCTTCGGAAAGGCTGGGGATTCCTCCTCATACCATCCGATTTTATGAAAGGAAAGGGTTGTTGCCATTTCTTCAACGTGACCCTTACGGAAATCGAATTTTTGAAGAGAGGGACATGGAATGGATCAACCTGATGATATGGTTTCGCGCGACCGGCATGACTGTTGCCGAATTGGAACAATTCGTTGAGTTGGCCGTCCAGGGCGATTCGACCATTCCGCAAAGACAGGATTTGCTGGAAAAGCACAAGCAGAAGCTTCAAGAAAGGCAATGGGAGCTCGATAGAGCGTTTGAAGCGGTCAATCTAAAACTAGCCAAATATGCGGAAATTCAAAACGAAAAAAGGAAGTGAAGGCTGTGACAACACCTATTGGATTTATTGGAGTGGGGAATATGGGGCAAGGTATGGCTCTTAATCTGATCAAAGCCGGTTACACGCTTAGAGTATACAATCGAACAGCAGGCAGAGCTGAGCCTCTGGTCGCGCTCGGGGCCGAATCCGTCTCCAGGCCGAGCGAAGCCGCTACAAAGGGAAATATCGTCATTACTATGGTGACCGACGATTCCGCGCTCGAAGATATTGTGCGGAGCGAAGGATTTATGGAACGGCTTGGACGTGGAGGCCTCCATCTCTCGATGAGTACCGTTTCGCCCGCCACCTCTCGGCAGCTCGCCGATTTTCATGACGAATATGGGAGTCATTATGTTGAAGCGCCGGTTTTTGGTCCTCCCGAAGCAGCTGCCGCGCGGAAACTATGGATCTGCATCGCGGGATCGAAGGAGGCGAAGAAACGAGCATTGCCGCTTCTGGATGCGATGGGGCAAGGAATTTTTGATTTCGGTGAAAGGATCGGCTCAGCCTTAATCGTCAAGATTTGTGGCAACTTCATTAGCTTTACGGCCATGGAAGCCATGATGGAGGCGTGCAGAATGGCGCAAAAAAACGGAATCAATCCTTCGGAAATGATGGAAATGCTCTCTCGGACGATGTTTACCGCTCCGGTGTATCAAAATTTTGGCAAGTTAATTGCGCTTAATGCCGAGCAAATTACGTTGCAAGGTCTTCCGAACAGCTGGATTGCCGTCAAAGACATTGGGTTATTCAAGGAGAGAGCAGTAATGGCGGAGACGGAGGCGCCGCTCGCTAATTTATTAAACGACCTGATAAGCGAATCCCCTTCTCCTTAACAGTCGCATGAACAACGCAGTTATGTTGAAGTGAACGTCAAATAGGCCCCACCTAGGAGTTAGATGGAAGCCCGGGTATGATTGATGAAGATTACGTGAGGCAGCAAGAATCAGGAAGCAACGGCGACCAAGGCAATGTTGCTGAAAACGGTCTTTTTGCATCGCACCAAACAGTTAACAGGACTTTTTCAGTGGCCTCTAATGATAGGCTGGGGCTATTGACGTTTACGTCTATGCACCAAACCAAAAATAATGACTTACAACATCTAACTAAGCTGATTACGTCTTCAACGGGTTCCATCCGGTGACCTCATACTTAGGTTGGGGTTTATTACGCAACTGCTAGCCAGCATCTCTACGGTGCTTGTCTAGAACAGCGACTAGGAAGTCCTTGAACGCATCAGTGGTGTGGCTGACTGTCGGTGCGAAAACAGATTTGACGTCGTATGCCTCGAACAGAACGAAGTCCGCCGATGTGGTCGGCGTCGGGGTACGTGGCGATCATCACATCAATGTCCTTCGCGCCGAGCGCCTTGAGGTATGCGACAACATCATCGCCTTTGTCTGTCTTGCCGGCATCAATCAAAATAACTTCTCCATCTGCCGTGTGAATGTAGGTCGAGTCGCCCTGGCCGATATCGAGAAAGTAGAAGACAATCTCAGTTGAATATCATTTTAAAGGAAGCGTCTGTAGGTGATTGTCATTCAAAATAACTCGAATTCGAGATATTTATCTTGCGATGTTATCAATTGAGTGGTAAAGTGATAATAACGGAAGGGAGTGACAAACAATATGCAACAAAATACTCGCGGGTCATTAATATGGCTAAGACTCACTCGATTCACACATCAAAGTAACCTGCTATCAAATGATTTTTTAAAACAATTTGATTTGACAACCGCACAATTTGATGTGTTAATGCAAATCTCAACATACGAGCCTTTAACACAAAGTGAGCTAGCCGAGAAAGTCACGGTGACACAAGGTGGTATTTCGCGTATGCTCTCTCGCCTTGAAAAAGACGGACTCATTGAACGGAAGCAAGATTGGAAAACGAAAACGATCTCGTTAACGAATAAAGGACGCGAAAAACTAGATAATGCGTTTGACGCTCAGCTTGCGTTCCAATCTTCGTTCTTTGATGAGTGTTTATCTGAAGAAGAACAAAAAACTTTGTATTCGCTCATGTCACGTGTACAAAAAAATAGTGAAAAAAAGAAATTGCCGAACAGGTAATTTTTTTACCTCATCACTTGATTAATCAAGTGATGATTAGGAGGAAAAAAATATGTATACAATTCCAGGACATCATCATATTTCAATGATTACAAAAGATGCAATACAAAATAACCACTTTTATCGTGATGTACTTGGTTTACGCCGTGTGAAAATGACGGTCAACCAGGATGATCCGTCGATGTATCACTTATTTTACGGGGATAAAATCGGAAGTGCAGGTACAGAGTTATCATTCTTTGAAATCCCACTCGTTGGACGCACATACCGGGGCACAAACGCCATTACCCAAATCGGTTTACTTGTACCAACAGAAGCGAGCTTAACCTATTGGAAATCACGTTTTCAGGAGCATAATGTTCAACACAGTGACATCACAATGTACGCCAATCGACCTGCCATATACTTTGAAGATGCTGAAGGCCTGCGCATGGTGCTGCTTGTATCAAATGGCAGTAAAGCAGAACATTGGGAATCGTGGGAAGGATCAAACGTGCCCGCAGAACACCAAATTCAAGGCATGGGTTCAGTGGAAATAACCGTACGTAGACTAGATAAATTAGCAAGAACACTAACAGGGATGTTTGGCTATACGGAAGTATCACGTACGGAAGATGAAGGGATTTTCCAATCCGTACAAGATGAAGTATTTGGCGAAATCGTTGTGAAATATTTAGATGGCCCTGCTGAAAAACCTGGGCGCGGCAGTATTCATCATTTAGCCATTCGTGTCAGAGATGAAGTAGAGCTTTCCTACTGGGACCAACAAGTACGAGCACGAGGATTTCATTCATCCGGCATTGTGGATCGCTTCTACTTTAAGAGCTTATATTTCCGTGAATCAAACGGTATTTTATTTGAAATTGCAACAGACGGACCAGGTTTCACAATCGACGGAGATATCAAAACACTAGGTGAAAAATTGGATTTACCGCCATTTTTAGAAGCTCGTCGTGCAGAAATTGAAGAAAATCTAAAACCAATTGAGGAGAATTAACTATGGAACAATATCGCATAGATCCATCAAAAGGTATGGAATTTGGACTATATTCATTAGGAGATCATATTCCTAACCCACTAACAGGCAAGCGTGTTACAGCTCAGCAGCGAATTAACGAATTAATAGAAGCCAGTAAACTGGCAGAACAAGCAGGTATTGATGTCTTTGGGGTTGGTGAAAGTCACCAGAATTACTTTACTACACAAGCACATACCGTTGTCTTAGGAGCCATTGCTCAAGCGACAAAAAGAATCAAAATCACAAGCTCAGCAACAGTACTAAGTGTTTCAGATCCTGTACGAGTGTATGAGGACTTCGCCACCATCGATTTAATTTCAGATGGCCGTGCAGAAATTGTTGCAGGTCGCGGATCGCGGGTAGGTGCCTATCATTTACTAGGCGTTAATCTACAAGATTATGAGGAAATTTTCGAAGAAAAATTGGAACTGCTCAAAAAAATAAACGAAGAAGATCATATTACATGGCAAGGCGAATTCCGTCCTTCATTACAAAATGCACAAATACTGCCACAACCTAAAAATGGCTCACTCCCCATTTGGCGTGCTGTCGGAGGGCCACCTGCAAGTGCCATTAAAGCAGGTATTATGGGGATTCCAATGATGCTGACTACTTTAGGGGGACCAGCAATCAATTTTAAACCTTCTGTTGATGCCTATAGAGAGGCGGCTGAACAAAATGGCTTTGATTCAAAAACATTGCCTATTGCGACAACCAGCCTATTCTATGTTGCAGATACAACAAAAGAAGCGTTACAAGGGATGTACCCACATATCAATGGTGGATTCCAAGCTATTCGCGGTGGCGGTTATCCAAAACAACAATTTGCTCAAGCACCTGATACACGCGATGCATTAATGGTGGGAAGCAAACAACAAATTATTGAAAAACTGCTGTACCAACATGAACTTTACGGCATGCAGCGATTTATGGCCGAAATCGACTTTGGCGGTGTGCCTTTCGAGAAGATTATGAAAAACATCGAAATCATCGGGAACGATATCATTCCAGCAATTAAAAAATATACAGCCCAATAAGGAGAGATTGATATGAAAATCACTGTAATTTCGGGCTCAATCGTCGGTTCAAAAACAAAAACGGCCATGTCCAAAGTGGTTGAAATGATTGAAAATAAGTACTCTGAGCATGAAGTTACGCTGCTGGATTTAGCTGAATATAAAGTAGAATTTAGTGATGGCCGTAATTTCTTTGAATATGAAGGTGATACTAAATACGTTGCAGAGACGATCATGGGCGCTGATGCCATTATTATTGGTACACCAGTGTTTCAGGCATCTATCCCAGGTACGTTAAAGAATATTTTCGATTTACTACCAGTAAACGCGTTTCGCGATAAAGTTGTAAGTATGCTTGTCACAGCTGGTACACCAAAGCATTATTTAATGGTGGAACAACAATTAAAACCTATTTTGGCTTATATGAAAGCACAAATTGTTCAGACATATGTTTTTATTGAAGAAAAAGATTTTTATCGAAAAGAAATTACCAATGACGATGTGTTATTCCGGATGGAGCGTTTGGTAGAAGATACAGTTGTATTAACTGAAACATATAGAAGTATTCGTGAAGCTAAAGAGGCAAAATACGATTTTTAATAGAAGCTATTAAAAAGGGAGTGAATTTTAAGGTAAGTAATGGGTGGCATTCCTACTAATCATCCAAATTATTCTCTAGGAATGGCAATTGGAAAAGAAGAAAATATAGCTATTATTGATCGATCATCTTAGACTAAATTTGAAAGGGGGAATCTTTATGTAAAGGCAGGCTCCAAACAGTTTATTCTGGGGACTTGAAAAAATAGTCACTAAGTTTAGTGACAATTTTTCGTGGTTGAGTATAGCAGGGAAGAGAAGTCAAGAAACTAGTGTTCCTCGCTGGGACGATATCGAAAAAATTAGGGATTTGTGTTTTCCTAACATAGCTTTTAAATACGCTCATATGGAAAATGGCAAATTACGGCAACCTCCGACAGAAAAGTCGAAATTATGTGTCGGGTGACAAAAACATAGTAACATTAGAGGCCGCTGATTATGCGTTTTTTTAAATTTATGTTATCAAGTTCTTGTCAAAACACACTGACAAGAACTTGATAACATTCCAAACCAATGTTCAAGCCATTTCTATCGTAGAAGGAAGCGATGGCTGCTGGATAGAACACTATATGTATAACTTTCATTATTTTGGATAAACCAATGAATGCAACTTGGATGTCGCTCACGTTACTAAATAGGTGTTATGAAATGGCTCAATATACATATGTACAAAATACGAGTTTTGTGAAAATGTATTTAAGAAAACCGCTGATCGCGGCTATTTTATTGATTTTTCCACTTTTTCACTTATCCATATTATTGACGGCTTTCCTCATCTCTTCATCTGTCAAATGCGTGTAGATCATCGTTGTTTGAATCGACGAATGTCCCAGCTGATTTTTGAGCTTCGGCACGTCGTTGTTCTCCAAATGATATCGTGTCGCAAACGAATGTCTCAAGGAATGCACAGTTAATGCGGGCTTGCCAAACGCTGCAGCGTATTTTTCGATCAGCTTTTCGATCGATCTCGGTGTCAATCGCCGGCTTTGGCCTTTGCGTCCGATCGGTGCCGCTATAAACAGGCAATTTTCCGATTTTGCCGGTACATACCGGGTTTCCCGGATCTTCAAATAATTTTCCAGGTCCACTAATGCTTGCTTGCTAAAATATACGTATTGTTCTTTGCCGCCTTTACGCAGCACGCGCACCTGACCTTTGTTCATATCCAGATCCTCAAGGTTGATGCCAGCCACTTCGGACAATCGCAGTCCGGATCCGAGAATCAAAGACACGATGGCCGTATCCCGCTCCCGGTTAAATTCATGAAAGCGCTGTAAACGTCTGTTATCCTGGTTTAATACGCCAAAATCATGCGCCACAAACTGACGGAACTTCTCAAAATCATCTTCGCGCAAAATTTTCCCTTCAATGCGATAAGCGATCGTTTCCTGGCTTTCCTTAATGGAATTAAAATCGATTTTGGCCATGACATTGCGCTGAATATACGGCTTGAGGTCTGGCGTTTCAGCTTTGTTTTGAAGATAATCAAACAGAGATTTTAAAGCCGACAATTTCCGGTTGATCGTATATTTGTTGTTATCCAATTGATACTCCAAAAAATACAGGAAGTTTTCGACCTCGCGTACGGTCAGCGATTCCAGTAGCGACAATTCAATGTTTTTGCGATCACCGATCGCGGGTTTTACCGAAACAAGCCAATCAAAAAAGATCAGGTAATCGTGGCAGTAATTCAACAGCGTCGTATGCGACAGTTTTCGTTTGCGGCTATCGATGTATTCCGTTACGTACCAAGGCAGCTCGGCGCATTTGGCTTCCACGCGTTTCATATAATGCAGCTTCGCAATTTTATCCACTTATTGCCAAACCTCCTTATAATCAGAGTAACTCTTTTCTAATTATTCGTCAAATTATTATTTTACGTAATTTTGTTGATGGGTATGAAGACCCTGAAAACCCTCTTCTTGTTGATGAGTATTAGCTTTTCTATTATTAGAGAAAAAACATAAGTACTTTTACAACAAAACTAAAAAATAGTGAAAAAACATTCAATCCTATACCCCACCAAGAAATTGTTCGTCCTCTTTTCTCACCGAAAAAACCCAACAAACCAAAGAGTATACCAGCCACAAAAAACAATTGGGGAAAGAATATAAAATAATTTGAATCTTGTAATATTAACCCAATGTTCATAATAACCAAAGACAAAATTCCTAGGAAGCAAGATAAAAATCCTAAGAAAGTAGATATCTTCTGAATAATTGATGGTTTATTTTTGTTTCCGTTATTTTTTTTAAAGAATGCAAATTCCATATTTCCTCCCCACTTTTCTTAACTAAGGCAACGGTATAAATTCTTGTCTCCCGATATAAAAAGGAGCTTCCGTATAGGAAGCAAAAGCCTTTTCCACATTTGAAATCCCTTTTCCTTTACTGATGGTGAAAGCACACATGACTTCCGCTACGGGAATCAATGTTTGGCCGTATTCGCTAAGAGAATATTCTACTTTTGGAGGTACTGTAGGATAGACCTTTTTGTTGAATCATCCCCTTACCTATCAGGATATTCCTTACCAAAAGTTAACATAACAAAATTTTACAATAAGCTCTACATTCGAGTCAATCGTTGTGTATCTAAACAGGATAAAGCCTCGTAGACATGATTCTATTCATAGTTACATCGGATTCGCTGACAAAGGCTGTCGGGGAAGTTCAATCCGGATCGTTTTCGTAATGTTTGGCGATTTCGTATGCCATTGCCTGAATCCGATGCTTCAGCTCCAGCGGCTCCCGAATACGGATGCCCGTACCGAACGTTATCAGATACATGGGGAGGTATTTGTTCATGGTCGGAACGTCAATCAGAAACCGCGCTTCCCGGTCGGTCCGTTCCGTCAGATAGTGGCGCATATGCCAATGAACGCAAAGCGCGTTCAGCGTCTCAGGCTCACCTTCGATGCGGATAACCGTCAGCGGTCCGTCCGCCTCCCGTTCCCGTTCGGACTGGTCGCGGAAGAAAGCGGTCACGGAAAAATGCTCCGGCTTATCGAACAACGCTTCCGTCGGTTCCATTCGCGCGATGCGGTCTACCCGGAACGTCCGCACCGCCCACGAACGATGGCAGAACGCAACAACGTACCATTCGTTTCGGTCGTATGCCAAGCCGTACGGATCGACTTCCCGTTCATCGGCTTGCTCCGCGTTTGCTTTGCGATAGGCGATGCGGATCGTTCGCCTGTCCTTCTCCGCCTGTTCCAGTTCCCTGAGCAAGGGAATAACGGAAGGCGGACGTGCCGGAGAAATGACATCCAAGCCGCTCGTCCGGCGAGACAGGTCGTGGCGCTGCTCTTCCTGCAGCCCGTTTTCCACCTTCGTAAGCGCGGTTTCCAGCTCTTCGGTATACGGGTAACCGGCGCCTTGCGCAAATTTAAACGCTTCCACTAGCGCTTTCAGCTCTACGGAGTTGAAGAACAATGGCGTCTCCTTGAAGCTTTCCAGTATGCGCACGCCCCCGTCATGGCCCGATTCTGCGACGATCGGCACACCGCTGGCACATAAGGCGTCGATATACCGGTACACGGTGCGGACGCTGATCTCCAAACTCTCCGCGATCTGCGCGGCGGTAAGCTTCCTGCCGGATCGCAGCATCCAAAGCATGGACAACATGTTATCCCATTTCGCCATAAGGAATACCCCCTTTTCCTCACAATAATGAATTGATTTTAGTATGGCAAAGCACCGCTTTACCCCATATCCATTAGATCCTCGTTACAATAATAACTCCATGGCCGTCCGTTCTTGATCCGCGATCTCAAGCAAAAGCCTTGAAGCCTGCTCTAAGTTGTGGAAGCTTCCTGTTTTTCCCGCATCGTCGATCAGGGATGAAATTGCGGTCCACATGGGAGCGATACGCTCAAACATCAAATAGGCTTGTTTGATGTTGGAATCCTCCAACAGCTCCGCGCTTTCGTTCAGAAAATCCCGATACAAGTTTCGGAAAAGCGCCCCTCCGGTACCGCCCCTTTCCATCAGCAAGGCAGTCAGGCACAGGTCATGCTCAAAATTTTTGCTTCGGGAGGGCCATTTCAAGATTTCTTTGCTCATTTTGAGTATGCCTTTATGGCCTGCGTTTTGGATGGGCGGATTCAAAAAGTCATGCGCATTTTGGGATAAAGCGGAACGAACGGCGGGTTTCAACGGCGGAAGATCGCCCACGGATTCGATGGTAAAGGAAAGATTCCGGGAACTCATGGGCCCCTTGGCATTCCTCGCCATGGCCAGCCGGTCCAAACGCGTCTTCAATCGTCCCCCTTGCTGCCGCGTGTCCGCCATATAAGCGTACTCTTCATCCATCCCGTAAATCACCGCATAATGGCCTGCAAAATGTACTTTGTTCGTAAAATAATCCAAGTAATAGGAATCCAGTTTAAGCCCTACCGGAATCCCGCGTTCCAGGCAGCTCTGCACGTTTTTCCGCGCTTTTTCGATCGAACTTGTTTCTTGGACGCGATGAGTCAAATTCAGCCGGGATGCGATCCGCGCAGACAATCGGTCCGTTTTGACCCTTCCCCCGATAAAAGGAAAATCCATGTTTTTCGAATCCCAATAAATAAAACCTAACCCTTCCCCAAGCCCGAACAACATCGGTTCCGACAGCCGGATGCCTGCAAATTGAAGCAAATTGCCCATAGCCGTCGTTTCGCAATGCTCGCCTTCATACGGAACGAAACCTTGGATGATATGAGACATACTATTTCCTCACCTCCGACAATTCATGGATTAGTTCAAGCACAAATGCCCGTTCGCTTTCGATGAGGCTCAGCGGGTGACGGAACAGGGACCTTGCGTGAATCGGCAGCCGAGCGCCGCCTTGCGATTCAAAGGTTCGTTTAATGGCTTGAGCAGCCTCATCTAGAACATCCAGCCGCTTCCGCAGAGCTTCGACAGCTTCGTTATCCTCGATGAATGGCAACGCCGCCAGTCCGAGATCAAATCGCTGATCCCGCTCCCGCGACGTGGATAGGCTGGTAAAGATTTCGTTTCGCAGCGCGGCCTTTCCGCTTTCCGTTATCGCAAATCGCGTCGGCATCGGGCCTTTTCCGGATTTTTCGCCCACGGGTTCCGACTCGACCAGTTCTTTTTCGTTCAATTTTTTCAGTCCCGCATACACCGAAGTCGTGCCTATATTGGCCCACTGCCGATAACCGCGCTGATCGATTAATTTGTTGATATCGTATCCCGAAGCTTGATCCAATTCAGCAATCATTTGGAGCAGCATAAATTCTACATTGGATAAGTTCATCACGGAGCTCACTCGTTTCATCAATATTTCACACATATAATATAACAGTGGTGTAATATAAAATCAACCAAAGATGGAATCTCTTTAATCCTGGTTGATCTCCATGCCGAATCCAAAGGATTCCTTGTGGTTATTTACATGCCGCTGCATCAAAAGTATGATATTAGACAACAAGCCAAAACATCGCCAGCAAGTACATAAGCTTGATAGAAAAGGCTCCAATAGAATGAGGTGGTTTAATGTCAAACGATGTCATCCGAGCGCTGCAGCTGCTCAAAGAAAAACAATGGGTGGATCTTACGCACACGTTCGGCCCGGATTCGCCCCATTTTTCGGCGTTTGCCGATGCGCAATTTACGACGTTGTTTCAGCATGATGACGGATTTTTTGCCCAAAGCTTTACGTTCCCCGGGCAGTACGGCACCCATTTGGATGCTCCGATCCACTTTGTCCGGAATACCCGTTATCTGGAAGAGCTTGATTTGAAGGAACTGGTTCTCCCCCTCGTCGTGATCGACAAATCCAAAGAAGCTGAAGCCAACCATGATTTCGCGCTGGGCGTGGAGGACGTTCTGCAATTTGAAGCGGAGCATGGAATGATTGAGGAAGGTTCCTTCGTCGCTTTGCGCACCGACTGGAGCAAACGTTGGCCCGACAAGGTTGCCTTCGATAACAAGGACGCGGACGGGAACAGCCATGCACCGGGATGGTCGCTCCCCGCTCTTGAGTTTTTGTTCCAGGAACGAAAAATCAAAGCAATTGGGCATGAAACGTTCGACACGGACGCAAGCGTCGATTACCAAAAAAACGGCGCCCTGTTGGCCGAATACTACGTACTCGAACAAGACGCCTATCAAGTCGAACTGATGAAAAATTTGGACAAGATACCTGCCAAAGGAGCCGTTATTTTCAACATCGTGCCTAAGCCGGAGAAGGCATCCGGATTTCCGGTGCGATCCTTCGCCATTTTGCCGTCAAGCTTATAACCGCTGTTGTATAGGCGTTCCACTTTCGCCCACATCATACAAAACCAAAAACGGCAATTACATCATGGCAGGTCCATGAATAAAAAAGCAAGCCAAGAATCCTTACGGGGCTCCTCAGCTTGCTTTTTTCGGCTTCATGGTTTATCGATTCGATTTTTTCGAAACCAGTTCGACCGATTGCGATTCCATGATGGGATTCCAGTACTGTTTGATGCCGATCGTCAGCGGCTGCGGGTAGTCAAGAGCTTCTTTTCCGAAATTATAGGGATTATAATCTTCGGTCGAATCATCCGGATTTCTCGACACGATATGTCCACTCTGCGTAATGTTTTCCGGCGACAGCCTTTTATGCTTGACGCCTTCGGCATCCGTGAAGCTGTCCTCCAGCCATAAGCCGAAGCTTTCCGCAGCCTGAGCTTTTTCAAGCTTAAAATGGAACAAAATCTCTCCCGCTCCCGCCGGCCCCTCCGGCTCGATGATTTGGATATGATCGTCCGGCGCCTCAATGATCTCCTTTTTGTTCAAATCGACGACGATTTTCATCTTGTCTTTATCCAATGCCGCAACACCGGCAACCTTCAGCTCCGTACGGTCCAGTTGGTCAAACGTGTTGGTTTTAAACACGAGCGTCACTTTCGTTTCGTCGGAAAACATTGTATCCGGATAATACACTTTCTGAATCTTGTCTCCGCTTCTTCCGATTAAGACCGGATTCAGCAGTTTAAAAATCTGCTTGCCGTTGCTGCGATCATATTCCAGATCCACATAGGTGTTCAGCGGCGTAAACTGCACCTGGCGCACGTTGATTTTTTGCCCGTCGACGATCAGCGTGCTGCCTGGATGGTAGACACGTTCCTCGTTTTTGAACATGTTCGGTTCGAGCGGAATCGTAAATTTCAATTGATCCCGGTATTCATTGGTTGTGGAATCCCAAATTTTAACGGCTAATGTGGCGTCTCCTTTATACGACGCGGATGGGACGAGGTTTGCCGTGTAAACATAATAGCCTGTTTGTCCTGGGGACAGCTGGTTGCTGCTCATGGCATGTTTCGACCCCGCCCGAAAGTTCGATACTTCGACTCCCCCAAAATCAAGCGAATCCACTAAGGGATGGGCAGTATGGTCCGTAAGATTTTGCGCGCTGTACATGATGTATGCTTTTCGTCCATCCGTAAAAGCGCCTGCAATATCGATGCGGAAGCCGTTTTTCTCCACGCTTTGATCGATCCGCTTCACGAGCCCTTGGTCCAACGCGGCGGCAATGCCTTGGTCTTGAGCGGCAATCGGCCGGAACGATTCGAAATCTGCCGGTTGCGGGCTGCTTGCCGTTTGAACCAGTTCGTATGGTTTTTCCTTTGGCGCTTCCCCCAGCGATGAAATAGTGATCATGATGGCTGCCGCTCCAACGGCGATGGCCCCGATTCCGTAAAATAACTTTCGTCTTCGCATTTCCCGGTTCCTCCCTTGCATTATGCCGCGGCGTACCGCAGTGGAAAGCATCATCTCGGGAAGGTCATGGACTTTTGTGTTCACGTCGTCCGAGTCCTGTGCCAGAATGCGCTGTTCTTTTTCCAACATGTACGATTCGCCTCCTGTCCTTACAAATATTTACGAAGCTGTTTTAATCCTTCGCGAAGCCAGCTTTTGACCGTGCCCTCGGGCTTTTGCAGCACTTTGGCGATATCGGCTGTCGTCATGTCCTGATAATATTTCAGCATTACGACATGGCGGTACTTCTTTTTCAATTTGGCCATCGCCCGCTCCAGGTCGATCTTGTCGCTGCTTTTCATTTCCTGAACAGCTTCCTCTTTGAACGTATCCGTTGGCACAACGCGTTTTTTGCGGCGAAGCTCGTCCATGCAGCAGTTGATCGTGATCCGAATGAGCCACGGGACAAAGGCCTGCTCGTTTTTAAGCTTTTTGCGTTTCATCCAAGCCCGGCATGCCGCCTCCTGCACGATTTCCAGCGCGTCCGCCTCATTGCGCATATAACTGAAGGCAATCGAATACAATTTACGCTGCTCGCCGGCTATAGCTATGAAAAAAGCTTCTTCGTCCATCACGTCCAAGCTTGCGGCATTCGCTTTTCTCATCGTGTTTTCCACCCACAACCGCCCCCCTTCTCTATTTTTCGGTTTGCGATGGAAGCCTTCCAAACTCGTTTCACATATGTAAGACGATGCAACTCGAAAAAACGATTAAAATTTATTTTTCAAATGGTTTCCGCTTGAATTTCTAAAAACGCAGCAAAACAGCCCAAACGAATGAATCGATCAGGCTGTTTGTGAGAGAAGGGACATATTCAGTTGATGTCCGCAGCAAACTGGACAAAACGATTCGCCCATTCCGAAAACGAAAGCCGTTTGTCCCAGGTTACGCTTTGGGTGGCGTATGCACATCCCCAATCCAGCACTCGTTGATGAAGCAAATGCACCTTCAGTCTTTGAATCTCGGCTTCACCGGCATTCGTCAGCCCCATATATTCCATAATGAACCGTTTAGCCAGTTTTTCCTGACCTAGATCAAGGTAATGAAGGGTTATTTTAGATAAATCGGCGATGCTGTCCCCGAAATAGGAGGTGGTAAAATCGATGACGCCGCTTACCCGCCATTCGCCCCCATCATGCTCCATAAGAACATTCTCGGGCTTGAAATCCCCCATGACAAAAGACGGAATTTCCAAAGCATCAAATGAAGGTTTCGTGTCCTGCAGCACGTGATCAGCCCAGCGCTGATCTTCGGCACGGATATCGGAATATTTTTGGGCGTCATCCAGCCAAAACTTGATCGTGCTATAAAGCCATGACCCATAGGTATCTGCAAAAGGATGGATGCGCCGCAGCACGGGATCGAATTCACCGAAACTATCCGTTTTCCAGCGATGGAGTTGACTTAAAGTCTCGGCCAAACGTGAAGCGATCATCATCTGATCCGTTTCCGATAACCTGGCTTGAACAGCAGGATCATTAAAGTGTACGCCGGGAAGACGAGGCATGAGGGCATAGCTCCAGCCAAATATATCGCTTTGGTCATCGATGATGTACGGGACCGGCACGGGCACACGGCAGATTTCATGCAAGTGATCGACAAAAAACTTTTCCTCCGCCCATTGCCCTTCATAAATCGGATTGCCTTTAAGCACAAATTCTCCGGAAGTCGACGTAATAAACATCGTCTGCTGCATGACTCCTTCGGCGGTCCGCTCGAACGAAACAAGTTCGCCCAGATGAAACCGGTCAAGCATGTTCTGGATTTGACCTGCAGCGATGCTGCCTACTGGATTCGTTGAAAAAAATATCCGGGTAGTCACCCTGTTCCTCCTTCTCCCTGCACGGCCTTTGCATCTGCAAGGAATTATTCGCTTGCGCCGCTGCCCCATTTTTCGCCCCATCTCCGCATTTCGGAAACGATGGTTTTAAAGTCCCTTCCTTTATCGGTCAAGGAATATTCCACGGTCACGGGTACGGTGGGAAGCACGGTCCGCTTCACGATTTGATTTTCTTCCAAATGGCGCAGCGTATCCCGCAAAGATTTGGTGCTGATCTGCTTCAAAGATCTGCGCAGCTGGTTAAAACGCTGAACGTCATGGCAAAACAATTGACCCAGAACCAAAAAGGACCACTTCCCTCCCAACACCTCTATGGCCTGCTGGATGTTATAAAGACACTGTTCTTCTTCCGTATGGATGTCCATGCTTTTCTCCTATAAAAAAGATAGTAAGTTTACTTTCTGAAATTATATTTAAAAATATTGCCTTCTTTAAATCATATTTCATTGCCATTACACTATCAACAGCGGATTATCGCTAAGACACAATGTGCTAGGAGGAAAATGAATGTCTTCACCAGTGATTTTGGTCATGGGGGCCACGGGACAACAAGGAGGCGCGGTGGCCCGACAGTTGGCGGCAAACGGATGGAAGGTTCGGGCATTGGTGCGGGATCCCAAGCACCCGGCTTCGGAATCGCTCACGAAGCTGGGGATCGAAACCGTAAAAGGGGATTTGGATGAACCGGATACATTGGTAAAAGCCATGGACGGCGTCTATGGGGTTTTCAGCGTTCAAGCGCTGGATTTGGACCATCCCGAAAAGGAAGAACTTCAGGGGAAACGCGTAGCCGAATGCGCCAAGGCAGCGGGAGTATCGCATTTGGTTTACAGCTCGGCCGCAGGAGCCGATCGGAATACCGGGATCACCTCGTTTGAAAACAAGGGAAGAATTGAGCGGTATATCCGTCAGCTGCAGTTGCCGGCAACGATCCTTCGCCCGGTGATGTTCATGGAAAACTTTAAATTTACGCTCCAAAAGGCAGATGGCCAAATTCTTCTTCCTTATAAAGGGGAACCAGATACTAAAGTGCAAATGATTGCCGTTCAAGATATCGGCAGATTTGCGCGGAAAGCTTTCGAGCAGCCGGATCAATTTATCGGACAATCGCTCGAAATCGCCGGCGACGAACTGACGGTCCGACAGCTTGCTGAGTGTATAAGCCGTTTTTTCGGCGTCGCTGCGGTTTATCCGCTATCGGCTCCTGAACCGAAACATGAACATGACGGAATCAAAGCAACCCAATTTTTTATCAGGGAAGGTTACAAGACGGATCTGGAATATCTCCGTCAGCTCCATCCCGAGCTCTTAAGATTTGCAGATTGGCTGCCGCAATCGAACATATCCTTTTGAATTCGCCCGTTCATCCACCGGCTGTCTCATCAACGGAGTCGTCGGTGGCTCCCCCAAGAAACTCCTCGAACTCCTTCAACGTATCAAATCGGTTGATCACGACCCCTTCGTTCGTCAAGCAGGCGGCGAATGCGGTTTCCAGTCGCTCGACGGCCGCTAGAAGCGGGGTTAAGTCGTGCGGATCAAGCAGAGCGGCAAGATTCGGCAACCCTATGCTTTTGTAGAGTTCCTGATAATGCCGGGCAGCATCGGCAATTCCGGGCCAGCGCCCTTTTTCCGCATAAAAAAGAAACCGGGATATCTCATCCTGCACGCCGATGGACCAAAAAAATGCCGTATCATAATCATTTCTTTCGCAAGCGGTTTTCAGTTTATCGAAAATCCCTTTGAACTCTTCATATATGCCTTTTACTCGTTCCGGATAAGACGGTCCGTCGGTATATGACTCTTTTTCCTGGTTCAAAATTTGCATTATACCCTTCAGAAGCCGATCGCATGCGCCATGAATTTTCTCATAGGAGTCGGAACGCATGATTGCTTTCATATCTTCATCAAAGTGAGGAGGTTTAATCTGAAACTCCCTGATTTGGTTCGTGTTTTTGCCCCAACCCTTCGCAAGGTACGTCCGGTTGATGGCCGCAAGCGCGTAAATGGCATTCGTCAAAATGCCGTGCGATTCGGTGCGGATGGAATCAAGTCCTTCCGAGGCGCAGGACCGGTTCAGGTTATACCAATGAATAAGAGCGTCACGAATATAGGTTTCGCTCTGTTCCGCCAATTTCAGCCCGTGCCGGGGCATCGTGCGGATCTTGTCCTTTAAATCGTTAAACCGGATCAAATCTTCATCCGATCGGCAGTATAACAGCTTGCTGTCGGCGATAATCGACGTATTCGGTTCTTGGTATGCAGCCATCCTTTCGGCGCGATCCCAGCTGATCGGCCAAAAATCGAAGCCGATGTCACGCAAAATAAATTGAATGCTTGCTTGATATCCGGCCGGCGTAGCAGGGATGAAAAAGAAATCCAGATCGGATCTTGCAGTCGCGGCACCTTGCGCATATGATCCGTAATACGCGACGATTGCAATGTCTTCCGGAAAATTCCGCCTGATATGATGGATTAGCGCTTCGGCCACATCCATTACGTTAAGCATGATATCCCCCCCTTTTTATGCCCATAAAGCCATCATACCAAAAAATCCCTATGAAAATTGGGGGGGAAATTAAATATAAAAAAAGCAGCCCATTTTCATGAGCTGCTTGTTGGCCTTTTACGGAATCATGGCGATGACTTCGATTTCCACGAGTCCGTCCTTCGGCAATTTGGCGACCTGTACCGCGCTGCGGGCCGGGAACGGCTGCGCGAAATAGCTTGCATAAATTTCGTTCACTTTCGCAAAATCGTTCATGTCGTTCAGGAAAACCGTCGTTTTGACCACATGGGACAAATCCGTGCCTGCCGCTTCCAGAATCGCTTTCGCGTTTTTCAAGGATTGATGGGTTTGCTCTTCGACCGTTGCCGGCATTTCGCCTGTCGCGGGATCGATGCCAAGTTGTCCGGAAGCAAACAGCAGGTTCCCCATGCGAACGGCCTGCGAATATGGACCGATCGCTCCGGGGGCATTTGAGGTTGCGATGGGTTGAATCGTTGGTTGTGTCATAATCATGGCTCCTTAGTCCGTATTGTAGTGAAATCAGGCTTGAATGAAATATTGTTCGACCGAGGCGATAACGCGTACGCACCATACATGCCGCTTCAATGGCTGAAAAAAAGGAACTCGCGCGGCGTTAACAGCGGAACAAAGGTCAACAACTTGTCATTTATAATAATATTTTATTATTATGATATGAAATTATCAAGTATCATTTGTACCATTTTAAAGCAGCTTCATGCCGATTTTATTCCTTAAGAGCTGTTTTACAGGAATTTGCGGAAGGCGGAGGCCGCCCGTCGCCCTGCCGGCGGGAGAATAGGCTGACATGCTTCGCAGAATAGCGTTTCGGACGAGATCAGATTAGCGCCGTACGGCGTCGCCGTTCTTCGGGAAAACATATATAAACCTAAAAAAACAAACCTGGAAGGATATGGGGTACCACTCCCGGGTTTGTTTTCTATGTTATATGATCCATTATTTATATTGCGGCATGCGTGAAAATTTCCCTGGTTAAAGGCAGCTTATGGATCGTGCGCAGGAAGCTGACCATCTGGCTTCCCGAATGCATGATGACGGAATGGGTCTCGGCTTTTTGATTCGGCATGTAGCGAACACCGCTCAGGAAGTCTCCCCCCGTAATGCCGGTAGCAACGAAAATGACGTGATCCGTGCCGACCAGGTCATCCATGCCAAGCAGCTGCCGCGGATCGGCCAATCCCATTTTTTGCACGCGCTCGGTTTCATCGGGACCGTCCGGCAGCAGCCGGCCTTGCATTTCCCCTCCCAAGCTTTTCAGCGCCGCTGCCGCCAGCACGCCTTCGGGGGCGCCTCCGGAACCGATATACATATCCACTTCGCTGTCGGTGGCGGCTTCGATCGCGCCCATCACGTCCCCGTGCTTCAACAGCTTGATGCGTACTCCCGCTTTCCGGAGCGCGCCGATCAAATCCCGGTGACGCTCGCGATCAAGAATCGAAACGGTCATCTCGGACATGGATTTGTTTAACGCTGCGGATGCTTTTTTCAGCGTCGTTTCGATCGGATCGTTTAACGAAAGATGACCTGCCAGCTGCGGGCCTACCGCCAATTTTTCCATATAAATGTCCGGTGCGTGCAGCAGATTGCCTTCCGGGGCCGCGGCAAGGACCGAGATCGCGTCATTCAAACCGTTTGCGACCGTTTCGGTCCCTTCGATCGGATCGACCGCGATGTCGATTTTCGGTCCCCGCCGGTTCCCAACCGTTTCACCGATGTACAACATGGGGGCTTCGTCCATTTCGCCTTCTCCGATGACGACGGTGCCATCAATAGCCACGGAGTTCAGATGGCTCCGGATCGCCGTGGTGGCGGCCTCATCGGCGCTGTTTTTGTCTCCTCTACCTGTCCAGCGGGCAGCCTCGAGCGCGGCTTTTTCGGTGATGCGAACGAGCTCCAAAGCTATTTGATGTTCCATTTTGTTTTCCCTCCATCATCCATTTTTCGTGTTTGCGAACATTTTTAGTATCTTAAATTAAAAATATTGCATAATAAGCCCTGCCGTCTCCTCGATCGCTTTATCCGTAACGTCGATGACCGGGCACCCTAATGTGTCGAACAGCGAATGCGCGTATTTCAGTTCGGCTTGAACGCGTTCCAGGGATGCATAATGGGCTTCCAGCGGAAGGCCAAGCGATTTGAGCCGCTCGGAGCGGATTTTGACCAGCTGCTCCGCATCGATGGTTAACCCGAAAATTTTGCCGTTTGTGACCTCGCGCAACTGCGCCGGAGGAGTCAATTCCGGAACGACGGGATAATTGACGACCTTTTTTCCTTTATGGGCCAAAAAAATCGACAGCGGCGTCTTCGAAACCCGGGATATGCCCAGCAGAATAATGTCGGCTTTCAGGATCGCTCCGACATCTTTGCCGTCATCGTTGTTGACCGCGAACTCCACGGCTTCGATGCGGCGGAAATAATCTTCGTCCAACCGGTGAAGGAGCCCGGGAAGCCGTTTCGGCGTATCGTTGAACGTATCGATCACAGCCTGCATCATCGGCCCCATAATATCGACGGTACGGACATTGAGCCGAATCGATTCCTCCTTGATGGCTTCTCTAAGCTCCGGCTGAACGATCGTGTAAATGACGAGTCCTCCGCGCTCGGCCACATTCTCCATCAACCGGGTGATTTCATCTTCATGCCGTACATTCATGATTCGTTTGATTTCCGTGTTGGCCAGCTCAAACTGCCGAAGGGTGGCCATCGCCACCGCCTCAGCGGTTTCCCCGATCGCATCCGAGCATATGGCTATAACACGGGTTGACGCCTGTTTCATCCCATTCCTCCCATTATTCCGGTGCTAATGTCTCAAGCATCTTTCGTATGATATTCGTTTTGGAAATCCGTCCAACCACGTGAACCTCTCCGTCGATGCCGGACTCCGCCGGAACGACGACCGGCAGGCTGTCGATCTGATGCGCAATGATTTTGCGCGCGGCGTCAAGAACGGTATCTTCCGGAGATACGGTGACCACATTGGCTCTCCGGGTCATGATAAAGCTGACGGGCATGGCGGCCGCTGCGGCATTGCCGAGCGTTACCTTAAGCATATCTTTACGGGAGACGATGCCTACAAGCTTGCCGTCCTCGTCGGTGACGATGAGGTGACCCACATTTTCGAGAAACAGCGTTACCGCCGCATCGTGTATGGTCGTCGTTTCCCTGACGATAACCGGAACGCCGTGAATATCGCCAACTTTCAAATCCAAGAGCGAGGCCTTGTTTTCTTCGGCCGCCGTTTTTTTCGTTCCCGGAAAATACCCGACCTTCGGTTTGGCGGCGATATAATCGAGACAGACCAGGATCGACAAATCCGAACGGATCGTAGGCCTGGTTAAATTGAGCATTTCGGCGATCTGCTCGCTTGTCACGGGCGCGTGTTTTTTTACGATATCGAGAATTTCCTGTTGCCGCGGGGTCAGTTTAATAATGGTTGCCTCCTCTCTCTGGCGATAAATGTCTGTTTGTATAATACGTCATATAAATAAAATAATCAATAATTAATACGTCCTAATTCGATTTCGGACACCCTGATTAGGTTATATATCATGCAAAATAGCAGAAGTTGAATGTCTGATTCATATTCAGATTCATATTCAGGATGTTTACCCGTTCGATGGTTCATGAATAATATTATCGATTAAGCACACCATAATAACACATTCTTGGCAGTAAACTTCCGCTTATTCTGCCGCAATTCGAAACGATCACCTTCGTTTTGCATACGCATTCCGATATAATGTTCCAATGCCGAAAGGGGAGAAAGGAATCCGATGATGTACACCGTGCTGGCCGTACTGGCCGTCATCGTCTGCGCAGTTTCGTTATATATGTCCATCTCCATCATGCGCAAACAACAACACCATGAACGGGATCACATCCATCCCACGATTGCCAGGCACCCGCTGCTTGCCAATCCCATTGTCATCTTATATTTGGCCGTCCCCGTGCTGATCGTCTTAGGCGCGTTAGTCTGGTGGTATTTTGAGATCAAGGGCTTAACTTAATTCGTCAGGAGTGTTTGATGTGGACAAAAGAAAATATTACGTATCGGTACAATCCCGGACGATCATGGAATCCCAAGGGGACTCTTCCTATGAATTCGTCATCGAAGCGACGCCGGAGGAAATTACGGAGCTTCGCGGACTTTTCGATTCCATGAGCCACTTCGACATGGAAACCTACTACCGCATGCATTATCCGGGCATCCCCGAGCATTATGACCGCGATAACGATTATTTCGAGCGCGACCTGAAGGATATTTATCAACTGCTGCATCGTCTGGGGACGCAGGAAACCAAAAACCATATTGCGTCGATGAACGTGCTCGAAGAACGGCTTTAACCCGAGAAACCGCATGATGTAAAAGACAGCCCGCCGATGGCTTCAGACATGCAAAAAAAGCTCTGCTTTCGTTCCCGGATCGGGAAGAAAACAGAGCTTTTTGATGTCCTATTTCATGAATTAGGACGTCCTTATGAATTGGAGTCGACGCCCGCCGGCTGCCATTTCTGCATAAAATCGTTCAGTTCGATCACCTGTCCGCCGTTCAAACGGGATTCTTCCGCGGCAAAAGCGATCATATGGCTGCGGACGGAAACGGATGCCGACGTTAATCCTTCCTTGCTGCCCGCATTCCGAACCTGATCGATGAAGCTCCGCACGATGCCGCTGTCGCCGCCGCCATGTCCGCTCGTTTGCACCGGAATTTCGATGGTCGTCTTTTGATGGGTAAGAAAATCGTACAACGTGATTTTGTCTTCTTCCCCGCGCAGCTCGCCTTGCGTGCCCATGATTTGAATGCGCCGTTCCTGCTCGAACGTGAATCCGCACATGCTGAACATCGCCGTGGCGCCGCCTTCAAACTCCAAATTGACGACCTGGTGATCGACGACGTTGTTGTCGCTTCGGAACACGCAGCGGCCGTAGTCCGTTTCCTGCAACCCTTTAACGATGCTTTCCCTCGTCAGTTCCGGCGTAAAATGCCTTGCCCACCCGCGGAATTCGTCGCTTAAATAAAACCGCGGCGCGGAGTAAGCGCAGTTGGGTTCGACGGAACAGGTCAAGCAGCGGTCGGCCGATCCTTCCGGGGCGCTGCCTTCATGGAAATACTTCAAGGAACCGAAGGAGCTGACCCGTACGCAAGGACGGTCCATAAGCCAAGAGAGAACGTCCATGTCATGGCATGATTTCTGCAGAATCATCGGGCTCGATTTATCGGAATTGTTCCAATTGCCCCGGACGAAGCTGTGGGCGATATGCCAATACCCGACGTTTTCGTTTAATTGGATGGAGACGATTTCCCCGATCCGCCCTTCGTCGATCACTTTTTTGATCGTGCTCCAAAACGGCGTGTAACGCAGCACGTGGCAGATCGTCAGCAAACGGCCTTGCTCGCTCGCCATTCGCTCCATATCCAAGCACTCCTCCGGCGAAGGCGACATCGGTTTTTCCAACAGAACGTGATACTTCTGTTTTAATGCTTGCATCGTAGGCCCATGATGCATCCGGTCCTGCGTGCAAATGATGGCGATGTCGGCCAAACGCGGCTCTTTCAGCAGCAGCTCCCATGATTCGTAACACCGCTCCGGCGGAATGCCGTGGGCTTCGGCGAATTTGGCCCTTCTTACCGGGTCGGCCTCGGCCACGGCAACGACGTCAAGCTCATGCGGATAATCCAATGCGTACCGGGCATACGCTCCTCCCCGTGCTCCCGCTCCAACCAATACGGCTGTCAGTTTGTTCATGTTTGTTCTCCCCTACCCTTGATATGATGGAAATCCTTACAGGGTGCCTTCGGTAGAATTCGAGACTCCTGCGTATACGGATTTGCTAACGTTGTTCTGTTTTTTATTTGGCGTAACGCTCGGATGCCGATTGATAAATCGCCACGTACCGGTCGACGCCCATTTTTTTCAATGCCGCGACATACTGATCCCAGTTATCGAACGACTCGTTGCCGGTAATGAATTTATCCCGCATTTCGTTGACGTAGGTTTCGATGTCCGTCTGAATCGTCGTCAGCTCGCTTTGCTCCTCCTGCGTGAAGTTGAACGGCGGCCAGACTTGATCTTGCGGCAGCACGTAGGGCTCGGCTTTTTTGGCGTTTTCGACCGAAGTCGGCAGGCCTTCCGCCCCTTTGAAAAACTTCTGTTTGACGAACCCGGGATAATATCCGCCCGGCCAGATCAAATATTGCCCTACCGCTTGGTCCAGGTTCAGCCCTTTCGGGTTGTTTTTGATTTCGTCCGTATAATCGACGTTGCCGTTTGCGTCTTCGGTATACGTTTCATCCTTCCAGCCCATGAAAAACAGCTTGATGCCCTCATCGCTGTAGAAATAGTCCATCCATCTCATCATGGCTTCCGGATGTTTCGCCTTGTCGGTCAGTACGAACATGCCGATGTTGCCGAGAGGCGAACCGTATGCGTTATACTGCCGGTCGCCATGAGGCCCCTTCAGAACGGACAGGCCGACATACCCTTTTTGGTTGTAGATCGCAACCGGATCAACACTATCGGATACGCCGAGAAGCCCTTGCATGCCTTTGGCATCGACCTCGGTGCTCTTGACCGAGACGATATCCTGTTCGAGCAGTCCGTCTTTATACAGCTTGTTCACGAACTGGAGCAGCTCTTTGTAACGGTCGTCGGTTGGAATAAACCGGATCTTACCGGTTTCCGGATCCGTGTCGACGTTGATGTTCGAGGTGCCGTGATTGTTGAGCCCGAAAGAGCCGCGCAAGTAATTGACGATGCCGGCCGTGCCGACCGCGCCCCAGGCAATTTCGTCCTTTTGGCCGTTGCCGTTCGGATCCTTGTCCTTAAACGCCTTCAGCATGGCGTAAAAATCGTCCAGCGTCTCCGGCTGCTTCAAGCCGAGCTTATCCAGCCACTCCTGCTTCACCCACGGCGTACCGTACAACACCGATTTGAACTCGGGGTCATAAATGGTCGGCAGCCCGTAAATGTTCCCGTCCGGCATCGTGATGCCCTTGGCGATGATCGGATATTTTTCCATGACGGCTTTGAAATTGGGGGCATATTTGTCGATCAGATCATTTAAAGGTATAAAAGCGCCCTGTTTGCCGTATTTCAGCAAATCCGATCTCGAAAACGCCGAAGCGTAAAACATTTCGGGATAGTCGTTGCCGGCGAGAAGCAAATTCCGCTTTTCCTTCAGCGTTTCGGTATGGACCGTCTCCCACTGGACGCGGATGTTCGTCTTTTGCTCGTAGTCCTTCCACAGCCTGATGTTGTTCCAATCCGCGTTCGCGAAAAATTTGGCGGCAAACCCTTTTACCGTGATGCTTTCATTGACGATCGGGAAGCCTGTCTGGTTGACTTGGGCCTCATCCGCGTCCTTGGCTTTTCCGCCGCCGGCATCTCCCGATTTGCCCGAGCTGCATCCCGCAAGCAACGCGACGGAAACCAGGCATGCGAGCAGCATGTTCCCCCTTTTGCTTCTGTTCATCTTATTCCTTCCTCCCTTTGCCTCAACTTTTATCCAATCAAGGGTTTACCCTTTGATGGCACCGATCATGACGCCTTTCACGAAATACCTTTGCAGGAACGGATACAGGATGAGCACCGGTATGTTGGCGACGACGAGCACGGCATATTTGATGCCTTCCACTTCGCGCTGCTGCTTGATCGCGGACTCGGTGGACATTTTGACCATGTCGCTCGTTTGGCCTTGAATAAGAATTTCGCGCAGAATCAGCTGGAGCGGGAATTTTTCCTTATCCGACAGATAGAGCAGCGCGCTAAAAAATGCGTTCCAGTGGCCGACGGCGTAAAACAGGATCATGACGGCGATGATCGGCATCGACAACGGCAAAATGATGCGGGTCAAAATCTGGATGTTCGAACACCCGTCGATCGTTGCCGCCTCCTGCAGCTCGTAAGGAATGGACTGCTGGAAGAAGGTGCGCATGATGATGATGTTCCAGATGGAAACGGCGTTCGGAATGACCATGACCCAAAAGGTGTTCAGCATGCCCAGGTCTTTAATCAGCAGGTAGGTCGGAATCAGTCCGCCGCCGAAAAACATCGTAAATACGAACAGCGCCATCACGGCGTTTTTGCCCACAAAATCTTTGCGCGAAAGCGGATAGGCCCCCAAAACGGTCATCACGAGATTGATCAAGGTCCCGATGGTGGTGTACAGCAGCGTGTTGGAGTAACCGGACAAAATGTCCTGATTCTGAAAAATTTTCGAATAAGAGTTCAGGTTGAAGCCCTTCGGCCACAGCAGCATTTCCCCGCGCAAAACGGTTTGCGGATCGCTGAAGGAGGCGCTGAGGACAAAAATGAGCGGGTACAGCACGATGACGGCAACCAGGCTAAGAATGACGTAAACGATCATATTGAATGCGCGGTCTCCGCGGGATTCCAATAACATGCCGTTTCCTCCTTACCATAGGCTTGTTTCGCCCATCCGTTTGGTTACCCAGTTCACGGTGATGAGCAGAATGAAGTTCACGACGGAATTAAACAATCCGATCGCTGCGGAGAAGCTGTATTCGGCGCCCTGAATCCCGGCCCGGTACACGTAGGTCGCGATGATGTCCGAGGTTTCCATGTTGAGGTTGTTTTGCATCAGGAGCACCTTTTCGAAGCCGATGCCCATGATGCTGCCGATGTTCAGGATGAGCAAAATGACGATCGTCGGACGGATGCCCGGCAAGTTGATATGCCAGATCCGCCGCAGCCTGCCGGCACCGTCGACGCGCGCCGCTTCATGCAGCTGGTGGTCGACGCCGGCGAGAGCCGCCAAATAAATGATCGAACTCCAGCCCATCGTTTGCCACACGTCCGACAGGACGTACAACGTTTTGAACCATCCGGGCTCCGCCATAAAATCGATCGGGCGTCCGCCGAAAGCGGTAATCAGATGGTTGACCATGCCGTAACGCGGAGACAGGAAAATCATCATCATGCCGACGACGACGACCGTGGATAAAAAATGCGGCGCGTAGGTAACGGTTTGCACGAATTTTTTGAATTTGGCCGATTTGGCTTCATTCATCAGCAGCGCGAGCAGGATCGGGATCGGAAAACCCAAGGCAAGGCTGTACAACCCGAGTCCCAACGTGTTTTTGATCAAGCGCCAGAAAAAGTAACTGTGGAAAAAACGCTCGAAATGCTCCGTTCCCACCCACGGACTGCCGGTGATTCCTTTCGTGGCGATAAAATCCTTGAACGCGATCTGGATGCCGTACATCGGCACGTAGTGAAATAAAACGTAATACGCGACGACCGGCAAAATGAGCAAATACAGCTGCCAGTTGCGCGCGATCCGGCTCCATTTCAGCCTGGGTTCCTTTTTCGTACCCGGTACCGCGCCTGTCACGGCAGACATTTTGGCGTTGGCCATATGGCTCCCCCCTTGGTATAGACTTGGATACGGCGGTCACATTCCGGGCGACAGTACGTTTAAGGCATTCATCATGTTCCTCCTTCCAACGTTAAGGCAGATGTAGTCGTGGAACCTGGATGCATTTGCTATGTAAAGGTTATAACAGCAAGGTTATCGAGTGCTTTTGGCGGATACAAAATCAAATTTGGATCATTTTTGGATTAATTCGAAGTAGTTCATCCGGAAAGACGAGTCTAACAAACAACACATATCTTCATGAAACAACCCTATTTTTAACCAAATGTAAGCGCAATCAATTATGTGTAAAAAAATATCCTCTGAACTCAAAGGAATACAAATTTGGATTTTTTGTGAATCTGTTTTGATTTTTTTCATCATAATACAGGCTGATTTGGATTGTCAAACCTTATTTTTGGATATTGTTGGCGCAATATTTGGATTTAGATGTATAAAAAGGGCACAAAAAAACCTGACACGCCATTCGTATCAGGGTCTTGCTTGGTGAATCGGAGCGGGAACGGCTTTATTCCTCCGGTCGTCGGACGAAATTCGAAGATTCACGGATCATGAGCCGGCAGGGCAAAAGGATTTTCGGCAGCGCCGGGTAATCGCCGTCCAAATAATCCATCATGAATTGGGCCGCCGCTTTTCCGATTTCGTATTTAGGGACATGGACGGAGGTCAGGGGCGGATTCGTGTACTGGGCAAACGAGATGTCGTCCATTCCGACAAAAGCGATGTCCTGGGGAATCCGCGCTTTTTGCTCCACGACGGCGCGCATCGCCGGGATGGCCAGCATGTCGCTCGCGCAAAACATGGCCGTCGGCCATTCGCCTTTCGGGCGGTTGACGAGCAGGTCGGTGAGCATACTGTAACTTAAATCCACGTTCCAGTTGGTGTTGATGATCCAATCCTCCGGCATGGAAAGGCCGGCTTCCATCATCGCGAATTTATATCCGATAAAACGTTCGTCGTTGTCCATTTTCCTCGAATAAGCCGGACCTCCGATGAAGCCGATGCGGCGGTGTCCTTGGTCGATGAGGTGGCGGACCGCGGTTCTTGCCGAAAAAATGCGGTCGCAATCGACAACCGGCACCGTCAAGCGTTCATCGTTTAAGCTCACGCCCAGTACGGCCACCTTTTCTCTTTCGAGCTGTTCGATGAGCGCCTGGTCGTACCAGCTGATGATGACAACGCCCCGGATGCTATTTTCCTTCACGAGGTTTCGGATCTGCTCCGCATCGCTTACTTCGTCCAGCGTCCGCACGATCGCCGGGGGATGGCCGAGCTCGTTCATCCGGTCATGGAACCCGGCGAGCACCTCGCTGAAATACGGATGGTTTTCGATCAGCGGCTGCGGCACGACGCAGGCGATCCGTTTATCGGAAGCGCTTCCCTGCTTGCCGGGGTCAAGCTCTTCCTGTAGCGGGTATCCGAGCTCCTGGGCTGCTTCGCGGATTTTTCGCTTGGTTTCTTCGTTGACCGGCCTGCTGGTGTCGTTGCTGATGGCGCGGGATACCGTCGAAATGGAGACGCCGACGCGTTCCGCGATATCTTTTAGTTTCGCCAAAGCTCCCCTCTCCTCTCTCTTATCTTTTTGGAGCCAAAAAATCCTCTCGTTAGATCATATCATAATCCGCTTTGCGGAAAGATGCAAAATTCGATCGAAAAAACGGTTTTCGTAACCGTATGTAAACAGGCTCATTTTTAAGTTTGACTGACCGCCCCCCTTAAAAAACAAAAAAAACCAGCAGTGGCCACAAACCGCTGCAGGTTTTTTTATTGGTGCAAACGCCGATCGGCGGATGATTTATAAATCCATGATCTTATTCTTCGAATTCGACGTTGTGATACACGTGCTGCACGTCATCCAAATCTTCAAGCGCATCGATCATTTTTTCGAATTGCGGCAGAACGTCTGCCGGAAGCGTCAAATGGTTTTGTGCCAGCATCGTGATTTCGGCAACGGTAAACTCCGTAATGCCCGCAGCCTGGAACGCCCCTTGTACCGCCTGGAATTGGTCCGGCTCGGCGTATACGATCACCGCTTCGTCTTCTTGCACGATATCGCGCACGTCGACGTCCGCTTCCATCAGCAGCTCAAGCACTTCCTCTTCCGTTTTGCCATCGACGCCGATCACGGCCGTTTGATCGAACATATACGCAACGGAGCCGCTCACGCCGAGGTTGCCGCCGTTTTTGCTGAATGCGGCACGGACTTCGGAAGCCGTGCGGTTGACGTTGTTGGTCAAAGCGTCGACGATGACCATCGAACCGTTCGGTCCGAAGCCCTCGTAACGAAGCTCGTCATAGACTTCATCGGAGTTTCCTCTTGCCTTTTCCAGCGCGCGGTCGATAATGGCTTTCGGCACATTATACGTTTTGGCGCGTTCCAAAACGACCTTCAGCGCGCGGTTGGATTCGGGATCCGGTTCGCCCTGCTTGGCGACGACGTAAATCTCGCGCCCGAATTTGGCGTATATACGGCTTGTATTTGCGTCTTTCGAAGCTTTCTTTTCTTTGATATTATTCCACTTACGACCCATGCTTTTCCGCTCTCTTTCGCTATTGATTCTGACTTCGGTCTAATAAATACACTGATATATTATAGCTTGAATTCGGCGGATGAACAAGTTTTACCCATGATGCAGCACTAATATCGCAAGAGAACGCGCATGGAAACGGGATTGTCGAAGCGAATGTCGATTCCTGCTTTTTGCTGCAACATCACCATGAGTAAGTTGCTTCATTGGCTATTGAGCAATATTAGTTTACATAACTTATTTGCGGTTAACTTATGGTGATGACACCATAACGTTTTTTAAGAAATTATATCGTGATCAACTGTTGGAATCGTCAAAATGTATAGGAAATCGTAGTTTTATATCATTGTAGATCCCCAAAATATGGTTTATTTTAATAGTACAAATACTATTTATTGGCAATTATAACTTTAACCGCGTTAATAATTCGATATTATGATATTTTCGGTCCCGGCTTATTTCTCTCGCGAATCGTGACGGTTTTTCAATCATTCGGTAAGTTCTCGCCATCCTCAAAATGTAACCGCTTTAATTAATCGGTATAGACTCATTTATTGAGTTTATATACATTCGACATCCATGTTGGCGCTGTCCGTATTTCTCTTCATTCATGACAAGGGGGTGTTGCGACTCACCAACGGTTTCAAGTTATTTTTTTAATGTTGGTTTGCTGCTTCCGTTCGAAAAAAATTTGAGAGGAGAATTTCAATGACAACGCTTCGTTTGCCGAACCACAGGTTTATGAAATGGCTGCTTGCCGGGGGGATGCTATTCGTAATGACCGCCCTCATGCTTCTGATCGCCGACCGCGCTTCCGCTCACGGTTATGTAGAATCTCCTGCCAGCCGTGCTTATCTTTGCAAAACGGGGGCAAATACCAATTGCGGGGCGATTCAGTACGAGCCTCAAAGCCTTGAAGCCAAAAAAGGATTTCCCGAGGCGGGACCTGCAGACGGCAAAATCGCCAGCGCGAACGGCGCTTTTCCGGAATTGGACCAACAGTCCGCCACGCGCTGGACGAAAGTAAGCATGACCCCGGGCACTAAAACGTTCACTTGGAATTTGTCGGCCCGACATGCCACGACAAGCTGGAAATATTACATTACGAAACAAAACTGGAATCCAAACGCCCCATTGACTCGCGATTCCTTCGACCTGACTCCGTTCTGCTCCGTCGGCTACGGCGGCAAACAGCCTCCGGGCTCCTATTCGGATACGTGTACGGTGCCGAACAGAACCGGTTACCAAGTCATTCTCGCGGTGTGGGAAATCGCGGACACGGCCAACGCGTTCTACAACGTCATTGACGTAGACTTTGGCGGCGGAGGTAATCCTGCCGATACGACGCCTCCAAGCGCGCCTTCCAATCTCGCCGTTTCCAACATTTCCAGCTCGGGCGCCACGCTTGCCTGGGGAGCCGCATCCGATAACGTCGGCGTAACGGGCTACAAAGTTTACAACGGTTCCACGTTGGTGACGACAACAAACGCTTCCGCTACGAGCTATAACGTTACGGGACTTGCGCCTAATACCTCTTATACATTCACCGTTAAAGCCGTGGATGCCGCAGGCAACGAATCCGCTGCCAGCAATCCGGTAACGTTCACGACATCCGCTCTCCCTCCGGCCGATACGCAAGCCCCGACAGCGCCTACCGGCCTTCAGGTGAACGGAACGCCGACTTCCTCTTCGGTGTCCTTGTCCTGGAATGCGGCAACCGATAATGTCGGCGTAACCGGATACCGTATTTACAAAGGGACTGCCCTTGCCGGATCCGTTTCCGGAACGACGCTGAACTACACCGTTACCGGTCTGAATCCGGACACCGCGTATACGTTCACCGTTCGGGCGATAGATGCCGCAGGCAACGAATCCGCGAGCAGCAATGCCGTAACGGCGACGACCGCTCAAGGACCGGCAGTCGCACCCTGGGCTCCAAACGTGGCTTATACGCCAGGAACCCTCGTGACTTACAATGGTCAGACGTATGAATGCCGTCAAGCGCACACGTCGCTCGTTGGATGGGAGCCAACGAACGTCCCGGCGCTCTGGCTTCTGAAATAACCAGAGGTCAAAAAACTGGAGCCTTCTACTTCACTCTCGTAAAAACTTCCGTATAGTGATAGATATGCCGCCTGCTAGATGATATGACTCGCTTAGAAAGTTTTTCATTGCATAGGAAGTTGTGCGGTTCGATGAAAATAAGGAAGAAGCTGCGTTTTCACAGTAACTTGGGCTGAGAAGCGCAGCTTCTTTCACATTTTTGGCTCTGCATTCCTATACGCAGGGTCGCTCATGATGCGGACAAGTTCGGGCTGTTCGGTTTTTCCTTCGGGAGATACCGTCCGGCAATGGCTACGGCCAGGCATAACGCGCAGCAGATCCCGAACAGGATCCGGATGGAAACTCCATGACTCTCCTGAACCTGTGCGTGACTTCCCATGGTGCCTACAAACACCGTAGCCAATCCGATGCCGACGATTTGGCCGAGATAGCGGACAAGCGCCAGCAGGCTGCCGGCGAGGCTGCTTTTTTCGGCCGGTGCCGCGCTCATGACTTCGGCGTTGTTCGTGGCATGAAACAATCCCGTGCCGATGCCGAAAACGGCCAAATGCAGACCAATGCTCCATGCCGGAACCGTCGGCAAGAACATGACGGATAACATGGAGGCGGAGCACAACGCCGCTCCGGCAAGGATCGGAAAACTTCCGCCGTAACGGTCCCTGAACCAGCCGGCAAAAGGAGCCACGACACCCATGACAAGTGGCTGCAGCATCAAAAGCGCGCCGGTGGCCGAAGCGGAGAAGCCGATCTCGCTTTGCAAATAAAACGTAACCGGGATGAGCGTCGCCGTTTGCGCCAAGTTTATGATGAACGAAGACGTATTCCCCAGCCATACCTTCCTGTGCCTGAACAATTCGCGATCAATGATGCCGTAGTCGATTTTTTGCGCTTGGACGACTAGGGCGCATAACAGAAGAATGCCGAGTGCTCCCTCCAGCCATATATTCAGGGCGTCAGCGCCATCCTTGGCGCCTTCGGCCGCCAGCATGAGCAAGCACACCCCGCCTCCTAGCAGAAAGGTTCCGACGTAGTCGAACGGGCTTTTGCCGGCGGCGTCCCCGCCGCGGGGAAACCAGCGAAAACCGAGCCAGCACGCCGCGGCCGAAATCGGCACGTTGATCCAAAACAGCCATGTCCAGTCCACCACTTCCAGCAGCAGTCCGCCGAGGGCGGGGCCGGCCAACGTTCCCGCGGAGATTACGATGGCATTGTATCCGAGCGCTCTCCCCCGTTCATGGTCGGGAAACGCATGCCTTACCATCGCTTGACTGTTGGCCATGATCATGGTTGCGCCGATCCCTTGAAGGCATCTGGAAAGCAAAAGAAGCATAAAGCTATGAGACACAGCGATGCAAAACGATCCGACCCCGAATATCAGGAACCCGTAACTATACACCTTCCTTCGTTCCATGCGGTCCGACATTTTCCCAAAGAAGGGGAGCAATACGACCATGGTGAGCAGATATGCCGTCGCCACCCATTGGATCTGCGCAAGCGTTACCGAGAATTGCCGCGCCATCAACGGCAGCGATACGTTCACGATGCCTACATCGAGGGTCGATATCAAGGTTCCCATATTCACGACCTGCAATATTCCCCATTTATTTCGTAGACCGGACATCGATTCATTCCTTTCGAAGTGAATTGGCATGAAGTACAATGGTAGTAAGCAAGGAAAAAGGAAGATATTTCATGCTTGCCCCTATTTTACTTTCCTGCTCCCTGCTTGAAAAGCCGTCATTTTCCGGCCATGGCCGGGCGCTGACTGCGTTTGCGTCCTATTTTGCATCCTATTGACGATAAAGGAGGACTTAGGTATGGAACCGTTTTCGAGTGATTTGCTGAAGGGGAAAGTCGTGTTGGTTACAGGGGGCGGAACCGGGCTTGGCCGCGCCATGGGCGAAAAGTTTGCAAAGCTCGGAGCCAGGCTGGCGATCGCCGGCCGCCGGGAAGAGGTGTTGAAGGAAACGGCTGCCGAGCTGACCGCTAACGGGTTTGATGTTTTTTACAAGTCCTGCGATGTTCGGGATCCCGCCCAAATCAGCGCGTTGATGGACGCCGTCGAGGAGCGCTTCGGAGGACTGGACGTCCTTGTCAATAACGCTGCCGGCAATTTTATCAGCCCGACGGAGCGCCTGTCTCCGCGTGCCGTCGACGCGGTGCTGGGCATCGTGCTTCACGGTACCTTCTATGCGACGCTTGAAGCAGGAAAACGCTGGATTGAGAGCAACCGTGCGGGCACCATGCTGAACATCGTTACGACGTATGCCACGAGCGGTTCCGGCTATGTCGTGCCTTCGGCGGCCGCCAAAGCCGGCGTGCTGGCGATCACCCGCTCTCTGGCCGTCGAATGGGCCAAATACGGCATCAGGCAGGTCGCAATCGCTCCGGGACCTTTTCCGACGGAAGGGGCATGGTCGCGGCTTTCCCCTACGCCTGAGCTGGAAGCGAAAATGCTGGACAGGGTCCCTCTAGGACGAGTGGGAAATCCGGAAGAACTCGCGAATCTGGCCGCGTTCCTGATATCCGATTATGCCGGGTATATCAACGGGGAAGTGATCACGATCGATGGCGGGGAATGGCTGCAGGGAGCCGGACAGTTCAACGACCTTCGACAAGTGACGGAGGAGCAGTGGGACGTACTGGCCCAACTGACCCGGAAAGGAAAATAAGATGCGTACGACCGAACAGATGATGGATCTCATTTTGCATGTCGCCAATCAGGATGAACGGGTCCGTGCCGTTTGCATGAACGGTTCGCGCACCAATCCGAATGCCCCGGCCGATCCGTTCCAGGATTACGACATCGTGTATCTCGTCACCGAACTGGATTCCTTTGTTCGCAATCCCGGATGGGTGGATGTATTCGGGGAGCGGATCATTATGCAAACGCCGGAAAAGATGACCATGTTTCCGCCGGGGCTCGGTGGAAGGTTCTCTTATTTGATGCTTTTTCAGGATGGAAACCGCATTGATCTCACCCTGGTTCCCATCCATGAACAGGAAACATATCTTCAGGAGGATAAACTGACCGTTGTTTTGCTCGACAAAGACCGTTCTTTGCCGCAGCTTCAGCCGCCTAGCGATGAAGAATACCGGGTAAAGCCGCCGTCGCGCGAGTTTTTCGCCGACTGCTGCAACGAGTTTTGGTGGGTATCCACTTATGTCGCCAAAGGGCTGTGGAGACAAGAAATGCTGTATGCCCAGGACCATTTGCATCAAATCGTTCGTCCGATGCTGATGAAAATGCTCGAATGGCAGGCCGGAATCCGGACGGATTTTTTAATCAGCATCGGCAAAAACGGCAAATATCTCGAAAAATACATGTCCAAACAAAGCTGGGACGAACTGATGTCTACATATGCCTGCAGAAATGAAGAAGAAACCTGGAACGCGCTGTTTACGATGTGCCGGTTGTTCCGCGATAGCGCGCTTTTCGTATCCGACCATTTTGGATTCGAATATCCTGAACGGGACGATCGGCTCGTGACCGCCTATTTGGAACGCGTCCGCACGCTGCCGTCCGATGCGGTCGAAATTTATTAATTCATATCGTTATTTATATAATATTGTCGATATTTATCACATTAATGATTAATGTCATGAATAATAATTCGACAACTGTAAAAGCCCAATTTTCTGAGAAAACCTCAAGAAATTGGGCTTGTTTTGATGGCTATTTTTAATACTGTTTCAGAACCTCCTGGAGCTTCAGCGCCAATCCCAGCTTGCCGTCAATCTTCAGTGAGCCGGTCATGAACGCCATCGTTGCATTCAAATCGTCCGCGAGCAATTTCCGGAAATTTTTCTCCGATAGCGTCAATGTGCAATCCGCCGTTTCCGTCGCCTCGTCCAGCACCTTTACTTTAGCGTTGTCGAAAGCGACCTGGATCGGGGCGGCGTCGCCAATGTTGAACTGATATACCGCGTAAAGCGATGCGATCGGCTCCGGCTTAGCGTTCATCCGGTCCGCGAGCAACCGCAGCTCCTCTCTTATAGCCATACGATGCCTCCTCACTTTCAATGGTTCGCAGAAATCGGTTTTTCGAGCACCCGAAAGGTTCCCGTGCCGAATGCAAGCAGATCGCCGTTTTCTTTGCGCGCGAACGCTTGAGCGGTGATCAGTTTGCGCGAGCTGTGGATCAATTCCGCCGTGACAAGCACCCTTCCTTCGGACGTCGGCGCGACATAGTTCATGTTCAAACCGACGGTGACGACGTTTGCTTCCGGCCGTGCAAGCATCACGATGATTCCCATGGCGGAATCGATGGCCGATGCGTGCATCCCTCCATGCAAAATCCCGATCAGGTTCAGGTGATGCGGCTCGATCTCGAAGGCCACGACAACTTTCTTTTCGCTCACGCCAACGATTTTGCAGCCGATAAAATCCCAGAACGTATCTTTTGCCGCACGCTCCATACGTTCCAGATCGGGAAGTTTACCGCCGGATGCATGCTCCATGTGCCATACCTCCCTTGCTGTTCAAATTTGGGGCCTCTTTGGTGGTTAGTCCTTTTGGACCTTTCTTACAAAGTTACAAGTCCACCCGGGATTGGTTGACGAGTTTTTCGTTTTCCTCTTCAATCAGCTTGCGGCGAAGCACTTTGCCCACCAGCGTCTTGGGCAGGGAGTCGCGGAATTCATAGATTTTCGGAACTTTATAGACCGCAAGACGTTCCTTGCACCAGTTTTTCAGCTCCTTTTCCGTCACGTTCGAACCTTTGCGCAGCACGATGAAAGCCTTTACATTTTCGCCCCGGTACAGGTCCTTCACGCCGGCGACGACGGCCTCCTCCACGTCGGGATGCTCAAACAGCACTTCCTCCACCTCGCGGGGATAAATATTGTATCCGCCAGCGATGATCATGTCTTTGCGCCGATCGAGAATATAAAAGTAACCTTCTTCATCCATGCGCGCCAAATCGCCGGTATACAGCCATCCGTCGCGCAGCGTGCGCTCGGTCTCCTCCGGCCGGTTCCAGTAGCCTTTCATGACTTGGGGACCTTTGACCACTAGCTCGCCGATTTCGCCGACCGGCATTTCTTCGCCCGTCTCGGGATGTACGATTTTCGCAAGCGTATCCGGGAAAGGAATGCCGATGGAGCCGTTCTTCCGTTTTTCCCAAATGTTGTTGGCATGCGTGACCGGGGAAGCCTCGGTCAGACCGTAACCTTCGATCAGTTTGCCGCCGGTAATCCGCTCGAACCGCTCCTGCACTTCAAGCGGCAACGGCGCGGCTCCGCTGACGCAAATTTGGATCGATGAAAGATCGAACCGGCCGACCTCGGGATGATGGATTACCGCGATATACATCGTCGGCGCCCCCGGGAAAATGGTCGGTTTTTTCTTGTGGATCGTCTTCAGGACGTCATCGATTTGAAAACGCGGGATTAAGATCAGCGTACCGGCAATATACATGGCTTGGTTAAGCAGCACGGTCAAGCCGAAGACATGAAAAAAAGGCAGCGCGGCAAGGTATTTTTCCTGGGCCATTTGGGTGCGGTATGACCACAGCTGCGCCTGGATCGTATTGGATACGAGGTTCATATGCGTCAGCATGACGCCTTTGGCAAATCCGGTCGTCCCCCCGGTATATTGAATCAAAGCCAGGTCATGCTCCGGATCGACGGGAACTTCTACCGGCGTTTCAACGGAGCTTTTCAAAAGCGAAACGAACGATAATATGTGCTCGTTGTATTCGACGTTGGCAGCCATCCCGTCTTTTTTGGCCTTGATGGGATACAGCACGTTTTTCGGAAAAGGCAGGTAGTCCTTCATCGAAGTTACGATGGTATATTGCAGCGGTTTGCGCTCCATCGCTTTATGGACGCGCTCGACCAGCGCATCCATCGTGACGATGATGTTGGCGCCGGAATCCGTCAGCTGATGCTCGATCTCGCGCGGGACATACAGCGGATTCGTCATGACCGCAATACCGCCGACAAGGAGTGTGCCGTAATAGGCAATCACTCCCTGCGGACAGTTGGGCAGCATAATCGCGATCCGGTCCCCTTTGCGAACGCCCAGGCGCTGCAGGGCGTTCGCAAACCGGTAAACCGATTGAAGCAAGCTTGCATAAGTCATTTTCTTCCCTAGAAAATCAAGAGCGATTTGCTGGGGATAGGCTGCGGCTGAATCTACCAAAAACTTGGCAAGGTTTTGTTTCGGATAATCGTAACTGTGCGGGACCTCTTCAGGATATTGATTCAACCATGGATTATTTGTCATCCAGGTCACCCCATCTCACGTAATTGAGGTTGTGCCATAATCAGACAACGCGAAATTCGTATTAAGAAAAAACGTTGACCGCTGTGCTCTCACTGCAGACAGACCGGTTCAGCTGTTTTTTTGCGAGCACGGGATGCTTATGCCGAGAAGGATTTCCTTCTCATCCATTTACAACACGTAGGATCCGGCGTCGATCACCCGTTCGGCGATTTCACGTTTGATGCCGATCGAATCGATCGGCGACTTGCGAACCAGTTTCTTCAGCACGGACAGCTGCGTGCGCAGCGTGTCTCCGGATTCCATCGCCGCGAGCACCTCTTTCGCCCATTGCTCGATTTTCGCAAATTCGTCGTGGATGAAGACCGTCGTCATCCGGATCGCCAGCTGCGCTTTGTCCTCGCCCGCACGATCGATCATCTTCTGGGTGCGGAGCAGCGCGCTTTCCATCGCAAACACCGAAATCATGATATCCGCCAGGTTGCTCAAAATTTCCTGCTGTTCCTCCAGCTTCAATTGATATTTTTGAACGGCTTGGGCGCCGCACATCAGGAAGATCTTTTTCGACATTTTCAGCAAATGGGCTTCCTGTTCGAGCGTGCCGTCAAAGATCTGGTTCGGGATCGGTTCCATCAGCTCGTTTTGCAGAGCCATCGCTTTTTGCATGAGCGGAAGCTGGCCTTTCATCGCTTTTTTCACCAATGCGCCGGGGATGAGCAGACGGTTGATTTCGTTGGTGCCTTCGAAAATTCGGTTAATGCGCGAATCGCGATAGTTGCGCTCCACCCGGTATTCTTGGGTAAAACCGTAGCCGCCGTGGATTTGCACGCCTTCATCGACGATAAAATCAAGCACTTCGGATCCGAATACTTTGTTGATGGAGCATTCAAGCTGGTATTCGGCAATGGCCTTGGCGGATTGATAACCGACCTCCGGGCTTGCGTGGTCCACTTCGGCCAAACCCACGTCGAACAGACCTGCCGTCCGGTAAACCATGCTTTCGAGTACAAAAGCTTTGGTGTTCATGTCGGCGAGTTTTTTGCCGATCAGCGGGAAGGAGGAAATTTTGCGTCCGAACTGGGTCCGTTCATTGGCATATTCGGCGGCGAGCTCGATCGTGTCTTTCGCTGCGCCGACGCACCCTGCAGCCAGTTTGAAACGTCCGATGTTCAAAATGTTGAATGCGATCAGATGGCCTTTGCCGACTTCCCAGAGCAGGTTTTCGGCGGGGACCTTCACATCCTCCAAAATGAGCTGGCAGGTCGAAGAGCCTTTAATCCCCATCTTTTTCTCTTCGGGGCCGATACTGACGCCTTCCATCGTGCGTTCGACGATGAACGTGCTGAAATCCTTGCCGTCCACTTTGGCGTAGACGATAAAGATGTCCGCAAATCCGGCATTCGTAATAAACTGCTTCGTGCCGTTCAATACATAATATTCGCCGTCCTCCGATAATGTGGCAGTCGTCTTGGCTCCGAGCGCGTCCGAACCGGAAGACGGTTCCGTCAGGCAGTAAGCGGCAATCTTTTCGCCGGTGGCGAGAAGCGGCAAATATTTTTGCTTTTGCTCCTCCGTGCCGAAGTAGACGATCGGCAGCGTGCCGATGCCGACGTGCGCGCCGATCGAAAGGGCAAAGGCAGAGGCTTTCGTCAGCTTTTCGTTGATCAGGGTCGAGCTGACCTTATCCAGGCCGAGCCCCCCGTAAGCCTCGGGCACATCCGCGCCCAAAAGGCCGAGCTCGCCGGCCACCCGCATTTTTTCCACCGTCAGCTCATAATTGAGCTTTTCGATTTCCTCGTCGCGGGGAATGATCTCGCCTTCCACGAAATCGGCCGTCGTCTGCGCAATCATGCGATGCTCTTCGGTAAAATCCTCCGGGGTAACGACTTGGTTGAAATCGGTATCTTCAATGATAAAACTGCCGCCAACCACTTTATTCATCGTCGTGCTCATGCGCTTTCCTCTCCTTTATTATCATTATTCGGGATGGACTTCAAAAACGCCTGCGGCGCCCATGCCGCCGCCGATACACATCGATACGACGCCGTATCCCCCGCCCCTGCGGCGAAGCTCGCTGATCAGCGTCGTCGTCAGCTTCGTCCCGGTGCACCCGAGCGGGTGGCCCAACGCGATGGCGCCGCCGTTGACGTTCACCTTCTCCTCGTCGATGCCCAGCTCGCGGATAATGTGCACGCATTGGGAAGCAAAAGCTTCATTGATTTCAAAGAGTGTTACGTCGTCTTGCGTAATGCCTGCCATGCGGAGCGCCTTCGGGATCGCTTTGACCGGGCCGACGCCCATTATTTCCGGCTCGACGCCGCTGAGGGCAAAGGAGCGGAAAGTCGCCAGCGGTTTGAGTCCCAGCGCGTCCGCTTTCTCCCGGCTCATGACGACGACGGCGGCGGCGCCGTCGCTTGTTTGCGAAGCATTGCCCGCAGTGACGGTGCCGTTCAATTTAAACGAAGGCTTGAGTTTGCCAAGAACTTCGGGGGTCGTGTCGGGACGCACGCCTTCATCCGTGTCGAACGTAAAGGAACGGGTCTGGACTTTTCCTTTCTCATCGACGTGTTTCAGCTCAACCTGAATCGGGACGATTTCATCCCGGAATTTCCCTTCCGCGATCGCCTTGGCTGCCTTTGCATGCGATCTGGCGGCAAAGCGGTCCTGATCTTCGCGGGAAATTCCGAACCGTTCGGCCACTTCCTCGGCGGTATGCCCCATCCCCATGTATACCTCCGGCATGTCGGCCACCAGCTTCGGATTCGGCGACACTTTGAATCCCGTCATCGGCACATGGCTCATGCTTTCCACGCCGCCCGCGATCAGCACATCCGCAGACCCGAGCATAATCCGCTCCGCCGCAAAAGCGATCGCCTGCAGCCCCGAGGAGCAGAAACGGTTAATGGTCAGGGCGGGCACCGTCACCGGAAAACCGGCATAAAGCGACATGATGCGGGCAAAATTCAAGCCCTGTTCCCCTTCCGGCATGGCGCAGCCGATAATGATGTCCTCGACGTCTTCCTTAAGCAGCCCCGGTGCGCGGTCAACGACCGCCTCCAACACGGCTTTTCCGAGATCATCCGCCCGGGTCTGGGCCAGGCTGCCTTTTTTGGCTTTTCCGACGGCGGTGCGGGCCATCGATACGATTACTGCTTCTTTCATTTGGATTCACCCTCCCCTGGGATGTTAGTTGCGCAGCGCTTTGCCTTTGGTCAGCATGTGGTGCATCCGCTGCTGGGTTTTCGGTTCGCCGCACAGGCTGAGGAACGCTTCGCGCTCCAGGTCAAGCATGTACTGCTCGGTGACGAGCGAACCGGCCGGAACGTCGCCGCCAGCCAGCACATGGGCCAGCTTTTTGGCGATCAACAGATCGTGGTCGCTGATATATCCGCCGCGTTTCATCTCGATCGCTCCGAGCTGCAGCACCGCTTTGCCTTCCGAACCGACGACACGGATTTTTTCTTCCGGGATCGGTTTATAGTCCGTATTCGCAAGTCCGAGCACCGATTGCTTCGCTTCGTAGATCGCAAAGTCCTGATTGACGACGATCCGGTCGGTCGGGCGCAAATAACCGAGCCTTTTCGCATCATGCCCGCTGCTGGACACGGTGGCCATGCCGACCGTCTGGAACGCGTGATTGATGAACGGCTGCACATCGACGCCTTCGACGCCGGCATGTTGGCTGGCGCGCAGCGCAAGCTCCTTGCATCCGCCTCCCGCAGGGATCAGGCCGACGCCGACTTCCACGAGTCCGTAATAGGTTTCGGCGGAAGCCACCACCTGGTCGGCCGGCATGCAGGCTTCGACGCCGCCGCCCAGGCACATCCGGTGCGGAGCGGCCACGACCGGTTTTTCGAAGCGTTTGACTTTGTACATCGTGTTTTGGAATAGATGGATAATGTCGTTGATTTCATCCCATTCTTCGTCCTGGGCTTCCATCAATAGGAGCATGATGTTCGCGCCGACGCAGAAATTGCGGCCTTGGTTGGCGATGACCATGCCCTTGTAGTTGTTGCGGACCTCTTCAAGGCTTTGGGTGATCATGCTTAGAATGTCCTCGCCGATGGCATTGTTCGGCGAATGGAATTCGAGGCAGGCCACGTCGTCTCCGATATCGATCAGGCTGGCGCCGCTGTTGGCTTTGATCACTTTGTTCTGCTCTTTCAACCGGCGCAGGTTGATGATTTCGGGCGCAAACTCGATTTCTTCATACCGGGAGGAGCCGATGCGGACGGAATACAGCTTTCCTTCCTCCTGCTTGTAAAAAGAGGTGTGCCCCGCCGCGATCCACTCCTTCACCCAGGCCGGAACGGAAACGCTTTCCGCCTCCATCCGTTCCACCGACCGGACGAGTCCGATCGCATCCCAGGTTTCGAACGGTCCGAGCTCCCATGAAAATCCCCATTTCATCGCGTCGTCGATTTCCTGCACGGAGTCCGCGATTTCGCCGACCTTTTCCGCGGAATAAACCAGCACTTGCTTCAGAATGTTCCAAGCCAGATCGGAATAGCGGTCTTTGGCCGACAGCAGCGCTTTGGTCTTCTCCTTGGCGCCCTTCGCGAGCTTGGCGGCTTCCAGCGAGGCTCCTTTGGGTTTCGTCTGCGGCGCGTATTCCATCGTCTTCAGATCCAGGGCGAGAATTTCGCTGCCGCCGGCCCCTTTTTTCTTCAAATAAAAGCCCTGCCCGGATTTTTCGCCGAGCCAGCCCTTTTCGACCAGGCTCTTCATGACGGCGGGGACGTCAAAGATTTCTTTTTCCTTTTCGTCCGTTACGTTGTCATAGACGTTGTTCGCGACATGCACGAACGTATCGAGACCGACCAGATCCAGCGTGCGGAAGGTAGCGCTTTTTGGACGCCCAATCGCCGGGCCGGTGACGGCATCGACCTCTTCCACGGTAAAACCGTTGTCCGTCATTTCCTTCAGCGTCACGAGCAGCCCATAGGTTCCGATGCGGTTGGCGATAAAGTTCGGCGTATCTTTGGCGAGCACGACGCCTTTGCCGAGCACCTTTTCGCAAAATCCCTTCATAAAGTCCACAAGCGCCGGATCCGTTTGCTCGCCGGGGATGATTTCCAGCAGCTTCATGTATCTTGGCGGGTTGAAGAAGTGCGTTCCCATAAAATGCTTCTGGAACGCTTCGCTCCGGTCCGCCGCCATTGCGTTGATCGAGATGCCGGAAGTATTGGAGCTGACGATGATGCCCGGCTTCCACACGCTTTCGATTTTTTCGAGCAATCCCTTTTTCACTTCCAGATTTTCGACCACGACCTCGATGATCCAATCGACCTCGGCAAGCCGGGACAGATGGTCGTCCAGGTTGCCCGGCGTGATGCGTTCGGCGAACGCAGGGTCGTAAAGGGGAGCCGGCTTCGTCTTGGCCAGCTTCGCGATCGCCGAAGCCGCAAGCCGGTTTCGTACCGACGGATGTTCCAGGGTCAATCCTTTGGCCGTCTCTTCTTCGGTCAACTGCCGCGGAACGATATCCAGCAATAAGCACGGGATGCCGACGTTGGCCAAATGTGCCGCGATGCCGGACCCCATGATTCCCGAGCCGATGACGGCTGCTTTGCGAATGGCTTTGTTCATTGTGCGCTTGCCTCCATTTCTAGTCCTTTATTGTGAGCGGGATGGCCGCCGAATACGGAAAGTTCCAATATTTCCGCGACATCCTTCGCTTTCACACGCTCTTCGACTTCCTTCGCTTTGGTCCCGTCCTCCATCATCGTCAGGCAGTAAGGGCACGCGCTGCTGATGATGCCCGGGTTCGTTTCGAGCGCCTGCTCCGTCCGCGCCAGGTTGACGCGTTTGCCGGAGGTCTCCTCCATCCACATCATCCCGCCGCCGGCGCCGCAGCACATCGCGTTTTCGCGGGTGCGCTTCATTTCGACGAGCTCGACGCCCGGAATCGCCCGGAGCACGTCGCGGGGCTGGTCGTAAACGTCGTTGTAGCGCCCGAGGTAACAGGAGTCGTGATACACGATGCGCTCCTTGACCTCATGTTTCGGCTTCAGCTTGCCTTGGCGGATCAATTGATCCAGAAGCTGCGTATGGTGAAGCACCTCCACGCCTTCCAGCCCGAATTCCGGGTATTCGTTTTTGAAGGTGTTGAAGGTGTGCGGGCACGCGGTCACGATTTTTTGGACGCCGTATTTTTCGAACGTCGCGATATTTTCCATGCAAAGCTGCTGAAAAAGCATTTCATTGCCCATGCGGCGCGGCGTGTCGCCCGAATTTTTCTCCTCGTTGCCGAGGATGGCGTAATTGACGCCCGCTTCATTCAACAGCCGGACGAAAGCTCTGGACACTTTTCGGCTGCGGAGATCATAAGACCCCATGGAACCGACGAAAAACAAATATTCGAAACCGGGGTTATCCTTGACGGTCGGCACCTTTATGCTTTCACCTTCCCCGCTCCAGTTGGCGCGGTCGTTGCGATTGAGCCCCCACGGATTGCTTTGCCTCTCGATATTCTGCAGCGCGCGTTGGCCTTCGGTCGGCATGCTGCCTTCCATCAGCACCAGATGTCTGCGCAAATCGATGATTTTGTCCACATGCTCGTTGCCGACGGGACATTGGTCTTCGCAGTTGCGGCACGTCGTGCACGACCAGATTTCTTCTTCCGTCATGACGTCGCCGATCAGGTTCAAGTCCTTCGGATCTTTGGCTTGATGCGTCCAAGTCGATTTTTGCCAGGCCAGGGTCGGACGGATATCCGTGATCTCGGCACTGTCAAATCCGGGTTCTCCGCAAGAGGAAGACAACGCGTGTGCACCGATGGTAGAAAAAGCGAATTCGGGCACGTAAGGCGATTTTCCGGTAACGGCAGTCCCTTTTTCCGTTAAATGGTCGCGCAGCTTGACGATCAGATGCATCGGGGACAGCGCTTTGCCGGTATTGGATGCCGGGCAGACGCTCGTGCAGCGGCCGCATTCAACGCAAGCGTAAAAGTCGATCATCTGCTTTTGCGTGAAATCTTCGATTTTGCCGACGCCGAAGCTTTCCGCTTCTTCGTCTTCCAGATCGAGCTTGCTGAGTTTGCCGACCGGCTCGGAGCGGCCGAGATAAATGTTGACCGGTGCGGACATCAAATGAAAATGTTTGGATTGCGGCACATAAACAAGGAATGCGAGCAAAATGAGCAGATGCGCCCACCAGCATGCGTAGAATAGGATTTGGGCAGCCGACGTGGATAGTCCGCCGAAAAGTGCTGCCAGCAGCGAAGATATGGGCGCGTATCCCGAGGGCTCCTGTTCAAGCCATACTCTTTCGAAACCCAGGGAAAAAACGACCGACAACATGAGGAAGAAAATAAAGAAGATGACGATGCTCGGCTTCCAGCCTTTTTTGAGTCGCGGCAGCTTCTCGCCGTACCGGCGGTAAGCCGCGTAACCGATGGCCGCCAAAATGAGGATGACGGTTATCTCCTGCAGCAGCCCGAACACGTCGTAAGCCGGCAGCGGCAGATGGCCTCCGCCTGTCAAACCTTTGACGATCAAATCCAGGGCGCCGAATTGAAGAATGATGAAGCCGTAAAAGACGACGACGTGCATGATGCCGCTTTTCATGTCTTTAAACAGCTTCTTCTGCCCGAAAACCTGCGACAGGAATTCGCCCCATTTTCCTTCGCGCTGCTTGCGAAAGTCGGACGGCTTGCCGAGCTTCACGTACAGGATCCGGTGGTATACCGCTTTGTAAAAGAGGTAGATGCCGTAACCTGCCGCAGCGAGAAACAAGATCAAATTGACCATTTGCCACATCATTCGCGGTTCCTCCCTTTATTGATATAAAAGGTATTTAATAACTTATTTACTATAGATAGCGGTTACAAAATGTGACATTGCCGAAACATGGCAGTAACGGTTGCGCCGTAAATGAAGGCCTTCCCTTAACCAACCCCCCGCAAAACCTTTACAACAAATCTTGTCTTAAACGATTGACAACTGGCATCCTTTACCATTAAGATTAAGAAAAATGAATGAGCATTCATTCAGTTAATTGAATTCTATCACTGGGGTGGCCTGATGACAAGTAGAAAATTGGAAAAATATGAGTTAATTTTGGATGCGGCTTTAAAGGTCATTGCGGAGAACGGTTTTCACGGCTCCCAAATTTCCAAGATCGCAAAGGAGGCTGGTGTCGCGGACGGTACGATATATCTATATTTTAAAAACAAGGAAGATATCCTTATTTCCCTGTTTCAGGAACGCCTCGGCAACCTGGTCGGGATGTTCCACAGCAGCATCAAGGAATCGACTACGGCGGAGGACGCGCTACGCAAGGTGTGCGAAATCCATTTTAACGAACTCGAAAATAACGTGAACCTCGCCTATGTCACCCAAATCGAGCTGAGACAAAGCTCCCTTGAGCTGCGCAAGGCCATCGGACTTGTCGTCAAGCCCTATATTCAGCTCATCGAGCATATTGTGGAAAGAGGCATGGCGGAGGGAGCCTTCCGCAAGGACCTCGACGCGAAGCTGACCCGGCTGCTGATCTTCGGCGCCATGGACGAAGTCGTCACCTCCTGGCTGATCTCGGGACGGAAATACTCCCTCTCCGCCCAGGTCGACAAGACGGTTGAGTTTTTTCTGAGAGGACTAAAATCATTCGGCGGCGTTTAACGCCTGCCAATTTAAAATGAGAGGAGTTTGCCGCATGAATATCTTTGTACTGCTGAAACAGACCTTCGATACGGAGGAACGCATTGTCATTCAGAATGGAGAAATTTCCGACGACGGCGTGAAGTACGTCATCAATCCTTACGACGAATATGCCGTTGAGGAAGCGCTGCTGCAAAGGGATCAACACGGCGGAACGGTAACCGTGGTCGGCGTCGGGCCCGACCGGACGGCCGAGGCGCTGCGAACGGCGCTGGCGATGGGAGCGGACGAAGCGGTGTTGATCGGAAACGACGGCTTGGAGACGGATGAATATACGGTTTCCCGCTTCCTTGCGGCTTACCTGGAAAAACAGTCTGTGGACCTGATTCTTGGAGGCAACTTCTCGGTCGACAGCGGCGGCGGACAGGTCGCGGTCCGGCTGGCCGAGCTGCTTGGCCTTCCGCATACCTCCTCCATCACCAAATTGTCCATTGACGGGCAGAAGGCGGCCGTGGAGCGCGATGCCGAAGGCGACACGGAAACGCTGGAAGTCGCTCTTCCCGCCGTGTTTACGGCACAGCAAGGGCTCAATGATCCGCGTTACCCTTCCCTGCCGGGCATCATGAAAGCCAAAAAGAAGCCATTCCATCATATCACGCCTGCCGAGCTGGGGATCACGGACGAGGCGGCGGCAAAAACGAAACGCGTCTCCCTTTCCCTGCCGCCGCAGCGCCAAGCCGGGCGGATTCTACAAGGCGATTACGCCCAGCAGGCGGCCGAACTGGTCAATCTGCTGCGCACCGAAGCCAAGCTGATCTAAGGCTGCTGGCGAGCCAAAAAAACTGTCCAATTGGGGCAAAAAGCATTTGCTGTATGGTTTTAACCGTTAAAGGAGGAATCTGATATGGGTAAAACGTATATCGTGGTAGCCGAGGTTCGCGGGGGCAGCCTGCGCCAAGTTTCGCTGGAAGCGCTTCAAGCCGTATCCGCCGCCAAGCAGGAAGGGGACGACGTCGCGTCCGTCCTCATTGGATCGCAAATAACGACGCTTGCGTCGGAGCTGGCAAACTACGTGGAAGGTCATGTCTATTCCGTCGATCATCCCGATCTTGAAATTTATAATCCGGAAAGTTATCTGGACGTGATGAAGACCGTTTTTGAACGCGCGAAGCCGGATGCGGTCGTTTTAGGGCATACCGCGCTCGGACGCGATCTGGCTCCAGCCATTGCGGCGCATCTGGGCGCAGGGCAAATCTCCGACGTGACCGCCATCGAAAAAAACGGCGACGACGTCTTGTTCACCCGGCCGATTTACGCAGGCAAAGCTTTCGAGCAGCGGCAATTTACGGGCGGTCCGCAGGTCGTTACGATCCGTCCGAACAATTTCAGCCCGGCTGCGCCCGCATCCTCGCCCGCTGAAATCGTCGAATTGGATTATGCGCCGTCCGGTTCCCTCCGCTCCATCGTCAAGGACATCGTCCGCAAAACCTCTGGCAAAGTCGATCTGACCGAAGCCAAAATCGTCGTTTCCGGCGGCCGCGGCGTCAAAAGCGCGGAAGGCTTCAAGCCGCTGGAAGAGCTGGCCGAGGTATTGCACGGCGCCGTCGGCGCCTCCCGTGCCGCATGCGATGCCGGATACTGCGACTATTCGATGCAAATCGGCCAGACCGGCAAAGTGGTGACGCCCGAAATCTACATCGCCTGCGGCATCAGCGGCGCGATTCAGCATTTGGCCGGCATGAGCCAGTCCCGGATCATCATCGCGATCAACAAAGATCCGGAAGCGCCGATCTTCAAGATCGCGGATTACGGCATCGTCGGCGATCTGTTCGAGGTTGTGCCGCTGCTTACCCAAGAGTTCCGCAAGGTGCTGGTTTAATCCGAATATTCGCGAAAAAGCATGGAAACGGGTTCGTTGAAAAGCGGACCGTTCCCATGTTTTTTTACTGCCCGTCTATGACGATTCCGCAGCAACAAAATCAGCCTCCCCTACGTCTACGGATAGAGAAAAGCAGGCGTAAAGCGAGGTGAAAAAACCATGAAAAATACGTCTCTTCTCCTTTTGTCAATCATCATCGCTTCGGCCGTGCTGGCAAGCTGCCATGTGATTTCAAAAGGAACCGCCCTCCCTACGGCCCCCTCGACGCCCAAACAGGGGTTACCGTCTTCCAATGGCATCGCCGCAGGCCGTTTGGAAGGAAAGATCAAGATTGGCGCGGCAGGATCAAACGTCAAAGCGACGTACACCTTCTACAACCAAACGGAACGTCGCTTGCACATCGTAGGCGGCGCAAAATATACGCTTTGGAAAGACGACGCCCTCGTGGAAAAAGGCGCGGTTCCGATCAAGGACTACATCGATCTCGCGCAAGGAGAAGCTTATACGGACGCCAAAACGTTCAAAAATCTAAAATCCGGAACGTATTCGCTTCGGGTGGAATGGAGTGACGCGGCCGCCGTCGCAACGTTCACTTTGAAATGATGATGAATCCGATTGAACCTAACGAAAAACAACCGGGTTGGCCGTTCGGCCAGCACCGGTTGTTTGTTTTTAAACCTCTTGATAGGCAAATACGAATTTTTCGATCACCTTCGCGACGCCGTCGTTCATGTTGGAGTCCGTCACGTAATCGGCAGCTTCCTTGATTTCGTCCCGGGCGTTGCCCATGGCGACGCCGAGGCCGGCAAAACGGATCATCGGCAGATCGTTCGAGCTGTCGCCCATGGCGATCACTTCCTCCTGCTTGATGCCCAGGCGGCCGATCAGTTGATGCAGGCTCGTCCCCTTATCGACGCCCGCTTCGGTGAATTCCAGGAAAAACGGCTTGGAGCGCATGACGCTGAGTTCGCCGGCCAATTGCCGCTGCAATTTTTTCTCCGCTTCCGCCACCTTGCCGGGATCTCCGACCATCAACGTTTTGACGACCGGCTCCTGAACGGTTTCCACGAAGCTTGCCGTTTCTTGAATACGCATCCCGGTCAGGCCGGATTCGATCTCGACGTATTCGTTGCTTTGCTCCGTGATGATATGATCCTTGCCGTAAGTCAAGATGGACAGCCCTTCTTCTTGGCTGATGCGGTACAGTCTTTGTACCGTTTCGACGGACAATGTGCTGCTGAAGATCTCTTCTTCCGTCCGGCAATCGGTAATTTTTGCGCCGTTAAACGATAAAATGTAGCTCCCGAACTTCTCCAGCTCGAGCTCCTTGGCGATCGGCTTCATCCCGAAAGTCGGACGCCCGGATGCCAGCACCACTTTTACCCCTTCTTTCTGCGCGGCCATCAACGCCTCCTTCGTGCGGGGCGAAATGGTCAGGTCGTCGCGGAGCAGCGTATCGTCCAGGTCCAAAACGATCATTTTGTATTTCATGTTGGCAACATCCTTTTTATATGTGATAGATCGAAAGATTCGAAACCATTCCTCTACTATATCACGATTTATTCGTAAGCATAAGGCGTCGTTTTCGGGTCCATTTGTGCAATTCCTTGCCGACCGCCCCTACGAAATTGAATATTCTTTGAACTTTTATGGTTCGCGTCTTCAAAAAATCATATTTTGGGGGTTGCAGAATTTTTGAAAGTTGCTTACAATTCAACTATATCAATTCGCTTGATATCAAAAATCACGAACACAAGATATTGTACTGAACCAAGTTCATCTTTGTGTCGACTTTAGGAGGAAGAAACAACATGAACGTATTAGTCGTAAAAGCCAACAACCGTCCGGCGTCCGATGCCGTTTCCAGTAAAATGTACGAAACATTCATGGAAGCCGTCAAAGGCGCAGAGAACCTGAATGTAACGACATACGACGTATATGAAGAAGATACGCCTTACTTTGGACAAGACCTGTTCAATGCCTTCGGCAAAATGCAAAACGGCGGCGCATTGACCGACCTCGAACAACGCCTCGTGGCTGCCAAACAAAAAGCGATGGACGCTTTGACGGCTGCTGACGTCGTCGTGTTCGCATTCCCTCTGTGGAACCTGACGATCCCTGCCAAATTGCAAACATTCATCGATTATGTCTACGCTGCAGGTTTCGCCTTTAAATATGACGCGGAAGGCAACATGATTTCGTTGATGCCGGACAAAAAAGCGATCTTCCTGAACGCTCGCGGCGGCGTTTATTCCACGCCGGAAACCGCGCCGATGGAAATGGCCGTCAACTACATGCGCAACGTTTTCGGCGGCATATTCGGCATGACCATTCTCGACGAAGTCGTGATCGAAGGCCACAACGCGATGCCGGATAAAGCAAGCGAAATCATCGAAGCCGGCCTGAACAAAGTGAAGGAAGTTGCCAATAAATTGGTGCTTCAACACGCTTAATCGGGCATCCCGATCGAATCGGCTTTTCAGGAAACACCTTTACGGTCCTCCGTTCGCGGCGCACCTTAAAGGTGTTTCCTTTCTTTTGCCGAAGTCGTGCCGGTAGGCGAAAAACCTTATCGGCGGTTCATGCCGTTCGGTCGGGACTTCCGTTATGGCGCGGACGTATCCACAAAGCCATAGATTGTGCTATAATATACCGGTGCGATTCAATCGCGCACAAAACAGAAGAAAATCCGGCTGCGGTCATACACCGCCCGGGAGAGGTTCGCGAACTCCCTCTATAAAAAACTAAGGTCGCCCGTCGGGTTTATTCCGTCTGGGCTTGTTTTTTACGGTCAGTTCAAGAACCCTCTCTCTTCGAAGGTAGAAGCGTTTTATCCGCGCTTGTACGACAAATTTTGAAGATGGAGAGGTTTTTTTATGCTCAAAAACGAAAAAGCGGTCGTCGTCTTCAGCGGCGGCCAAGACAGCACCACCTGCCTGTTTTGGGCCATGAAGCAGTTTGCGGAGGTAGAAACGGTCACGTTCGACTACGGCCAGCGGCATCGCCTGGAGATCGAATGCGCGCAAGAGATCGCCAAAGAACTCGGCGTTAAAAACACCGTTCTGGATATGAGTCTGCTCAATCAGCTCGCCCCGAACGCCCTTACCCGCAGCGATATCGAAATTACGCAGGAAGACGGCGAGCTGCCGAGCACCTTCGTAGAAGGACGAAATCATCTGTTCCTCAGCTTTGCGGCCGTGCTGGCCAAGGTGTCCGGCGCCAGACATCTGGTGACCGGCGTTTGCGAAACGGATTTCAGCGGATATCCGGACTGCCGGGACTCTTTCGTCAAGTCGCTGAACGTGACCTTGAATTTGGCGATGGATTATAATTTCGTGATCCACACGCCGCTGATGTGGCTGGATAAAGCCGAAACGTGGGCTATGGCGGACGATCTCGGCGCATTCGATTTTGTTCGCGAGCGGACGCTGACCTGCTACAACGGCGTCATCGGCGACGGTTGCGGCGAATGCCCTTCCTGCCAGCTGCGGCGCAAAGGTCTGGAACTATATCTGGAGCGCCGGACGCAGGAGGCATCCCGATGAAGGGCCGGACGCCGGGCGAATTCCGAATCGTCGAGAATCTGCAGCAGCTGGGAACGGACATTCAGCCAAGCGAATTGAAATACCGCCATTACCGCGTCATGGTCAGCAAAGAATTCACTTTTGACGCCGCCCATCACCTGCACGCTTACGAAGGGAAATGCAAAAATCTGCATGGCCATACCTATAAAGCGGTGTTTGGGATCAGCGCATACCCGAACGAGATCGGAATCGCTGCCGATTTTGGGCTGGTCAAAGAAATATGGAAGCAGCGGATCGAACCTTATCTCGACCATCGTTATCTCAATGAAACGCTGCCTCCGATGAACACGACCGCGGAAAACATGGCGATTTGGCTGTATGAGCAAATGGAAGCCGCGCTTGCCGAAAAGCCGTATGCCGATCTGATCGAGCAGGGCCGTACGGAATTCGTGAGATTGTACGAAACGCCGACCAGTTACGCCGAATTTCGTAGAGAGTGGGTGGAAGCATGAGCGAAACGCGCAGCACCGTGAAGTCCCCTCCCCCCATTCCGGTATTGGAGATATTCGGTCCAACGGTCCAAGGGGAAGGGATGGTCATCGGCCAAAAAACGATGTTCGTGCGCACCGCCGGCTGCGACTACTCCTGCGCTTGGTGCGACTCCGCATTTACATGGGACGGAAGCGGCGTGAAGGACATCCGGAAGATGAACGCCGCGGAAATATGGGACGAGCTGAAACGCATCGGAGGAAACCGCTTCTCGCATGTGACGATTTCAGGCGGCAACCCGCTGCTCCTTCCCCAGCTCTCTTCCCTCGTGGAACTGCTTCAATCCGAAGGCATCCGGATCGCCGTAGAAACCCAAGGCTCGAGATGGCAGGATTGGCTGGCGGAGATCGATGAAGTTACGATATCGCCGAAGCCGCCAAGCTCCGGGATGACGACTGATTGGGAGCGCCTGGACACCATCGTGGAGCGGCTTCGCCAACGCCCTGCTCCCTATGCGTACAGCTTGAAGGTCGTCATTTTCGAAGACCGCGACCTTGCGTACGCGCAAACCGTGCATGCCCGTTATCCCGGCGCCCCGATGTATTTGCAGGTCGGGAACGCGGACGTATCGCGAATGGACAAGGAAAACCATGCCGCCGATCTGCTGCTGCAGTATGAAAGGCTTATCGACAAAGTGACGGCGTCGGAAACCCTGAACGACGTAAGGGTCCTTCCGCAGCTTCACACGCTGGTATGGGGCAACAAACGAGGCGTCTAGCGCGCTGACCGACTAAGGAGGAAACTGAAATGACCGGCAGACAACCTGAAGAAATGAAAGATTTGACGCTTCTTGGCAACCAAGGGACGAAATACGTTTTTAAGTACGCGCCCGAGGTGCTGGAGAGCTTTGACAATAAACATGCTTACCGCGATTATTTCGTGAAATTCAATTTTCCCGAGTTTACGAGTTTATGCCCGATTACGGGCCAGCCGGATTTTGCGACGCTGCATATCAGCTACATTCCGGATCAGAAAATGGTCGAGAGCAAATCGCTTAAGCTGTACCTGTTCAGCTTCCGCAACCATGGCGATTTCCATGAAGACTGCATGAACATCATCATGAACGATCTGATCAAGTTGATGGACCCGCGGTACATCGAAGTGTGGGGCAAATTTACGCCGCGCGGAGGCATTTCCATCGATCCTTATTGCAACTACGGCAAACCCGGCACCAAATATGAAAAAATGGCCGAACAGCGATTGATGAACCATGACCTGTACCCGGAAAAAATAGATAACCGCTAATTCCGCCGAGGAATGCAAAAAAAAGCCGCAGAAATGCGGCTTTTTCCTTTGGTTACGGCTGTTTGTTGACATTGATTCTGACGGCCTCCGGCCCGGTTTGCACCCGGCTTCCCCCTTTCGGCTCCAAACTGATCACGATCCGGTCGGGGTTCATGATGCCGAATCCGTAATAATACCCTTTCCCCTGGAGATTACGGGTCAGCATCATGCCCGCGCTGAAGGATTGCTGCTCATGCTGAAGCCATACCTGGTAATCCTTCTCTTCGGACGGGGTCAGGCCGTCCATGACGATCAGCAGCTCTCCGGAGTCCGGATTGAGCCACACGCCTCCCGGACCGTGAAGCGGCGGCAGCGGCGCAATGGAATATTTATCGTAATCGGCGGATTGCATGAACGCGATTTTGGTGGATACTTGCCGCTCGATCGATTCGGAGGACGTGTCTGCCTGGTGCTTGAACGTAAACAGTCCGACAAACAAGAATATGGCCAACGCGGCCGCGGCAGCGCCCGGAAAAATAAAGCGGCGGTTGTGCCAAACCTTGATTCGCAAAGAGCGCAGCGAAGCTCGGGCTTTCAGCCTTCTGCCTAAACGTGCGGGAGGTTCCAAGGTTTCGCGGACCTGACGGGCAGACCGTTGTTCCTGCAAAACGGCGATCCCTTCGTCCATCACTGCCGCATCCTGCCGTGGAAGGCAGAGGGACTGCATTTCGGGCACCTGCATTAACAGCTCCCATTCGCGCAGCTTTTCTGCGCAGCGGGCGCATTGCGCAACATGTCCCGCAACCCGCAACCGGTCCGTTTCCCCCAAACGGTTCATGACGTAATCGACCAGCTTCTCCTCAGGCAGTTCAACGCAGGAACCGAGCCTTTCCTCACTCCCATTTACCGGATTCCATGAACGCATGCGCCTCACCTCCGTTTGCTGCCCGCTTGGTCTGGTTTTCCTGCAATTGTCCGCGCAAATTCCGGATGCCGTACCGGATCAAGGATTTGACGGTCCCCACCGGCTTCTGCATCCTGTCGGCAAGCTCACGATGCGAGAGCTGCATGATATAGCTCCCGTAGAGGGCCATGCGCTGCAAAGGCGGTATGCCCCTCATGGCATGCCGGATCCGTTCGCGGTCCAGATGACGGAACGCTTCCAATTCGGCGGATTCGAGATAAAGCGCACGCTCCGACTCGGCCAGATTTGCTTCGCTTTGTTCCATGGCGGCGATACGCTGTTTCTTGCGCAGCCGGTCCATGGCCCTGCTCCGAACCCGAACCGCCAGCCAAGCTTCGACGCTCCCCCGTTCCGGATCGTATTGATCGGCCCTTTGCATCACTTCGATAAAAATTTCCTGGCAGACATCCTCCGCTTCGGCCGCGTCCTTCAGCCAGTGTTCCGCTAACCGGAAAACCATGGGAGCATACGCATCATAGAAACGGTTAAAGGCTGACGCCGAGCCTCGCGCAATTTCTTTGAGCCACTCGGCAGGATGTTCTTCCATTTTTATGATCCCCCCTTATGTCACTATCCCCTGGTCTCAAGCCTCTGGTCGTGGTGTTTATTCAGCAACATTTTAGCAGATGCGGACGGAAACGGAATTTTCTCTGCGAGAGTTTTATCTCATTTTCAGCAATTTTTTATCTTTTTTTAAGGTTCGGATAAATCCAATGCCGATTTTCGGTTCGTACTTAGGGTGAATAAAAAATATTTTCAATTAGGAGGGTTATGCTTCATGACACGATTCCTTAGGAACATCAAACTGACGGGCCTTATTTTTCTTGTTTTGGCGCTTGGAATCGGTCCGCTTCTCGGCGGTATACCCGCTCATGCGGCTGGAGGGGTGACCTTGTATACGACGTATACGTCCATTTCGGTCCCGCCCGGCGAATCTCTCAATTACAACGTCGAGCTGAAAAACGATACCGGCAGCGTCGTCACGGTCCCGCTGTCCATTGAAGGACTGCCTCAAAACTGGACGGCCAAAATGACCGGCGGCGGCTGGGATCTGAACGAAATTTCGGTCATGCCGAATTCGTCGCAATCGATCAACCTTGCCGTTACGGTTCCGATGCAAATCGATAAAGGCACCTATCGCTTTACGCTCAAAGCGGGAACTTTGGCTTCCTTGCCCCTGACGGTGCAAATTACGGAAAAAGGCACTTACCAAACGGAGCTGACCACGGATCAGGCCAACATGGAAGGGCATTCGGACGCGACATTTACGTATTCGGTCAATTTGCAAAACCGGACGGCCGAAAAGCAGACCTATGCGCTGACTTCGCAGGCGGAGGCCGGATGGGACGTGACGTTTAGCGCGGACGGCAAGCAGGTATCTTCCGTCGAAGTCGATCCGGGCGCAAGCAAAGCGATCACCGTCAACGTCAAACCGGCCGAAAACGTAACGAAGGGAACGTTCAAAATCCCGATTCGGGCGCATAACCAATCGACGGACGCCCAGCTTGTGCTGGAAGCGGCCATTTCCGGCAAATACAGCATGGAGTTGACGACGCCGAGCGGATTGCTCAGCACGAGCGTAAAAGCAGGCGGAAGCAAAACGATCGAGCTCGTCGTCAAAAACACCGGAACTGCCGATTTGACCGATATTAACCTGACCTCCTCCACCCCGGCCAACTGGGAGGTGACATTTAATCCGAAAACGATCGACAAGCTGGCTGCGGGCAAATCCACGACGGTCGAAGCCAAGCTCACGTCCAGCGATAAAGCCATCGCGGGCGATTACGTCACGGATATGACGGCTCAGGCATCGGAGGCCTCCTCGACGGCAACCTTCCGGGTCGCGGTCAAAGGCTCCGTCCTGTGGGGATGGATCGGCGTATTGATCATCCTCATCATTCTTGGCGGCATCTATGTGCTCATTCGTAAATATGGGAGGAGATAATGGTGGCGGAAACAGTCATCGACATCGAGCAATTGTCCAAAAGCTACGGCAGCCATCGGGCCGTTGACAGCTTGTCCCTGCAAATCCGCCGCGGTGAAATTTTCGGGCTTCTCGGCCCCAACGGGGCCGGGAAATCCACGACCATATTGATGCTGCTCGGTCTCAGCGAGCCAGACGGCGGAAGGATCAACGTCCTCGGCATGAACCCGACCCGCCGACCCATCGAAGTGAAGCGGCGGGTCGGCTACCTGCCCGATGATGTCGGCTTCTACGAGGATTGGACCGGCCTGGAGAATCTGCAGCTGACCGCAAGGCTGAACGGAATCGGCGAGAAAGAAGCCCGGGAGCGCGCGATGCGGCTCCTTGGGGAGGTAGGGCTGAAGGATGCCGCCCATAAAAAAGCGGGCACGTACTCGCGCGGGATGCGGCAGCGCCTCGGCCTCGCCGACGTCCTCATCAAGCAGCCGGAGATCATCATCCTGGACGAACCGACGCTGGGGATCGACCCGAAAGGGATCGACGAGCTGCTGGCGCTGATTTACGGGCTTAGCCGGGAGCAAGGGTTAACCGTCCTCCTATCCTCTCACCAGCTGCACCAAGTCCAGCAGATTTGCGACCGGGTCGGCCTTTTCGTTAAAGGCAAACTTCTGGCGGAAGGCAATCTGGAGGCATTGACCCGGCAGCTGTTGACGGATACGCCGATCATGATCACCGCGGAAGTGGACCGGGCCGATCAGCAGCTGCTTGATCGACTGGCCGAATTGGAGCAGGTTCGCGACGTGCAATCCGGAGCGGAAGCTCCGGATGCAGCCCTGCCCTCCAGCAGCCGCGTTTTGCTCCAGATCGGATGCAGCGAGGACTGCAGCGACGCGATTGCCCGCGTGATCGTTTCGTCGGGCGTTTCGTTATACAACCTGCAGCGGAAACAATACGGCCTGGATGAAATTTATCGACGTTATTTTGCGGGAGGTGAGGAACATGGAAGCAAGCGTTCTAAAAAGGCGGCTAAATAAATGGCGGAATGCGGTGTCGGAGCGCCTGCCCGACGGGCTTCGCAAATTTGCGGGCTCCTTGTCGGACCGCGACCGCTTCGACAAGTCCAACTCCAATCCGGCGGCGTTTCGGGTGCTCGTTCGCAAGGAAATCGCCGACCATGTCCGAAGCTGGCGGTTCATTTTGCTGCTGGCGATCATTTTCCTGACCTGCGTCGCCTCCCTCTATACCGCTTTGAACAGCCTGCAGGACGCCATCAAATCGGAGGACGGTTACAGCGATTTCGTCATTTTGAAGCTGTTTACCATTTCGGACGGCACCCTGCCTTCCTTCATCGGATTCATCGGGTTTCTCGGTCCGCTGCTTGGCATCGGCCTCGGATTCGACGCCGTGAACAGCGAACGCAACAAAGGGACGTTAAGCAGGATCATGGCGCAGCCCATCCACCGCGACGATTTGCTAAACGCCAAATTCACCGCCTCCTTGTTTATCATCGGGTTTATGTTTTTGGCGCTGGGCTTGCTCGTTTTATCGCTTGGTCTCCTTATTGTGGGACTTCCCCCATCCTTCGAGGAGCTGCTGCGGATATTGGCGTTTTTGGTGGTGACGGTATTTTACATCGGTTTTTGGCTGAATTTATCCATCCTGTTTTCGGTGCGTTTTCGGCAGCCCGCAACGTCGGCCTTGGCCGGCATCGCGGTATGGCTGTTCTTCAGCTTCTTTTACGACATGATTCTGAACCTGTTGTCCTCCGCGCTTGTTCGGAACAATCAAGCTTCGACCGTTGACGATATGTTGAATCATGTCAACCTGATGCTGGGACTCAGCCGGATTTCCCCGTATACCTTGTTCAACGAAGCCACCTCGACGCTATTGATGCCTACCGTGCGAAATTTGGGGCCGCTGACGACCGAGCAGGCTTACGGGGCGATCGACAGCCCGCTTCCTTTCGGGCAAAGCCTGCTGCTCGTATGGCCGCAGGTCACCGGCCTGATCGCGCTGACGCTTGTCTGCTTCGCCATTTCTTACGTGATGTTTTTGCGCCAGGAAATCCGCGGACGCTCTTAATGCCGCGAACGTTGCAGGCATTCGGCCGCGAATCAAAGCAGCCCTCCCGTTGTATTTTTCGGGGGCTGCTTTTTTTACGGCCGCTTCCGTCGGTTTCCGTGTCACTTGGGCGGATGCTGCATAGACTGGAATGGTAATAGCCGTTTGCGAAAAAACGGATTGCCGAACCGGAAAGGATAACGCGGAAATGATCGTTTTTATCGCTTCGAAAGGCAGTTATACGGAGATGATTCAAACCGAAATATCCGTTAAGGAGGCGTTCCCTGAAGCGCGGGTGGAGCGTTTGCCGGAAATGAATCCGGGTAAAGTGCTCAATGAGATCCTCGCGGTTTGCAGGGAGCCGTTTTTTCTTGCTTTATACGGCGGCGACACCGTCACCCCCGCAATCAAAGAGGAGCTTACGAGCCGGATTGCCGACATGCATCCGGAAACGGGTGCGGTCGTACTCCATCCCAAAGGCCGTTCCCGCCCCGGCTCAAAGCAAGGTTTCGACGCCCCCCACGGGATCTTATGGCGAACCGCAGCCGTCACGCCTTCAGCTTATGGCGGATTTTCCGAATCCAGCCATCTCCCCTTCAGTGTCTATCTATGGATCGAAAGATTGTTCCGGCTTCGCCCGGCTTGGACGTGGGAAGCTCTGGAAACCGACGCGTTTGTTCCTTCCAAAGCGGTTCGCCCCGGGCCGCCCTTGCACCAAGCGGCTTACGATGACGTCTTCGCCCTGCTGCGGCAGCCTTTGGAACCGCCCTGCCCGAAACATTCCGAAAACCTGTCCGACCCGGTCATTTCGGTTGTGATCTGCACCTATAACGATGCTGCTTATCTCCCGTGGGCCGTGCGCTCCGTCGTTGCCCAGTCCTATGCGGCCTGGGAGCTGATCATCGTCGATGACGGATCGACCGACGGAACGGACGATTATGTAAAAAAACTGAAAGGTCACGGAAAGATCCGCTGCTTGACCAACGCAAACAATCAAGGGAAAGCGGAATCGCTGAACCAAGCGCTGACGATGGCAAAAGGCAAATGGCTATTGGAACTCGACGCCGATGATTGGCTATCTTCGGACTGCTTGCTGCACCTTGCAAAAACGGCTTTAGCTTTGCGGCATGAAGCAGCCGTGTACGCGGACCATCATGAATGGATCCAGCGTATGCACGGCCGGCTGATGTACCGGGGAGTCAAACAGGCGCCTTCTTCCCTTTCGGCAGGCAAGCTTCTGGCAGAAGGATGGGTGATCGCCCCCCGGATGTACCGCACGAGCTTTTTGAAGAAACACCAAGGGTGGAACGCGTCCGCCCCGTGGGGCGGAAGATTGTTCGAAGACGTGGAATTGTTGGCAAGACTGTCCTTAAAGGAAACTTTGCATTACATCGCTCTCCCTCTCTATCACCGCCGGATTCGAAGCAGCAGCGTCTCCCGGATTCATGCGTCTTTATACGAGCGTTGGAGTTCATGGGTGGCGGATCGAACGTTAAACAGCCCCGCCGATCTCGATCATTAAGGTAGGATGCGGACGTAAGTAACATTGTTGATAAATGCGGTAACCTGCTGGGATGACGGAATATAATTCGAACTCGACAGCTGAACGGTTATCAAACCTCCCGCGGCGGCGGACAGCTGACCTTGAAGAAACTGTCCGGGTTGAACGATTTCGGTCCTTCTTCCGATGAACGCGTTTAAGGCTTCAATAAAATTCATTCGTATTCCCCCTCTTCCCTGTCAAGCAAGCTTTTTCTCAAAGCACGGAGAGGACGCTGCGCAGCGGAAGCAGCACGATGCTGCCGTCGGCCTCCCTCAGCTGGATGAAATCCTCGCCGATCAACACCAGGGTGCCGAATAACGTGCCCGCCGGCGTCTCGATCGTCACCTTCGAGTTGAGTTTTGAAGCCAAAAATTGAACCGTGCCGGGCTGGTTTGAAGTCAGCGAACCCACCTGTTCCTGAAGGGAGGATACCTGGGCGGAAAGGCCGTTTACCCGGTTCCGGAGCCGTTTCAGTTGCCTGGACAGCCTGGCAAGGCTGACGACGACGAATCTTTTCAGGCCATGCAGCTTATGTTTCAGCGCGCTTTTTTTACGTCTGCCGGCATCCGGCTTGTGCCGATGCGCATCCGCCGCGCAATCCGTGTGATGGAATTTTTTTCGATGCAGCTCCACAGCTTTTACCTCCTTCGTTTAGTCATGAGTACAATATGTTCTAATGATGCAGGCGGCTACCGTGGAGATTAAAGTTAATGAATATGCCCAAGGCCGGCAAACCAGTGGCGCGAACGGCGGAATTTGATCGAACATTTAAGAATTGCAATAGTTTTTTACCCAAGCGGATATCCGCCTCCGTACATATTTTGAAGATAGACAATCGTTTAGGGAGGAGAACACCGCTTTGAAGAGACGACATTCAAGGCCACGGAAGCCTAAAATCAAATCCGTATCCCCTACGGTTTCAAAGCCTGCTAAACGCAAAACAAAGGCGCCGATCAGACGGATCGATCCGCACCCTCCCGTCATTCCGGCATTCCGGCACGATACGGGCGCCTCCGCGGACACGCTGGCGGCCCCATTGGCTGCAAGCAGCGATCATACGGCAAATCACGCGGCCGATTCGAGAACCACCGAGACTGCCGCAGGCCATGCGGGGATGTACGACGTGTTCCGTTTTCCGGTAATCGATTGGGATTTCAGATGGCAAAGGCCCCAGCAGATGTCGGTCCAGTTCGCGCGGCACGGTCATCGCGTCTTTTATGCGACCACGACGATGTCCGTTCTCCCAAAAGAAGATGCCGCATTCGATGAGGTTGCAAGATACGTCAAGGTGAAGCTCGTCAAGCCGAACGTTTGGCTTGTCACGTTATGCGCAAACCGAAACTTGAACCTATATACCGATCAGATGAGCGCGACGGATATTCGGTATTTGAATTGGTCCATCGAGTATATCCGGGAGCGGTTCCAAATAGGACATTTGGTATCCATCGTCGACCTTCCATTCTGGACGCCGCTCGTCTCCACCATGGAAGACAGCAAGCTGCTGTATGACTGCATGGACGAACATAACGGTTTTTCGACGAACGCCCCGTCGATGATCCGGCTGGAGGAACAGCTTGCCCGCAAAGCGGATCTTGTTTTGGCCTCATCCCAACGGCTGCATGACCGCATGAAATCATACCATTCCTCCCCGCTTTTGCTCCGCAACGCCGCAGATGCTGCCCATTTTGCAGCGCATGCTCCGGTTGCACCCGAGCTCGCTTCCATTCAAGGACCTGTGATCGGCTACTACGGAGCGATATCGGATTGGTTCGACGCCAAGCTCGTGGAACGGATGGCCGAACGAAGACCGGAGTGGACCTTTGCCCTGATCGGCCATACCTTTGGCTGCGATACGGCTGGGCTGGAGAAATTGCCGAACGTGCTTCTTTTGGGCGAAAAACGCTATCACGAGCTTCCGATGTATCTTCATCGGTTCGATGCGGCGATTATTCCGTTTTTGCAAAACGAGCTTACCAAGGCAACGAACCCTGTGAAGCTGTACGAGTATTTGGCGGCAGGAAAGCCCGTCGTGTCAACGGCTTTGCCGGAGCTGGAAACCGTCGCCGCCGGGCTTACCGTCATCGCGCGTACCCCGGAAGCCTTCGAACAAGCGGTGGAACGCTCCCTGCGGCAGAATAACCCTCAGCTTATGGAGGCCAGAAAAAATTTTGCATCAAGCCATACTTGGGAAACACGGTATGAAGAACTGCACCGGACCATTTTGAAACGGCTGTTTCCAAAGGTGAGCATCGTCATGCTGGCGCATAACAACTGGCCCTATACGCGTCAATGCCTCTTCAGCTTGCAGAAGCCCGGACGTTATCCCCATCTGGAAGTGATCGTCGTCGACAACGGTTCCACGGACGAAACGTCCCAACGATTGGCGGAGCTGGATCCCGACTGCTTCAAAATCATCCGCTCCGACGTGAATCTCGGTTTTGCCGCGGGGAACTCCCTCGGGTGCCGCAAAGCTGCAGGGGAGTACATCATCCTGCTGAATAACGACACGATCGTGCCCGACGGAAGCTGGATTCGCAGGCTGATCCGCCCTTTGGAGAAACACCCGGGAATCGGCATGTCCGGGCCGATGTCCAATCATGTGGGCAACGACCAGGCGGTGGATTTGTTCGTAGGCAATCCCGTGGAAGGAGCCAATCCCCATTGGTTAAAAGAGTTTTACGGACTCTATAAAGGGCGGAGCCGGTATACCGACTTGTTGGGCTTTTTTTGCGTGGCCTTGCGGCGGAGCGTGTTTGAAGAAGTTGGGGGGCTGGACAGCAAATACGGCATCGGGATGTTCGAGGATGATGATTATTGCGAACAGGTCCGGCGGGCCGGGTACAAACTTCTGATCGTCGAAGACGCATTTGTGTACCACCACGGAAGCGCCACGATCAAAAAACTGAAGCAGGAACAATACGATGATCTGTGGAGAAGCAACAAAGCCTATTATGAACGGAAATGGAACAAACCGTGGCGGCAGCCGAAACGGCCGGAAAATATTTTTTATGGAGCGGATACGCCCGAAGGGGTAGCGGGAAAACTCGGCGGTCGCCCCTGCCTGTTGGTTCTCGGCGGCCGCGAATGGTCAAGAACTCCGGCACGCTGGCAGCAGATGGTCCGAGAACTGTCGCAGCGGAATGACTTCATCATCGTCGTGTATTTGTCGGCGTATTTCGGCCATGAGGTCGTCGGCATCCGAAAAGCCGGACCTCGCTTGTATGTAACGAACAGGCCGGATTTGTTCAGCCATGCCGATCTCGAAAGCGTGGTCTACTGCGGCGGAACCGATGTTCTCCCTTATTTTTCTTCCGACCGCTGCGTGGTTGATGCCTTCTCGTACCATGCCCATCAGCTGGACGATCTGAAAATAAAGCTGCAAACCCCAAGGATGCTCGAAACGGAAGACGTGCCGCTCCTCATCTCCCAAATGCGGAGGGCTCCTCAACCGTAATCCCGGATGAAAGGAACTGTCCCTCGTAATAAAGCAAAGACTCCGCAAAAAAAGCTTTCGTCTACCGAGCCATTTTGGCCCGGCATGGCGAAAGCTTTTCTTTTTAACGATGCTCCGGGTTTGCGGCGATGTACCGCCGGACGACTTCCGGATGGCTTCCCTCGAAAGGTACGGTGGCGATCCGGTATTCCGCATGGTCAAAATGCCAATCCGGTTCCCCTTTGTTGTCGGGGACGTTGACGTCTCCGCGGCGGTTATCGTTAAACTTGATTTTTTTCCCAAGCGCATAATGATAATGATAGATGTTCACGTCCACGCGATCCCGGGGAAGGCTCCAAATGCTCCGTCCGCCCTCGCCCTCGAGCGTGCAATGATGCTTTTCGTCCCGGTAACGGATCCCGATGTTCGCCCGCCACATCCGCGTGATGTCGTTGGACCATCGCTCGTCTCCGGGACTATTGACGCGGAGCGTCCACGGATTTCCCCAAAAATTGACGAACGGAAACTGATAGATGTCCACGTCCATCCGGTTCATGAGCTCGGGCAACACGTCGCGAAACCGGTCATCCATCAGTTCGTCGACGTCCAGGTTCATGATCCAATCTCCGGTCGCCTGGCCGATCAGGAAGTTTCGGACTTGGGACTCGTTCCAGTCGTCGGTGTACGGCATTCCGGTTTGAGGCATGGTGAATAAACGGATCGGCAAATGCGGAAGGTAGGATTCGATGAGAGGTACGGTCCGATCCGTGCTTCCGCCGTCCACGATCACGATTTCGTCCGCATAAGCGGCCGCGCTTTCCAAATATAGGGGAATAAACGTTTCTTCGTTCAACACCGGAACGATGAGGGAAAGTTTCATGCAGTCGTCCTCCCTTCTTGTTTGCCTTGAATCAATCGGCTCATTTCGGCTCGATGACCCAGCGCCTTTCGGTATTCCTGGAACAGCGCATAGTTTTGGCCGTAATGCGGATTGCCTGAAGGACCGACGAACGGATGCCAAAAATGCAGCAAATTGCCTTCGAGCCGGATATGTTTTCCGATGATCGTATCCATTGAATAGGCAAAAGCTTCATCCTCCCCGCCCCATCCGATAAACCGCTCGTCGTATCCGCCGATCGTCTCGAAAGCCGTTCGGGTCACGACGCTGACGCCTCCGACGAAATAACGGGCATCGTCCGGTTTGGTTTCGACGGGAACCTGCAGCGGCCAAACAGCTTCGGATCGATAAGCCGACTGGGAGTTGCTTAGCGTCAAACGCGTAATGCTTGTAAACGGAATGATCCAGTTGTCCTCCCTTAACTGGCGAAGCGCGCCCCTTATGAGCTCAGGATCGTAGATCAAGTCCCCGTCCGCTATGATCCATCGGGAGCCGGTTGCTGCCGAAGCAGCTTTGTTGATGGCTTTGGACCTGCTGAACGTTTCGTCCGTAAGCTCGCCGACGCAGATTTCCGCTTCAGGCAGCACCCGCTTATAAAACGACCTTACGAAACGCAGCGCTTCATCGCGCGGCCCTCCATCCGATTGATAGGGTATGAGTACGGAAATATCTCCTGCTTCCATGCTCCGCCTCCTTTTCCTCTTCGTTGCGGGAGTTACTTTAAAAACACCCCCAGCTCCCTGTGTTTTCCTGTTCCGAATGTATTCGCAAGCTTCTCGTAATAAGCGAAATCGGTATTTTCAAGAATCATCCTTTTTTCGGATTCCGGTTCGTCTCCCGACTCCCAAAACAGCAGGCGCGTAACGGAAGCATTCAATTTGGCTAAAAACGCGCTGCCGCGGTCCTCCTTTTTCATCACATGATAAAAAACGGTTAGCAGAACGCCCATATCAAAACGTCCCGGTTCGATGTCCTCAAAGGAAGCCTGAATCCAGTCGAAATGGGTCTGCTCCAGGTCGTTCAGCTTCTTCAGCAGCTCGCAATGCACGGGATCATGTTCGATGCCGGTCACGATCGCCCCTTCCCTCGCCAAACATCTGGCATGGTACCCGATGTTGCAGCCGATATCCAGCACCCGGGCTCCGCGCAGTTGGTCGGGTCCCAGGTAATGCAGCATATAATCCAGCCTCGTGGGATAGTTCTCGTCCCTTTCGCTTCGCCAGTCGTAAAATGCCGGATTCAGGATCGGGGTATAGATCAGCCGACGCTGCTGTGCCTTGACGATGCGTTTGACGGCAGCCGCTTGTTCGGCATTGACCCACGTTGCATGGTCCTCCGCGCTCATCCGCGCGAACACCCTTCGAACGCCGCAGCAGTACAAAAAAGACGCGCGATGATGACCGTCCTTCATGTTGAAATATCCTGACGGGTGATAGACGACTTCGATCGGATGATCATAAAAAAAGGAGCTGTTATCCGCCAACCCTTTCTTCATGTTCTCAAATTCCCTTTTGCGCTGCCGAAGCAGCTGGCCGGGGCTCATGGGCGGTTCCAGGCCGCGGGTAACATGTATCATTCGGTACCATTCCAAATAAGGCTTCGGGGAGGCGGATTGTCCCAAAAAGTATCGGAATAGCTCCCGGTGCGGCTCGAACCGCATGATCGAAAGGTTGCTGTGCCGAAGATGATGTTCATACCATGCATCCGTAAATGACGAAATGAGGTGCTCCGTGTTTGACGATTTTACATCGATGTCCGAAAAAAGCAGCTCGACAGGCACTTCGCAAACCACGTGCGTTCCGCCTTGAGCGACCGAACCTGCCATAACACGTCAACTCCTCCGTGGTCCGTATTCATATTCAAGAGAGGCATCTTTTGCCTTGCAGCAATACGGTCGCAAAATCGCGCCCGACATAATCCTTAAACATCCGCTTGGCGGCTACGGGATAGGCATTGAATTCGTCCTCGCTCCACTCGCTTCGATGCGTTTCGTAGACATTGCCGTATTCGCTGCCCTGCGGCCAATCGCTGCCGATCGGAACGTTCAGAAGCACGTACCTGCTGATATCCCAACATGCGCGCAGCAACTGGTTGGCCTCGGGTTTGGCGAAATGCTCCAGCACGTCGCCCAGGATCACCAGGTCGTAACCGTTTAGAGCCTCTTGCTGCACCAGCAGCTCGTAAGCGTCGGCACGATAGATATGATCGTAAAAACAGGCATGATAAACGTCAATGTTGCGTTCAAACACTTCAATGCCTTCAACTCTTGTCGTCCACTGCTCGCGGAACACTTTTCCCTGCCATACGTCGAGAAACTCCCGGCAGATCATTCCCCAGCGTCCAAATCCGACCCCAACGTCAAGAACCTTTGCTGGAGACACCAAGCGGATCAGTTCCACGCAATACGATATATTTTGCCAATTCGAAGTTCCCATCGTTTCAACCCCCATCCGTTAACAGCAAGCTGATCCAGCGTTCAACGGCTTTGTCGGCGCCCCAATCGCTCACGATCTTTTCCCTGCAGCGCCGGCCGATCGCGTCAAGCTCGCTTCTCTTGTGCATCCACTCGCGGATGCTGCGTATAAAATCCTGCGGATCGTCGCTGTCCAAAATGAACGGGTGCGCATCCGGGTGGGCAGCTTCCTTGATATAACCGACATTCGTAGACAACACCGGCTTGCCGCATGCATAAGCCTCCAATGCCGGCGCGCCGCCCCCTTCATTCGCCGAGGTGATCAACAAAAGGTCGATGGATCGGTAGAATAAGGGCATGTCGTCGTATGCGTATTCCCCGGAGGTCTCCGCGAAGCGTACTCTGGGGTGATGCTCAAACGATTTTCGAATGGGGAGATAAAGCGATTCGTAATTTTTCGATCTTTTGCGTTTGTCTCCGGCCCATCCGATGGTAAGCGGCAGCGATGGATCCAAATTGGCGGCCGCCGGCGCGAATTTGGCGGTATCGACGAAATGTCCGATATAATCCACGCGGGCATGGGGAGCCAAACCTTTTAACGTCTCGGCCAGTTTCCGGTTCATGGCTCCGATGACGGGAATCCGCGGAAGAACCAAACGGAGAAAATCGGGGTCGGGCACGATCGGATCCTTCCATTCGCGCAAAGTGTCGTAATTGCGGCTAAAGTAATAATACGATACGGCGGCGGAGGCATCGATCCGGATATTTTTGAAGATGGCCCAGGCAGCAATCCCCAAACATAAAGCGCAGATCCGGGAATACCGCCGGTTGACCTCTGCCGCGCCGACGTTCTGTATGAGTTCTTCCAGCTTCGCGCAGGAGATCACGTCAAGATCGGGACGGTTTTGCTGAATGATCTTGGCTGTTTTGCCCAATATCCACCAATCGACGTCATAAATGATGAGATGTTTTGACAGGTTGATCCCCCCTCCGCATGTAAAGTGTTTCTGATTGGAGTATATTCGTCGGTACAGCCCCCAGTTACGGGCCTCGCAAAAATGATGAATTGGTCTACCAAAAGAAAAGAGCGCCCGGGCCCTTTCAGGCCAAAGCGCTCTGTCCGAAAATCCGCCTCTCGGCTTATTGGATCCTGTAGTAAAGCAAGGCGATATCTCCGCGACGTTCCATACGGCTTAGCTCGAACGTGCCCGGCACGGTTCCTTCGGGAAACAGGGGAATGCCCCGGCCCAGCACTTTCGGAATGACGGCTATCACGGCTTCCTCCAGCAGCCCCTCATGCATGAATGCTTGGACCAGCTTGCCGCCTCCCGCCAGCCAGACCGATCCGGTCGATTGCTCTTTTGCCCGTCGTACGAGGTCGGACAGCGGTTCGCCGGTGAACTCGACATGAGGCGTGCTTTGATGCGCCGACGGCGTGCGGGTGACGACGAAGCAAGGTTTGCCTGCATACGGAAATTCTTCCGTAAGCGTCAGCACTTCGTCATACGTCTGTCTGCCCATGATAACGCTGCCCACCGTGTCGTAAAATTCGGCATACCCGTTATCTCCTCCGTCGCCTTTGACGTCATGCAGCCAGTCCACGGATCCGTCGGGAAGCGCGATATACCCGTCAAGGCTCATTGCAATATAGAGCACTACTTGATTTCCATTCGCATCGTTCATCCTTCATCGCTCCTTTCTAAATCTTATGTTACAATGGATTTATGACATAAAATGTCGCAGTTATGTTTATATGATGATGATGTTAGGAGCCCATGCGATTATGAACGAACGCAGAGTTGCCTTAATGAGACTGCTCGATTCCCGGAAAAAGTATACCGCTCGCGAGCTTGCCGAGCGATTTCACGTTTCGGTCCGGACGATCCAGCGAGATCTTGATTATTTGCAGCAAATCGGCCTTCCGTTGTATACCGAAACCGGTCCCCACGGAGGATACCGGGCGCTTCCGAACCGGCTGCTCCCTCCGCTCCATCTGTCCCGCGACGAGGCGATCGGGCTGTTCCTGATGCTGAAGCTGCTGGAAGACCTGCCGGACATCCCGTTCGGGTCGGTCCGCAAGCATTTATCCGAGCAGTATTACGCGGAGCTTCCGCAGGACGTGCAGGAGCAGGTCGACCGGTTAAAGGATTATGTTGCCTTTCGGATGACGCCCACCCAGGCGGCGTCGCCTTTTACTTCGCTTATTTTGGAGGCCGCGATGGAGAAACGGCGCGTCCGCATGGAATACGCCTCCGCTTCGGGCAACAAACGCTTTGACGTCTGCCCCGTCGGTTTATATTTCGAGCACGGCTATTGGTACATGCCTGCATACGGCCGCGAAAAAATCCTCTTATACCGTGCGGACCGGGTCATTGCCATGACGCCTCTGGAGGAAGCCGTCCCCGGCCTTCCTACGCTCAAACAATGGCTGGATTCTTCCGATCCGCGGGAAGGAGTCCCGGCCAAAATCCAGTTTAGTTCCTTCGGCGCACGCATGGCGATGTCTGATCCCATGTTCCGGGGGATGTCCGGACAAGAATGGCTCGGTAACGTGCCCCGCGAAGAGTTTCCTTATCTTTCCCGGTTGTTATTGAGGTATGGGCCGGATGCGGAAGTCCTTTATCCGGGCGAATTACGGGACATGGTTAAAACTCTCTTTCAAGAAAGCTTAAAAAACTATATGGCATGAAGCTATGAGATTCCGGACGATGTCCATGAGAAAGAGCCGTGTTCGAAAACGAACAAGGCTCTTATGCTTCATGTCATGAATAATTTTCGTCATGAATTCAAGGCATTCGACAGATTCTCCAATTGTTCTGCGCCTCGAATTTCGAGCTTTTTAGCCTTTTCCAGCAAAGCAATCGCCTGCGGTGCCACCTTCGGATCATTCGGTTTGCCGCCTTCGGGATATGGAAACAGGACGTGCAATTCCGCGAATGTTTGCGCAAGCTGACGATAGGTTTCGGCGGCTTCGTTTAATCTTAACGGGACATTTCCCCCGGCATCCTCCGTCTTTTCCAACAAACGGGCAGCTTCCTCCAAAAAGCCGGCAGCATATTTCCGGCAATCTCCCACGACCGCGACGTTATAGCCGTTACCGTTCGCTTCCACGCCTTGGCTGCGGAACGCTTCGATCCACGCATCGTAAGACTCCAACCCTTTGGCGGCTTCCGCAGGCACGTTCGGCTCCTTGCCGGCATAATGCTCAAGGATCATCTCCAGCGCCCCGCCCAGCCCCTCTTTAAACGATAGGTTCGACGCCGAATCGACGGCCATTACGAAGATCTCTTCCATCACGCCCCTGCCTAAATTTTCATAGGACAACGTATCCTTCCGGCAGCATTCATCCATATACAGCAATTTGTGTTCGTCGTCGTAACCGTACAACATGCCGAATTCCGGAATGCTCAGGTCCCATGCCAGCACCGGATATCCGCGGTCCACAGCATGATGGATCAAATCGAGCGCTTCGGGAAGCGCCTGGTGGATGTCCCTTTTCTGCATCGTTTTCAGGCTTGTCGCCGCTTCGCCGAGCAGATTGACGTTATCGCCGATCCCCGGCTTCATCCCGTCCACGATCCTGACCGTCAACCCCAGGTTCCGGAGCCCTCTCCGAAACACCTCGGCAAAATCGAAAGCCGTCGGTCCGGCAATATGCACGCCCGGCAGCACTTGAATCCGGAAGGCCAACCCTGTAAGCCCCATCACCGCCGCCAACGAGTGATCCCGCCCCGCCGCTTTGGCCAGCGCATGAAGCACATTGCCCGCCGTCGACCATGAATGCCCGCCCTCCTGCCATTTTTCCGTACCCAACACCGTTTTTCCCATCGTTCCCCAATCCTTTCGCGTTTGAATATAGGCGTCAACGGTTACGCGGATTCGTTCCTGAATCACTTTTTTGCGGGAGCGGGACAAGATTTGGTACACGTTGGCAGCAGTCAGGCTGAACTCGCGGGCGATTTCCTGAGGCGAAAGCTGGTCGAAAAAATGCGATTCGAAAATTTGCCTCTCCTTTGGTTTCAGGCAAGCGATGATATCCATCAACACCTGCTGGGTTTCCAGCCGCATCAGCCGCGCCTCGGGAACGCCATCCTGCTGCATCTCCCGTTCCATGGCATGGGCGACCCTCTTCAGGACGTAATCCAGACTCCCCCACATTTCCTGCTCTTCCCCGCCTCCGGACACCGCCGCCTCCAGGCCGGAAAACGTCGTTTCCTGCCCTCTTCCGGCTTTTTTCAACCGGGTCAGCGCCTGGTTGCGGACAATCCGGTGAACCCAGGGCAAAAAACGCTCGGCATCCACCAGCTTGCCCAGATGCAAAAACGCGCGGATCAACGCGTCCTGTACGATATCTTCGGCCGCATGCGCTTCCTGAACCATGCTTCGGGCATACCCGTAAACCTTGGAACGGTGCCTGCGAACAAGCTCGCCGAAGGCTTCCCGGCTGCCTTCCTTCGCTTTTTTGATCAGCGCCGCATCGTCCATTTCTTCCCACTCCACGCTTATTTCCCGCAATTGACTCAAGTGAAAATCCCCTCTCAAAACGTTGACATACGATATAGACTTCAGAAGCAAAGGATTTCTGACAACTTTTCTTAAAATCTTTCGAAAAAAATCCGGACGTATATCACCCTGATTCCATTATCCCTTATTCGCCTGCCCATTCCAATGACTCCTTGAGGAACAGGAGAACGCAAAAAACAAGGCCCGGGATGCCATCCCGAGCCTTGTTCGTTTGTCTATTCAGCGATCCATTCGAGCATTTTTGCCGCCGTGTCCTCCCCGTTTGCGATGCAGTCCGGAATCCCCACCCCGTAATAGGAGCAGCCGGCCAACGCCACGTTCGGGTACAGCTCCGTCATTTTCGCCTCCAGCGATTCGACGATCTGACGATGCGTGATATGATAATTCGGCATGACTTCATGCCATTTGGTTACGTTATAGGTCAGCGGTTTGCTTGCGATTCCCAGGCTGGCCTGAATATCCTCCATGCCGATTTGCAGCAATTCGTTTTCCGTCATGGCCACAAGCGTACCGTAATGCGGATTCATGCTCTTATAAAAGAGTCGGACCAGCAAACGGCCGTCTCCCGACGTGTGCTCCCATTTTCGGCTCGTCCAAGTGCACGCATTGCATTTGACGTCCTCGCTGCCCGCCGTAATAAAGCCGGTGCCGTCAGCCGGGAGTTCCTCGTCGGGTACGTCAAAAGCCATATAGACGCTGATCAGCGAGCTATGCTTGAATTGGTTGAACTCCTCATCCAACCGTTCATTCCGCAGCAGCTTTTGGGCCGCGACGGATAACGTGGCGATCGATACGACGTCCGCCTCAAGCGCCCGTCCGTCCATCAGGGTTATTTCGTACCGGCCATCCGCGAGGGGGTTCACCGCTTCGGCTGCAACGCCCTTGATGATTTCGGCCTGACCCAGCTTCTGCTCCAACGCGTCGATCAACTGCGACACGCCCCGGCGGAATGAGAGAAACTTTTTCCCGCTTCCGCTTTGAAACTTGGCTTTATTGGCGTTTAAGCCTTTGATGATGCTTCCGTATTCGTTTTTATAATCGATTAAATACGGCAATGTGGAGGCGATGGTGAGTTCGCTCAGCTTGCCGGAATATACGCCGGACAGCACCGGGGCGATCTGCTTTTCCACCAGCTCTTTCCCGAGGAATGCTTCAAGGAAATCCCCTACCGAATCGTCCTTGGTAAAGGTTTCGTTCGGCGTATAAAAGTCTTTTAACGCCTCGACTTTCCCTTCGGCCGACACCAGGCCGGTCGTCGCAAGCGACTCGATGCTCAATGGAATGCCGAACACGGCGTCCTTCGGAATTTGTTTCAGCGTTCCGTCCGTATAGATGTACGAAATCCCCGTCGCGTTATAGACGACTTCGTCTTTCAGGCCTACTTCCTCTATGAGTTCGGCCGCATTGGATTTGCGCGTTACGATCGAATCGGCGCCCGTTTCCATCGTAAACGTCCCGTCATGAACGGTCCTGATTTTGCCGCCTAACCGTTCGCTGGCTTCTACGATCGTAATGCTAACGTCTTGTCCGCTTTCGCGGGCTTTTTTTTGCAAATAATACGCGGCCGACAATCCCGTGATGCCTCCGCCGATGATGACTGCCTTTTTCAAAATGAGGACACCTGCTTCCGTCAATGTTCGATGACTACATTATATCACAGCACGCCGGCCCCGTTTGCGTTCCCTTTTGTGACGTTCCTCTGACATTCGTCATCGGGAAAAGGGTTGTTAAACCTTTTTTGTTTACATAATATATTTTACGTAGATATGGTTTTGGCGATACGATACATGTGTATCCAACTGCCGGAAGATACTATGACCGTGTCGAAAATTCAGTGAATGAGGGATATGTATGGAACAACGGTATGTCAAAGAATCGAGATGCTATAAAATCGCGCGCGTGTTTCCTACGGACGTCAACAACCATGACACGCTTTTCGGCGGCAAGCTGATGGCTTACATCGACGACATCGCTTCCATTTCGGCCTCCAAACACAGCCGGAACCTGGTCGTGACCGCTTCGACCGATTCGGTCGACTTTTTGCTGCCCATCCACATGACGGATTCGGTCTGCTTGGAGTCGTACGTGACCTGGACTGGCCGCAGCTCGATGGAGGTGTTCGTCAAAGTCATCACGGAAGATCTGAGAACGGGAAAACGCCATATCGCGGCCACCTCGTTTTTGACGTTCGTCGCGATCGGCGAAGACAAAAAGCCCGTCCCCGTACCGAAAGTGATCCCCGAGACGGAAGAAGAAATCCGGCTGCACGAAACGGCGCCCCAAAGAGCGGCGATGCGCAAACACCGCCGAGAGGAAAGCAAAAAATTCGCGGATTATTTGACGATCGATTTTCCGTGGGAATAAGAAGCCGGGATGCCTTGGAAGAGATCGAACCGATCTGCGCTGGAAGCAAGCCGGTTTCGAAGTCGGATGGGGACGGAACGCGCATCTTTTGCAGGAATCCAACATAAGCATCCTAGCCCCTGTCATGATCCGCCTCCGCATCGCTGCCGCCTTGGCGTTTTCCGCGGCCGGTGGATTTTGTGCCGCCGTTTCGCTGTATCCTCTCTTCCTCATCTTCCCGCTGGCTGCTTTTTACGACGCCGTAGGCGATGTAACTCATAAGACCCATGAACAGGCCGGTGCCGACGACGATGTACAGCATCGTAAAAATTTTGCCGAACGGGGTTTGCGGAACGAAGGTTGGGTGTCCCGACGTGCTGAGGGTCGCAATGCAAAAATACAACGCGTCCAAAATCGGCAATCCTTCCTCGCGCGTGTAAAAAATCGTCCCCGACAACAGCATGAAGAGGGTCACCACGAACAGAACCCGGAACCTTTTATGGTGAAAAACATGAAACAGGCCGCTTAACAGCCGCTTTAACGTCAGGACAAACGAGATCATGATGTCAGACTCACACTCTTTTGCTGCAGGTTCATTCGGCACCCTTCCTCAGGTTCAATATCGAAAAGTCAGCTTCTCTTTCAAAATGACATTCCCGCTTTTATTATCGGTCATCTCGATCCACCCATCCCGGCCTTCTCCGAGAATACGGATCGGCAGTTGCGTCCAAAGGACCAGCTTATAGTTGACCGGCACAAAAGTCGTCTCATATTCAACATGCCCAACTTTTACGCTGCTAGTCATATCGCCGAACGTCACGCCATGATTGTCGGGGCCTTGAAACGTGATGCCTACCTGGTCATAATGGACGGCGTCCAAATCGAGCACGATATGGACCGAATGATCGTCGGCGCCGTAGATCACGGAACCTAATTCGTTGCGGATGGTGCCTGCTTCCGCCGTTTGGATCACGTGGTTACGCTGTTCGCGGTCAGGGTCGGCGCTTGAAGCCGGAGCTTCCGCATGCTTTGGAGGCGGGGCTGCCAGGCTATAGGCAAGCAGCAGCAACGCAATGACGGCAGCGCTCCAAAATAAAGGTTTCGGCCTGGAATGGTTCATGTTGTACCTCCGGTTCGTAACAATAGGATGGTTTTGTCAAACGGATAATCCTGTCCGAAGTCAAGCCGCAACGTTTTTCGGATGTGTTTTCCTTATAAAGAGCCCTGCGATATTCCGTGTAAACGGTTCGATCATGGATAAATTCAGCGAAAACAGCATGGCGCAAGCCACGTTTACAAGCGGCGGCATCGCCATGAAAAGCAAATGGAACAGCGTGACAAACAACAACGCGGGCATTGCGGAAAGGATCATCGTCATCCAGCTGCGCCGTAGAACTGCGGATGGATCCTGCGTCCCTTGCAGAAACGCCAGCGCGATGCAGTGGACTAGAAGCGGAATTGCAAACAAATAACATGCGCCAGGCAGCAAAAACGTAACGATCCAAGTCAACATCAAAAATAAACATGCGGCGGCAAGGACCGCCTCCAATTCGTTGCGGCCGCGGCGCAGGATGGAACTCAGCAAAACATGGACCAGCAGCGTAATGGCAAGGAAGCTGAAATGATAGAACGGATTCGGAATACGGGAGGTCATTGCCGACAGCAGCTCGTAGGACAGCAGCGCCGACAATAAGAAGCCGATAAACGCCGCCCCGACGGCCCCGGCTATTTTGCCGGCACGGGCTTTGCGTTTTTTGACGTATAAACCGACAAGCATGAACCACGCGGCCGTCAAAACGATGGTTAGCGGCAAATTCACGGATTGCGGGTAATAAAACAGTTTGCCGAACAAATTGAAATATTCCGAATCCGGCTCCTTTAAATCGCCCAAATCCATTGCCCCAAAACGGCTTGCGACCGCAAGCGCGTTCTCTCCATGATGCTGCAGCGTAGCCATGGAGACGTTTTCGATCGTATCTTCCGCCGAGTGGTATTTATCCCAGCTGCCGACGTAAGCGAAATTGAGTCCGGGAATCCCTTCCCGAAGCGAAATCGTCAGGTCCGTGTCATTCGGCATCAGGCGGTAAATATCGGCCAGAAACGAATTGCTTACAGGAACTGGCGCAATAGCGGCAAACTCGCGAATCAACTTGCCGTTTCCGCTGCTCGTCTGGAACATGAGCGAAGGCCCGCTGGCCCCTCTAGCTTCAAAATTTGCGACCAATCCGACCTGGTCTTTAAATTTGGAGGCGCTCCAAAATGCTTTGGCTCCGAGCAGCCCTCCTTCTTCCCCGTCCGTGATGACAAACAAAATGTCGTGCAGCGGTTTTCCTTGGGCCTTTAATGCCCTTGCGGTTTCGATCAGGGAAGCCACGGCTACGCCGTCATCGTTGGCTCCGGGCCCGTGGGCAACCGAGTCGTAATGGGCCGAGAGCATTAACGCTTTCCCCGGCTCGGATCCCTTCAACGTCGCGATGATATTGTTCATGGCGACGGTTTCATAGCCGTTTCCGCGATTCATTTGCGCTTGAAAAGGCTCCACCTCGACTTCGAGACCCAACTCCGCGAACTGCCCGACGATGTATTTCCTGACGTTCTCGATCTCGGGCATAAACGGCGTATGGGGCGCTTTTGCGATATGGGTCAAATGGTCGAAAGCGCGATCGGCGGAAAAGACGGTTTCCGGCGATGCTTTTCCTTTGCCCGCGGGCGGCTGTTCAAACCAAAGCGAGGAAATGACCGCCAACCCAATGAATAAAGCGGCAGCAATAACGCCGGACAATCTCCGCAAAATGCTTTCAGCCCTGACGGTAGCGTTCATGAACAAAGCCTCCATTATGATCATCTTTTAAAAAAATCCGGCTGCAGCAGGCCGCAGCCGGAACCAAAACGTTGCGTCAATATCCCGCCACAGGCGAATCCACCTTCCCTTGGATCTGTGCCAGCAGAACGAGCACTTGGGCAGCCTCGGCCTTGGTGACCGGTCGGGCAGGCTCGAATTTGCCGTCTTTAGCGGACATCAGACCCAGCTGGATCGCCTGTTTCACGGCACCTTTATGTTGGATGGCTTGGGCATCCGCCAACGCCAAAATTTGAGGGTCGGACTCGTAAAAGGCCGACAGTTTATCGTATCGAAGCACGTTCACGATCGTTTCGGCCAGCTTTTCCCGGGTCAGCTTTTGCTCCGGATGGAGCTCGCCCGACGTATTGCGCAGCCAGCCCCGATCCGCGAACATCTGCACGGCTTCGGCATAGGGACTGTCGGCAGGAACATCTTTAAACTGTTTGCCGAGACGGCCCGGATCGTAGTAGCTTTGGGTCGGGCTCACTCCCTTCGCGATCATTGCCAGCAGATCGCCGTACGTAATCTCTTTGTCGGGATGCAGAAGCCCGTCGGATTCCGGGGCGATGACGCCGTATTCGAGCAGCGTCGCCAGTTCTTTGCCCGCACCGTGGCCCACCGCATCGGAAGGCAGGTTGGCTGCCGGATCAGCGCCGCCGTTCTGGGTTCCGAAATAACCGTAAAACTCGTTTTTGCCGGTAACGGCGTTAATGAACGGCAGGCGGCGGTCGCCGTTGAAGGTCGGCGCGTAAGCCAACAAAATCCGGGGCTCCGCGAATTTGCTTTCCACGTAATATCCTCCGGTCGAGGCATAGATGAGCTGAGCCCCCAAAGCCTCCCGGTACGTTTTCGCCGCGTCCTCCGGTTTGATCTTGGCCGTCAATGCATCAAGCTTTTGGCGGTCATCCCCCGTGAGCGGCAAATTAGCGTTATACGAAAGGAGTTTGCCGCTGCCGTCAAGAACGAGGCTTACCTGCTGGTTATAAACGGGAAGGTCTTTGTAAAATTGCTGGAATACGAATCTGTGAACCGTTTTTCCGTTTGCTTGATCCGTCGAGGAGTCGTTGGACAGCTTTAATGCCTTGGCCGCTTCGGGGTAGTAACGCCCGGCAAGGTCGAAGGCTTTTTTCTGGGCTTCGGATGCCGACATGCCCGGAGCATTGCTTTTCGCATCGGTAATCGGGCTCGGCTTGGCATTGTCCGCCTCTTTCGCGTACGCCGGGAGTTCATTGATATTGTAGCTGATGAGTTGTCCCGTCCCTGCGTCGACCATCATATATACGCTATCCCCGGACATTCCCAACGCGCTTTTTTTGTACCAGTTCAAGGACCATACCTGTTTTCCCGAATCCATCCAATAGTTCGTCAGAGAAGAGGACAGGGAATAATCCTTGCTTGACGGGACAAGATCGGGATATAACTGAAGGACTTCCTTGGAGGTTAGCGTATTGCCCTGATGCGCTTTAAAGGATGCCGACCCGGAGGGCAGCGCCGTGTATTCGAGCGCTTTCGGAACCGTTTGTTCGGAGTTTTGCAACGGATTGAACCTTTTTCCGGTATTGGCGTCCGTCATGGTTATGGAAGGAGCGGGTATGTATGCCAGCCGCCAATCCTTTTTGGAACGGGCAGGGTTGTAATAATCGTTGAATTGAACGTAAGCCAGCCCAAGGGATAAATCCTTTTTGAATGATTCAAGCGCATCGGAAGACGATATTTTCGGATTGGCGGATGGATAGGATTTGGAGGTTGACATGCGATTATAGCTGAAGATCCGCCCCTTGCCGTCGACGCCGATCTGGATGTTTTCGCCATCGGACGGGATGCCGTTGACTTTCGCGCTGTAGCTGAAGTTGTACACCACCTGCCCGAACAGCGATTGGTTCCCGTTATTGACGCCTTCTTGTGGAACCAGGTCATCCGCTTTGATGGAGCTGGCGGCTTGCACGATAAACGCCTTGGCCGCTTTTTCGGCCTGCTCCTGACTGATTTCGGGAGGATAATAGGCCCTGCTTTCGTTGGAAACATACTCCGGCTGGTAGAAATTGAGCACATCGCCGGTCATGCCATCCACGCTCGCCGAGAACGAATACGTGCTGTTTCCTCTTGTTATCGTCCAAGTAAGCATCCAGACCGACTCGTTGAAGGAATTGTCCGTCCCTTCCGTATAGCTGGCATCTTCCAGCTTGGCTTCATTCAAGACGGGAAACAAGGCGACCATTTTTTTCGCAGCTTCTTCTTTGCTTATTTTCGCTTTTTCCCCTGGAGCAGGATTTGCGGCGGCCGAGTTAGCGGCCTTGGCCTCTTTGGCGATCCCCGTGCCCGACTCCGAGACGGATGCCGGCGAAGCTCCCGCCCATATCGGAACTTGCAGCAAGCTGAGCCCGATCGTCCCCGCAATGACGGTTTTTGCTACCTTGTTAGCGGAAGCGGGAATCGAGGCTTGTCTCCCGTGATTTTTGCGCTTCATCCTTTCAACCTCCCAATTTCCATAATAAACCAAAATAATTATAGCATACCCTTTTATTTTACGCAGTTGGCTTGTGTTCATGTTTAAAATGTTTTATGCTGAAAACCGTAACCAGCTTTTCGAAGGAGAGATTAGTGATGAAACAACGGACGACGAAGTCCGCGAAATCCGGACAGACGAGACAGGCAGCGCCGGTTATGGGGGGACGGGTCACATGGAGCCGCAAACCGATGACGCAGGTGGTCATGAACAAAAAAGCGGAGCAGCGCCGAACGTGGTGCCGAAAAGGCACGGACGACGGCGCTTTTTTATTTGTGTCGTAAAAGGGAAAAAGGCCCGCTCTCCCGGGATGTCGGGGTATTCGGACCTTGAACGCGGTTCTTTTGCTTCGGATGACCTGCTCCCTCTTGTCTTAGGGCGATCGCTTAGTATGCCGTCCAGCCGGCATCGGCGGTAATCACCGTACCGTTGATAAAGCTGGAATCATCGGAAGCCAGGAATAATGCGATTTTGGCGATTTCCTCGGGTTTGCCGTTCCGGGGATTGAAGCCGGCTCCGGACATGGCTTTTCTTAACCCGCGCGATTCGGGGTTCATGTCTCCGGCATCCGCCATAATGTTCGTTTCCACGCCGCCCGGAGCGATCGCGTTGCAGCGGATGCCCGCATCGGCGTATTGGAAGCCCACGTTTTTCGTCAAGCCGACCACCGCATGCTTGGAAGCCGTATAAGCGGCCCCGGCCCGGGAGCCGTACAACCCGCCGATGGAAGCGGTATTGATGATGACGCCTTTGCCTTGCCCGATCATGATCGGGAGGGCTTTGCGGATCGCACGCATCGGCCCCGTCGCATTGACGGCTATGACGCGTTCCCATAGTTCGTCCGTCAGCTCCGTCACCGGCGTCATTTTGTCCATGATTCCCGCGTTATTCACCAGGATATCCAGCGAACCGTACGTTTTGACAGCGGTTTCAATCATGTTCTGAACGTCCTCTTCCTTGGCAACGTTGGCGCTGACGCCGACCGCTTGACCGCCGTTTTGCTTCACTTCCGCCACGACCTGGTCCAGGGCTGCTTGGGAGATATCCGCAAGCACAAGCTTTGCGCCTTCAAGCCCGAACAGCAAAGCCATTTCCTTTCCCATGCCGGAGCCGGCACCCGTAATTACCGCAACCTTGTCTTGGAGCTTCATCGCATATTCCTCCTATGGCCATTAATTAGACAAACTGTCTATTATCTATTGTAACGCTTGTCCCGGAAAGCTTCAAACGTTTCACATGCGAAAGCATGAATTTTTTATAACTTATCGCGAATTTTTACACTGAATCAATACGGCGCATACGATATGCCTTTACACTCAAATCGAGCATTCCTATGATATGCCGAAAACGAAACGCCGCAGATCGGCATGGCCGTCTTGGGCAGCGTTGGCTAACGGTCCCGGGCGCCGCTCGGAAACTTGATCCATCCGATTCTTCAGTCGGGGTTTTAATTTTTGCGCATTTGCCCCTTGAACATACATAAATTTACTCATAATCTATTATTAGTAGAATAACAACGGATTTTCACACCCGCTTTTCCTTCCCTTTCAAAAATTTTTCATCAAACCTGCATGGTTATCTTTTCGCGCATCGTCTAACTACATAGAATAACCCGAACAGGCCTTGTTCCCCCGACCTTGGTCTAGCATGGAAACCAGTCCGCGGTCCGTTTTGGACCCTTTCAATCCGTCATAAACTTATTTCATAAGACGAAGTGATCGAGCATAGAACGGAACCCGCCTGATTTTCAGGGTTGCTTAACGTTAGAACATAAGCTGCCTTCCCGACGAAGGAGCGTCCAATATATTAAGATCGAAGGTGATCATATGCGCAAGAAAAGAGTACTGATATTATCCGAAGGTTTCGGCAGCGGCCATACCCAAGCCGGATACGCGCTGGCCGCAGGCATGAAAAAAATGAATCCCGATATTCAAGCCAAAGTGATTGAACTGGGATCGTTCCTGAATCCTACCGTCGCGCCCTGGATTATTTCGGCATATCGTCTGACCATAAACACCAATCCCGGTCTCGTCGGTTTGCTGTACCGCAAACAGCACGACAAACCGCTGAGCAAACTGGCCATCATGGCGCTTCATCGCATCTTTTATCATCATACGGCTGAGGTCATCGCGCATTTGCGTCCGGATCTGATCGTCACCACGCATCCCATCCCGACCAACATCATTTCCAGGCTTAAAGCGGCCGGGCTTAACGTGCCTTTGTTTACCGTCATTACGGACTATGACGCCCATGCCTCCTGGATCAACAAAGAGGTCGACCGCTTCCTCGTCTCCACGGACAACGTCCGCCAGCTTTTGCTGGACCGGGGAGTGTATGCGGAAAACGTCAAAGTCACCGGCATTCCGGTTCATCCCGACTTCTGGTCTTCCGAAGACAAAACCTGCGTCAGAAACACGCTCAACATCAAAAACATGCCAACCGTATTGATCATGGGAGGCGGCTGGGGACTGGTTTCGAATCATCAGCTCGTCCAGCAGCTTCAACGGTGGAAAGATCAGGTTCAGCTCGTATTCTGCTGCGGCAGCAATCAGAAGCTGCTCGACAAGCTGAAAAGCGACCCGGGATTCCAGCATGAAAACATCGTGCTTCTCGGGCATACGCGCGAAATCAGCAAATGGATGGACGCATCCGATCTGCTGATTACCAAACCGGGAGGAATGACCTGCACCGAAGCGCTTGCCAAAGGGCTGCCGATGCTGTTCTGCGAATCGCTGCCCGGCCAGGAAGAAATGAACCGGGAATATTTCGTCAAACGCGGTTACGGCGAAGCGCTGCAAAACGAAAACGTCCTCGAAGAATGGCTGCGGAAGCTGGCGCGCGGCGAACAAATCCGCATCGAACGCTTCTCCCGCCCTTCCCTCTTCGGTTCTCCCGCGAAGGATTACTACAGTCCGAGCAAATGTGCCGCAGAAGTAGCCAAAATGCTGGAATACCCGCCGCAGCAGGCTGACGTCGTGGTTACGCACGGAATTCCTGTCGGCATTTGATCCGTATAGCTTCGCATGAAAAAAAGAGAGCGCTCAGGCTCTCTTTTTTGTCAGTTACGCGGCATCAAAGCCGCTCGCCGATGCTACGCTCCCGGCTGTTCCTGCCGGCTCAAGCGATTCCGTGACGACAGCTTTCGAATGTGCTCTTCGACCAGCGGAACGGCCTGTTCCAGCGTATCGAAAGAAATCGGCTCCAGTTTTTGGAATTCCTCTCCGTAGGAAGATGCGGTGTGGGCGTATCTCGGATCATAATAATAGGCAAGCAATAACTCCACCGCGCGTTCGTAGTTCCCGGACAGCAGGCAAGTTTCGATTTCCTGGGCTACCGGCGTGTGGATGCGCGATTTGATCTGTCGAAATGCCTGCAAGCTTTGTTCGGCATGCTCGGTCGGACGGTAATCGTTAATGATGTTTCTTACGCGCAAATCCGTGGCGGCATCGAGCAGAATATGAGTGCCCTTTTCCTTTTTATCGATCAAAAACTCGGGCAAAATCACTTTGCCGATCCGTTTGCTTTCCGCTTCGATCAGGATAAACGGCTCGTGCCGGTATCGAAGCAGTTCCTCCAGAAGAAGCGCATCAAAGGTTTTTTGGTTATGGCTTCTCAGTCCGATTTCGCCAAAAATCGATCCCCGATGTCCGGCCAGACCTTCCAGGTCGACAACCGGATACCCTTTGTCCTTCAAGGTCCTCAAAATCTCCGTTTTGCCTGTTCCGGTATATCCGTGCAGCACGTAAACCTCCGGCGGAAATTCCATGGTCCCCAGCGTTTCGACCACCCATCTGCGATAAGCCCGGTAACCGCCGTCCAGCCGGTACACATGAATCCCCATCAACGAAAGCACGGTTGCCGTCGTCCGGCTCCGCATGCCGCCCCGCCAACAGAAAACCGCCTTGTTGCCCTGAATTTCGGCAAATTTCTTTACGAAAGCGGGCAGTTTGGCGGACATGATCTCGAGCCCGCGTTCTTTGGCGGTTTGGATGCTGACCTGCTTGTAAAGCGTTCCGATTTCGGCACGTTCCTCATCCGTAAAAAAGGGGATGTTGATGCTGCCCGGGATGGTCGATTCGGCATATTCGGAAGGCGATCGAACGTCGATCACCGTGATTTCGTTTTTCCCGCGAAGCTCATTCAGTTTCTCTATAGAAATGTCCTGGAACATAACAATCTCCTCATTCGATTACGATTTGTCCGCTGCCGCTTGCCGTAACCTCGCCGATGATTTTGGCTTCGACGCCGGCTTGCACGAGCTCCTCATGAAGTTTCTCTGCTTCGCTGCCGCTAACGGAAATCAACAGCCCGCCCGATGTGACGGCATCACACAAAATCCAGCGGTCGATTTGGTCCATCTGCTCAGGGAACCGAACGCTGTCTTTGACATGCTCGTAGTTGTTTTTGGAACCGCCGGGAACCATTCCTTGTTCCGCCAGCTCGCGGACTCGGGGAAGCACGGGCACGTCATCCTTGCGGATGCGGATCTCCACGCCGCTTCCTTTGGCCATCTCCAGCGAGTGGCCCATCAGGCCGAAGCCCGTCACGTCGGTGCAGGCATGGACGTCGTAACCTTCCATGACCTCGGCGGCCGTTTTGTTCAAGGTCGCCATCACTTGGGTTACCCGCGCGATTTCTTCGGCGTTGAGCTGGTCTTTTTTGATGGAAGTCGTCATGATGCCGACCCCGATCGGTTTGGTCAGGATGAGTTTATCCCCCGGCTTGGCTCCGGCGTTGCTGCGTACTTTATCAGGATGGACCAGACCCGTGACCGCTAAACCGAATTTCGGCTCTTTATCGTCGATGGAGTGGCCGCCTACCAACGTCGCTCCCGCTTCCTTGACTTTATCCCCCGCCCCGCGCAGGATTTCGGACAAAATCCGCTTGTCCAGCGTGGAGATCGGAAATGCGACGATGTTTAATACCGTTAAAGGTTTGGCCCCCATGGCATAGATATCGCTGATGGCGTTCGCTGCGGCAATTTGCCCGAAGGCGTACGGATCGTCCACGATCGGCGTGAAGAAATCCAGCGTTTGCACCAGCGCCAGCTCGTCGTTCAGTTTGTACACGCCGGCGTCATCGCTTGTATCCAGCCCTACGAGCAAATTCGGGTTCGGCTCGGCTGGAGGCAGATTGCGGAGCACCTGGCTTAAATCCGCCGGGCCGATTTTGCAGCCGCAGCCGCCTTTGCTAGAGAGGGAAGTCAATTTAACGCTGATATCGGAATCCATTCGTTTACACGACCTTTCGTCATAAATAGAATTATCGGATGAGTTACTTCATGTCCGTTCAGGATGAAGGCATGCCCCATTTAGATCGTACACATCCCCGGAAAAAAAGGCAAATGAAAGAACAGGACCCCGGGCGCACGCTGTGCATGCAGGAAGTCCTGTTTTTCGAATCCGTCCGCGTCACGGGTGACGCGAATTATTTGGATACGGGCACCGCTTGGCCGAAATACTGCTCCAGCGTCATATGGCGGCTCGTCACTTCATTGGCGATTTTGGCGCCGACGTAACGAAGATGCCAAGGCTCGTACTTATAGCCCGTAATCGAAGCTTTCCCTTCAGGATAACGGATGATAAATCCGTATTCATGCGCATGCTTAGCCAGCCATTTTGCCTCTTTCGTGCCGGCAAAACAACTTTCCGCGGCACATTTGCCCGTGATGCCGGATACGTCGATCGTCAGGCCGGTTTGGTGCTCGCTGTGCCCCGGACGGGCGCTGTACGTATCGGCCGCTTTTACGCCGTCCCGTTTTACGTAGTTGTTATACAGCGTCTTTTGGCGCGATTCGGAGCGGTAACCGGATACGCCCGCCAGCTGAACCCCGTCTTTTTTGGCGGCGGCAAACAGCTTTTCGAGCGCCGTCGCCGCCTCCTTGCGCATTTTGCGTTTGTCTGCCTTTTCCGAAAATATGAACGGAACGTTCGGATATACGAGATCCGGAGGAACGTAGCCGGCCGGGAGTCTGTACGTTTTGTTGACCAGCACAGCGATGCTTTCCGGATTGGAAACGACATGCTCCACGCTGTAAGAATTTATAAATCCTTTTCCTCCCGTTTTGCTCGTGCCGCTCCCGGCCTCGGAGTCCGCTTTGCCGGTTGATGACGATTTGCCCGCAGAAGCGTTTTGTGCAGGTTTCGCGGCCTGCTGCGTTTTCGCGCCTGTATTCATCGTGCCTGAACCGGCCTGATTCGGCGTTTCTCCTTGCTTGTCTGCGCTGCCGGACGTCAACGTGTCCTTGGTTTGCTGTTTGGCGGAATCCGCTGACGCCTTATCCCCATCATCCGCGCCGCTAACCGGCGATAGCGATGGTTGCGAATGTTGCTGCGCGAGCGCGGGCGGCTTTTCGACCACGGCGCCGTCGGCAGCCGGAGCATGATTTTTCCCCAAAGCCCAATAACCGCCTGCTACAATGAGCACCGCGGCAGCAAAGGTAACCATATACTTACGCATGAATGTGCATCTCTCCCCGTGTTCAAGCTTGCCTCTCTTTACAGTTCTTGGGTCATGCCAATCTTCGAATCTATCAATCTACTATTTCATTATAATCGAGTAGAAGGGGGCGGCAAACCCCCGTCCTCTCACACCACCGTACATGCGGGTCCGCATACGGCGGTTCCAAAAGGTTAACGAAGTTCCAAGTAACGAGAAAGCAAACTTTTCAGCCCTTTCGCTTCCCAATAGGTTGTCGGAAGGGCGTTATTTATGTTTCGGGACATTTCCCAAGCTCCTTTGCGGGAGTTGGCCATCATAAAAGCGGCCCATTCTGGCACGCCCAGGGCGCGGAGTTCTCGAATACGTGTACGCACTCGCTTCCATTGTTTCCATAAGCACATGCGCAGTCTTCTTCGAATCCATTTGTCGAATCTCTCGCAGTGGCCCTTGGCAGAAGCTATCCGGAAGTATCCAATCCATCCCATGAGGTAGCGGTTCAGTTTTAAAATTCGCTCTTCCATCGATATGGACCGGGAACGATTCGTTAGCTCCCGGACTTTCTCCTTCAATCGGGAGATCGTCTTAGGGGACAGACGAATCGTCGCCTGTCTATTCCTCAGAAAGCTAAAACCAAGAAATCTCCGATTCCACGGCCTGTCTACGGCACTTTTGTCCCGATTCACCTTCAGTTTCAACTTTCCTTCTACATAGTGAGTTATCGATCTCATGACACGTTCACCTGCCCGTTTGCTTGCGACAAAGATATTGCAGTCGTCCGCATAGCGGACGAAGCGCAAGCCTCGCTTGGTGAGTTCTTTATCCAGATCATCCAGCAGAATGTTTGCCAGCAGCGGACTCAGCGGACCGCCTTGGGGGGTTCCTTCCTCTGTCTTTTGGCAAACTCCGTTTTCCATCGCTCCGGCACTCAGGTAGGCTCGGATCAGCTTCAGTACTCGCTTGTCCTTCACCTTCCGCGCCACCCTTGCCATGAGCATGTCGTGATTCACTTGGTCAAAGAACTTCTCCAGGTCCAGATCTACGACCCATCTTCGGCCGCTTTGGATGTACCGCTGCGCTTGCTTCACCGCGTCATGCGCCCGCTTTCCGGGTCTGAAGCCGTAGCTGTACCACGAGAAGTCTGCGTCGAATATCGGATTCATCACTTGCAGAAGCGCTTGCTGGAGGAAACGGTCCATCACGGTCGGGATGCCCAGCAGCCGTACGCCGCCTCCGGGTTTGGGGATTTCCACCCGTTTGACTGGCGCCGGCCGGTAGGTTCCCGCCAGAAGTTCGGCTTTCACCGTTTCCCAGTGGGTTTTCAGGTAAGCTTGTAGCTCGGCTACCGTTACGCCGTCCACACCAGGAGCTCCCCCGTTTTGAACCACTCGTTTGTAGGCGAGCCGAAGGTTATTTCCTTCGAGCATCTTCTCCAGCAAGTCGTTTTGATCTTCGCGAGGGAAAGGGGCGACTTGTGCCGGTGAAGAGCTCGGCGCTCCAACATACCCTTGCGGCTTCACCGCTCCTCTTTGTCGGCAGCTCCCTTGCGGGATATTCGGCTTTCTTTGCTCCTCACTCGAACGCATCGGTTTCCTCTCTCCTTTCGGTTCGGTCCTTCCGCTTTCCGGCGTCCCGTACTCACGTACTATGACCTCTGCTGACTCCTGCGGGTTCAGCGCAACCTCTCGGTTACGGTTACGAAGTGACTTCGCATTTTTTTTCCTCCCGCAGGCCTCCCCAGATAAGAACGTCATCTTTCCGCCCGCGCCCACTGGAGTTTACAGAAATAGCTCTTGGCGGCTTGGGATTTCGCTGTGTTCGGGCAGCTCATCCGGCTATCCCTGCCTCAAATCCAGTTCGTGTACCTTGGCCCGTGCTTTTGCCTCCGGCTTCCTTCAGATTCTGCCTCGCGGCAGACACCCTTGCCCTTGGCTAACGGTAGGCGCTCGCCAGCCCCCGTTCGGGACTTTCACCCTAGAGATGACGCCCATGCTGGGCGTACCGACAAAAAGCGACCTGATCAAAGGATTGATCAGGTCGCTTTGGCGAATTCCATGTCGATCTATGTAAATTTCCGGCTGTCTTTTAAGACTTCAGCCGTTTTTGCATAAATACAAGCTCTGCAGCAAGTCTTTCAATCCGCTCCAACACGTTGGGATCATGAATTTCCTTAAACTCGTTAAAATGATCGTCATGCACGTAAACATAACCGGGCGCCACATAGGATCTGAAATAACCGGCGATCGGCTTCAGCTGATTTTCGATCACGAGATAATGCTGGTACGTTCCTCCCGTCGCCACGAATCCGATGACTTTTTGCTGCAGCGCGGACTGCGGAATCAAGTCGAACAGATTTTTGAGCACGCCCGACATGGAGGCTTGATAGATCGGGGTTCCGATCAGGCAAAAATCGCTGGAAATGACGGCGTCGATCACTTTTTTGGTGTCCCCCGTATACGCGGACGGATCCCTCCCGTCGCAAAATTGCACGTCGTAATCTTTCATATCCAGCAATTCGGTTTCGATTTCAGGATCTATTTTTTTGACTTCTTCCAGTACTTTTTGTACGACAATGGCCGTTTTGCTGCCGATGATCGCACCTGATATTCCAACCAGCTTCATGAAGGCAGTCTCCTTTTCGTGCGAGGACGCTGCAAAATGGACGGTTCGCATGGACCCGTTATTTGCAAAGCCTCGTGTATGATGTTCGCTTTATTTTGCCGGTACCGGGAGTATCCTTCAGCCGTTGAATGCCGTTGCCATTGGATGCTTACGCTTCCATCGTATTCCCTTTCCGTCAAAAACGAAAGCTTGTCGATCGTTCCGTTACATGTCGTCTTCTTGTTCGTCCGTGTTGACGAAGAAATAGGCGGTCATGGCTAAACGTTCCATCATCTGCTCCCGGAGCGCGGAGTCCTCCACGACCTCATCCATGGCCTGCTGCATGCAGCTGAGCCAAGCCGTCGCCCGGTCGGGCGTGATCGGAAAACGAATATGCCTTGCCCTCATGCGGGGATGCCCTTCTTTCATCGTGTAGAGCTGCGGTCCCCCGAAATACTGCGTCAGGAACATCTCCTGCTTTTCCATGACGGGCGTGATGTCTTCCGGAAACAGCGGAGCAAGCAGCGGATGCTTTATCACTTTCGGATAAAACGCTTCGACGATCGCGCGTATGGTTGGCGCCCCGCCCATCAATTCGTAATAGGACACCGGCCGCCGCGCGGATTCCCCCGTTTGCGACGCGTTTCCTTGATTATGGTCTGAGTTCATGAAGAAAATGAATCCTCCTTCCGGTAAATGCAAATGAATGTATCCATATTCCGGATCAGCCAAAAACTGCAATGCAAGCTTTGGGATCCGGCTATTTTTCATACAGGGAACGGTCCGCTTAAACAGCGTACCCTGGTTTTCCCCATCCTAATTAGTATACATAAATGTATATTAATTATTATAATCCTTTAAACCCTTTGTCAAGTACGGATCATGAATATCCTTTTACTTTTTATACATATATGTTGACTATATGCGTTGCGTGTTCTACAATTACCGTGTCCTGACTTGTACGCGCGGACGTTTCCGATCCTTTTTCTTGGCCTCCCCATACACGGTGATGCAATGTCAAGATAACCCGGTAAGGTTTGCGATATTATGGACATACTTTGTTTTAAAGATCGAAGTGGATTGAAGGTGAGAAAATTTTGACGAAGGATGATCTGGTTGCTGCGATCGCTCATATCAAAGACGAGGAGCGCCAGCTGCCGCTCACGGAGATCGGACTGATCCGGGACATTACCACGAACAAGGATCATGCCGCAATGACCGTGCTTCTCCCCCCGGATTCCGTATCGCGGGAGCAGGAGCTGAAGGAGCAAATTACCCGTGCGGTGCAAAAGACAGGAATTACCGATGTTCATATACGCTTCAAACCTATTTCAAATGAAGAAAAAAATGATATTATAGCTATTAAGCTTAATAAATCGGTGCGCCGCGCCCCGACGCTGATGAATTCCCCGCTGCTTTCCGCGGATTCCGGCGTGACTTTCATCGCCATAGCGAGCGGCAAAGGCGGCGTCGGAAAATCTACCGTCACGGTCAATCTTGCAAGAGCTTTGGCTAAGCAAGGCAAGCGGGTGGGTATCATTGACGCGGATATCTACGGACACAGCATTCCGGAAATGCTGGGAATCAAAGAGCTTCCGCAAAAGCAAGGAAACCGGATCGCTCCTGTGGAGAGCCATGGCATGAAGGTGATCTCGACGGGATTTTTCGTTCAAGGCAATAAGCCCGTCGTCTGGAGAGGCCCGATGCTCGGCAAAATGCTCGGCACGTTCCTGAACGAAGTGGATTGGGGTACCCTGGATTATATCATCTTGGATCTTCCGCCGGGAACCGGCGACGTTGCGCTTGACGTTCATAACCGGATTCCGCAGTGCGCAGAAATCGTGGTGACCACGCCTCATAAAACGGCCCACCATGTGGCAGCCCGTGCCGGCGAAATGGCGCTGCAGACGAACCATCCCATTCTTGGGGTCATCGAAAACATGTCCTATTTCACCGATCCCGAGGGAAGACGGCATTACCTTTTCGGACGCGGCGGCGGGCAGAGGCTTGCCGATGAGCTGAAGACGAAGCTGCTCGCGGAGGTGCCGATTCAATCGGCCGATACGCCGGATGAAGCCGATGCGGCTTCAAACCTGTTTGACGAAAACAGCGAACAGTGGCATATTTTTATGGATTTGGCATCAAATATCATAAACAACAAACTAGCGAACTAATTTGAAAGGGTGACAGAAATGGCATACGTTATTACCTCGGCTTGCATGGATGAAAAAGCTGCCGATTGCGTGGATGTTTGTCCAGTAGATTGCATCGAGGAAGGTCCTGACCAATATTACATCGACACCGACATTTGCATCGAATGCGGAGCATGCGAAGTGGCTTGCCCGGTCGGCGCGGTATATTATGACGCGGATTTGCCTGAAGAAGAAAAAGGGTTCCTCGAAAAAGCCGAAAACTTCTTCAAAAATAGATAAGCTGATACACCAACGATACATTTCGAGTGATTGCAGCCTGTTGATCTTTCGTGTCGGCAGGCTGTCTGCACTTCGCACCCGAGCTTCAGGAAAAAAGCAGAACAGGCGGTGATGAAAATGAACCAACAACTGGATATTTCAACCCGGGACAAAATCCTGCAGCTGCTGAAAACCAAAGGCGAGCTCAGTGCAAAAGAGATTACCGAGTTCATCGGAATCACAAGCATGGCCGTACGCAGGCATATCAACACGCTCGAAAAGGAAGGATTGATCGAATCGAAAACGATTCGGCAGCCGATGGGCCGCCCTACCGCGATTTATCATTTGACGGATCAGGCGGAATCCTTTTTCCCGAACAAATACCATACGTTAACGCTGGATTTGCTTGGCGAGCTTGAATTGGACGCCGGCTCCGGGATGGTCGACCGTTTATTCGAACGGCGCAGCGAATCGCTGCAAAGGAACCATGCGGCAAAGATGCAAGGCAAGACGTTCGGCGAAAAAGTCGCCATCTTGGCGGAAATCCAGAACGAAAACGGGTATATGGTCGAGCTTGAACAAAACGGCGAAGACGAATATGCACTGATGGAATACAATTGCCCGATTTCGCAAATCGCGAAGAAATACAACCACGCCTGCACCTGCGAAATGAAAATGTTCGAATCCCTGCTGGGGGCCGAAGTAGTTCGTACCGAATGCCTGGCCCAGGGCGACAAGAAGTGCGCATACACGCTTAAAAATAAAAAGAAAACCTCGCAATGAACCGGACCCTTGCGTCCGGAGGCCGTTCGCCTGTCAAGGAATGCAGCCTGGTTCATGCGAGGTTTTTTTATGGAATCAGACAGGATCATCCGGGCGGTCCGATTCCACAAAAAATTGCAAAGCAGCCATTTTGTTTTCCCAGAAGCGCTCGAAATAGGCGCACCACTCTTTGATCTCCTGCAGCGGCTTCGGGTCAAGGCTGTACCTGTTTTCTCTCCCGACCCTTCTCTCTTTTACGAGTCCCGCCTCCGACAAAATGCGGAGATGTTTGGACACGGCCGTCCGGCTCATCGGAAAATAGCCGCTGATGACCGTCACGGGCATTTCTTTCCCGGCTAGAAGCTTCAGCAGCTGTCTGCGCGTCGGGTCGGCAATCGCCTGAAAAACGTCGTGTTTGGCTTGCGCTTCCCCCATGGTTACCCCTCGACGTACGCGCCCAGTTTTTGATGCAGACCGGCCCAGCCTTTGTCCATCACGCCGCGAACGATCGGATGAGGTTGCCCAAACTCCGTCAGTGTATGCTCGTTCCAGCCGGAATGAATGATCGTAATTTCGGTTTGATCCCCCAGATCCTTCAATTCAAACGTCAGCGTCCAGTCTTTCCCCCACCGGAACGCGATTTTGCGGGGTTCGTCCACTTCCGTCACTTTGCACGGAGACATTCCATAGGGGCCCGCATTCAGCTGAAATTCATGGCCAACGACCGGCTCGAGATCATTGGGCATAAACCATGCCGACAGCCCTTCCGCCGTAGCGACGGCCTTCCATACCTTCTGGATCGGCGCCTTAAACACGCCGGTATACCGTATATCGGGCAAAGCCCCTTGTTTTTCATGTTCCATTGTTGATCCCTCCCGATTTTTATACCCAAATGCGAAACCTTTTGGTTTCATTTATTGTTTATTATATACAACCGTTTGGTTTCATATCAAGTCCAATTTTTGCCTGGGACCGTTAACCTGTATTTAAAAATAGATTCCCTCTCATTCGGTACCCTGTCGGCCTCTTTTTATTGCATTTACAACAAAACATAATTTCTATATACTTGTCATTGACGTTGAAGTCATGATGACTATTTTATCAAAAACATAAATCCGGAGAGGGTTGAAAATGATGCATTCAAAAAGAATTACACAATCCGAGGAACTAGAGGCTGCTTTCTTAATAAGAAAGAAAGTGTTTGTTGAAGAACAAGGTGTGCCACTCTCAGACGAGTTTGATGAATTTGATACGCTGGATGGAGATTGTGAACATCTGCTCGCCTACTACGATGGACAACCCGTTGGCACGGGCCGGATCCGCGCTCTTGATGGAGTGGGCAAATTAGAACGTATTTGTATTTTAGAACCTTACCGCAAATTGGGGATTGGAAAGAAAATCATTTCAGGGTTGGAAGAAATCGCGCTTGAAAAGGGGCATCAACAAGTGAAATTACACGGGCAAACTCAGGCAGAGGGATTCTATAAAAAGCTTGGTTACCGGACTTCATCAGCTGAATTCATGGAGGATGGTATTCCCCATATGTTAATGGTCAAAAATCTTGAAACTTCCTTCATTTAAAAACAATTCCAAGGGTCATCTACTATCAAAACACAAAAAAGCCGCAACAATGCGGCTTTTAAAGTGTAATGTTCGCTTCGTCTTCCCGTTTTTCGCCGTACGACGCTTCGCATTAACCTCTGAACTGTTTCAAAAATTGCACGGCTTTGGAAATGTCGGCTTCCGGATCTTCGCCCACTTCGCGTTCGATCGTCAAATATCCGGCATAACCGATGTCTTCGAGCGCCTTCAAATATTCCGTCCAGTTGACGCTGCCTTCGCCAAGCGGAACTTCGCGGAAATATTGGCCTTCGCCTGGAACGAACGTGTTGTGTTCGTTGACGGGCGCATCGTAGCCGAGGGACTCGTAAATGTAATGCGCCGGTACCTCGCGCAAACGGATGCCGTCCTTCGCATGGGTGTGCACAATGTAATCCTTCAGGTTGTATACGCCCTGCGCAGGATCGTCTCCCGTCACCATGACCATGTTGGCCGGGTCGAAGTTGACGGATACGCCTTTAGAGCCGAGACCGTCAAGGAATTCCTTCAATCTTGCCGAAGGCTCCGGACCGGTTTCGATCGCAAAGTAGGCGTTCATGCTGGTTGCGTACGATGCGAGCTCTTCGCAGGCTTCATGCATGTTTTGATAAATCTCGCTGTTTCTATCTTCCGGCACGATTCCGATATGCGTCGTCACGACGGAAGTGCCCAGCTCGACGGCCAGATCGAGAATCCGTTTCGATTTCTCGATTTTTTCCGCGTTTACGCTTTTGTCCTGGAATCCGTAGCCGCCCAAATCGCCGACAAGCGCGGAAATTTCCAGACCAAGCGACGCAATGTACTCCTTCAGTTCTTTTCGCTGCGCAGCAGAGAGGTTTGCCGGGTCCATCTCGCCGCTTACGGCATAAATCTGAACGCCGTCCGCCCCGACCTTTTTAGCCCGCTGCAGGCCTTCTCTCACGCCTACGCGAAAGCTGTCTACAATAACGCCGATTTTATTGTTCATTACCACTGACTCCCTTCCGTATTCGTTTGATTTACGCTTCGTTCCAGAAGCGCTTTACGTTTTCCAATCCGATGCGCGTTCCTTGGACCGCATCTTCCATCCCCTCGAATTCGATGGACAAATATCCGTTATAACCCGACGCCTTGATCAGGCGGATCGATTCGCGCAGGTTGATGTCTCCGTGTCCGGCGATCGCCCCTCTCAAGTAATTGCCGCCGGCCGTTTTGAACCAGCCTTCGCCCGGATCCTTGGATGCATGGCGCAGGTAAAAGTCCTTGATATGAACCATGGATGCAAACGGCAGATTGTTGCGGACGGCAATGACCGGATCCTCGTCGACGCACATGAAGTTTCCGACGTCGAGCGTCGTCTTGAAATTCGGACGGTCCACGGCGTGAACCAGCGCCTGCACGCGGTCGCTTGCTTGAATGTAATACCCGTGGTTTTCAACGCTTGTCGTAATGCCGTACTGCGCCGCATAGTCCGCAACTTGGCGGCAGGCTTCGGCCAAGCGTGGAAGCTCGCTGTTGAACTGCTTGATGGAAGTGTCGCTGCGGCCTGCCACGTCATGGCGCATCAGCTTCACGCCCAAACGGGCGGCGACGTCCACTTCTTTCTTGACGCGTTCGACTTCCTTGGCGATCTCCTCGTCGCCGTCGACGCCGAAATTGGCGTAAATCGCATAGTTGGAAACTTCGATGCCCACTTCCTTCGCTTTAGCGACGATTTGGTCCGTCAATTCGGGATTGTCGGTCAGCGAATAACCGATCGGCACGATTTCCACATGCTCCCCGCCGATTTCCGCGATTTTCTCGATGGCCTCGAGAATGGTCATTTTGCCTTCATGCACGGGACGGTACAAACTATATGTGCTTACTCCCACTTTCATAGCTGGATTTCGACTCCTTTTTCGGCGGATTCGTAAATGCCCGTCAATATTTTCATCAATTCCAATCCGTCTTCGACCGGGCTCATCGGCTCCCTGTTGTTTTGGATATTAAGGATGAACTGATCGATTTCGTTTTGGAACGCGGCTGCGAAGTTAAAGCCTTTGTTGTCGATCTGCGGCTCGATGTTGACCATCACATCGTTCTTTTCGGTCACGATCACCACCTCCGGATCGATTTCAAATCCGCCTTTGGTGCCATAAATGCGAACTCCTGCTTCATCCTTTTTCGCGTGCAGGGAGAAGCTGACGTCAACCATCAGCGATGCGCCGTTTTCAAAACGGATCAAAGCATTCGCCAAATCCTCCACCGTATTTTTGCTTGCGTCATAGTCGGCAGCCTTGTAGAAGGACAGATGCTTCACGTTCGAACGGTTGCCAAGCTTGTGATAAACGTTCCCTGAAACCGATTTCACTTTTGGTCTGCCCAGCATGTACCAGCACAGGTCAATGACGTGCACGCCGATGTCGATCAGCGGTCCGCCGCCGGAACGTTCTTTGTCCGCGAACCATCCGCCAGGGTTGCCGAGACGGCGCAAAATCGATGCTTTGGCATAATACAGCTCGCCGAATTCGTCTTTTTGGATGAATTCCTGCAGAAGGCCGATGTTCGGGTCATACCGGCGCACGAAGCCGACTTGCAGCAGCTTGTCGCTGGAACGGACCGCTTTTTGGACGTTCAGCGCCTCTTCCACGGTGCGGCACAGCGGCTTTTCGACCAGGACGTGTTTGCCTGCCTGGATCGCGGCGATGCTGATTTCCGCATGGGAGTTGTTCCATGTGCAGATGCTGACGGCGTCGATTTCAGGGTTCGCGAGAAGCTCGTTGTAGTCCGTATATGTGTGCGCTGCGCCGTATTTTTGTGCGGCCGCCTTCGCTCGTTCTTCATTCAGGTCGCAGATGGCCACGATTTCGGCATCCGGGTTTTTTTGATACGAATTCATGTGCGACTCGGAAATGGAACCTGCACCGATGATGCCCACTTTGATTTTGCTCATTCGCATTCAACGCTCCTTTTGATTCATTCTCATCTTTTGGATTGATTGGGAAGTGCTTCGATAGATGTTTTGTATATATTGAATTATAATGTTTCTAGTTAAGTCTGCCATGCAAAGCCTTGCTCTTTATTTGTATAATTGTGCGATTTTGAGGTGACCGATATGGAAAGACCCCTTTCTCTGCAAGAACCGATGGATATGCCGAACCGCTTTTTCCCGATCAAAGTCCATTACACGACGACCAAAGAATACGGAATGACGCTCTTTAACCATCATTGGCACAATCATCTCGAATTCCTCTATTTCACCAAAGGATCCGCCATGATCGAGCTGAATTCCGTTCCGTACGAGGTTCGCGAGGGGGATCTGGTCGTCATAAACAGCAACGATCTGCATTACGGCGTCAGCCAATGCGACGATTTGGTCTATTATGCGATGATCCTTGACATCAAGCTGCTCCATAGCCACTCGATCGATGCGATCGAAACCAAATTCATCACGCCGATTTCGCAGAATCGGATTTTGTTCGCCAGCAAAATTACCGGCGACGCCGAAATCATCAGCTGCATATCCTCCCTTATCGAGGAGCTGAACCAGCGCGAGCTGGGATACGAGTTATCGATCAAGTCGTATTTGTATCGAATCCTGACCATTTTGCTGCGCCGATACGGAACGAATAAACTGTCCACGGAAGAAGACCATCAGCGCCTGAAGAACCTGGAGCGGTTCACGCCCGTTTTTCAATATATCGAGGAGCATTACCCTGAGGATCTGAGCGTCGATCAGCTCGCCGGGCTTGCGGGCCTCAGCCGGTTTCATTTCAGCAGATTGTTCAAAGAGCTGACCGGGCGCACCATTACGGACTATATTAATACGCTGCGGATCAACAAATCAGAATACCTGCTGCGCAACTCGCGCATGAACATTTCCGAAATCGCGTTATCGACCGGTTTTAAGGATATTTATTATTTCAGCCGCTCGTTCAAGAAATATAAGCATGTTTCGCCAAGCGAAATGCGCAAAAACTTCCATATTTAATGTAAAAACGATAGGATTCCTGGTCGAAAACAGAATTTGTCGAATGAAATTTAGGATTTTGCATGGTCAATCTCCTTTTTTCTGGGTATAATAGTTCTGAATGTTTGATATTTTATACATAAAGTATCATTTTGAGGAGGAACATATCTTTGGATCCATATTCATCCGAACAATTTAACCAGTTTCAACAAATGCCGCCGATGCAGCCGCCGAAGACCAACGGCAAGGCGATCGCAGCCCTCGTGCTCGGCATTCTCAGCCTGATGATCCCGTACGTGGGCCTGATCCTCGGCATTATCGCGATCGTCCTGGCCTGCCTCTCCTTCAAGGAGATCAAGCAGAGACAAGAAGGCGGACGCGGCCTGGCCATCGGCGGACTCGTTTGCGGCATTATAGGCACGGCCTTATATGGAATCATTATCATCATCCTCGTCATTGCCCTCATGGCCATCGGCGCTACCGACAGCTATTATGATGTACTTTCGTCGATTCCGCCTTTGACAACGGCATAATAACGAAAAAAAGGATTGAAGCATGCGCTTCAATCCTTTTTTTTGGATTCGCTCGATAAAACAGCGTTCGCCGTTATAATCCAGGAGAGACAAAAAGAGCTGCCCCGGCCTTGAAGACCTTGGGCAGCTCTGCTGCATAAAGGAATCCTTATTATTCCGTCACCGTACCGTAAATCAATACAGGGGCTTCGGCATGGTCGGCGATGCTGATGTTGTCGTAAATTTTGTTCATGACATCATCAACGTTTTCGCGATTGGCATGGATCGTCACGAGCGATTCGCCTTTTTTCACGCGATCTCCGATTTTTTTGTTCAGCATCAGGCCGACGGCCAGATCGATTTCCGATTCTTTGGTCGCGCGTCCCGCTCCAAGCCACATGGCCGCCGTACCGATTTCGTCAGCGACGATTTCCGCGACGACGCCGTCTTCCTTCGCAGGAACCTCGATTTGATACTTCGCTTGCGGGAGCAGTTCGGGATGATCCACGACATCCGGATTGCCGCCTTGGTTGCGGATGAATTCCTTGAATTTCTCAAGCGCTTTGCCGTTTTTGATGACTTCCTTCAGCATTTCTTCCGCTTCTTCCAACGAGTTCGCCTTCTTCGCCAGATAAACCATTTGACGACCAAGTGCCAGGCACAATTCCTCGAGGTCTTTCGGCCCTTGGCCTTTCAGCGTATCGATCGCCTCTTTGACCTCAAGGGAGTTGCCGATGGCGAAACCAAGCGGCTGGCTCATGTCGGAGATGACGGCCATCGTGTTCCGTCCGACATTGTTGCCGATGCTGACCATCGCGTGCGCAAGCGCCTTCGCGTCATCGACGGTTTTCATGAAAGCGCCGGCTCCCGTTTTGACGTCCAGCACGATCGCGTCGGAGCCTGCGGCGATTTTTTTACTCATGATGGAGCTCGCAATAAGGGAAATCGAATCGACCGTCCCCGTGACGTCGCGAAGCGCATACAGCTTCTTGTCCGCGGGGGTCAGGTTGCCGGTTTGGCCGATGACCGCGATTTTATGTTTGTTGACCAGCTCCACGAATTCCTCGCGTTCGATTTCCACGTGGAAGCCTTCGATGGACTCCAGCTTGTCGATCGTTCCGCCGGTATGTCCCAGGCCGCGGCCGGACATTTTGGCTACCGGGATATCCAGCGCCGCGACGAGCGGTGCAAGCACCAATGTCGTCGTGTCGCCCACGCCGCCCGTGGAGTGCTTATCGACCTTGATCCCTTCGATTTCGGACAAGTCGATCGTATCGCCGGAATGAACCATGGCCATCGTCAAATCCGCCCGCTCCCGCTGGGTCATGTCTTTAAAGAAAATCGCCATCGCCAAGGCACTGACCTGGTAATCTGGAATTTCCCCTTTGGTATAGCCTTCTATGATGAAATTGATTTCTTCCGTTGTCAATTCTCCGCCGTCACGTTTCTTTTCAATCAAGTCGACCATTCTCATAGGTAGCAATGCCTCACTTTCAAAAGTTAATGATATTATTCCGGCTTACAACGTGATAGCCGTTTCGAGCGCGACTTCCATCATATCGTTGAACGTCGTCTGGCGTTCTTCCGCGGTCGTTTCTTCCCCTGTCAACAAATGGTCGCTGACGGTGAGCAGCGTAAGCGCGTTGACGCCGAATTTGGCGGCAAGCGTATAAAGCGCGGTCGTTTCCATTTCCACGCCGAGAATGCCGTGCTGCATCAGCTTTTCAACGACGGATTTGTCGTCGCGGTAGAAGATGTCCGAGCTGAAGACGTTGCCGACATGCAGCTTGAGGCCTTTTTCCACGCCTTTCTCATAAGCCGTTTTCAGCAGCTGGAAGCTGGCGATCGGGGAGAAGTCATAGCCGCCGAAATAATGGCGGTTTGCGCCGGAATCCGTACAAGAAGCCTGGGCCAAAATGACGTCGCGTACATGCACGTCTTTCTGCATGCTGCCGCAAGTGCCGACGCGCATCAGGTTTTTAACGCCGTATTCATTGATCAGTTCGTTCACGTAAATGCTGATGGACGGAATACCCATTCCCGTGCCTTGAACGGAAACGCGCTTTCCTTTATAAGTCCCCGTAAATCCGAGCATGCCTCGAACTTCGTTGTAGCAGGTCACATCCTGCAGGTACGTTTCCGCGATGAATTTTGCACGCAGCGGATCTCCAGGCAGCAGAATCGTTTCCGCGATATCTCCGGTTTTGGCTCCAATATGAGTACTCATGAATATGTCCTCCTGACAAGTGTTTATTATGGATAAAATAGGTTGCGAATTATTTCAAATCTTTAAGGAAGCTGGTGCCGTATTCCGGCATAGTCACGCCGAAGTTGTCCGCTACCGTTGCGCCGATGTCGGCGAACGTGTTGCGGAGTGCAAGCTCGCTGCCGCCGTTCTTGAAACGCGGAGAATACACGATCAAAGGCACGTACTCGCGGGTATGGTCCGTGCCGCGGTACGTCGGATCGTTGCCGTGGTCCGCGGTGATGATCAGCAGATCGTCGTCGGTCATTTTCGCGAAAACTTCCGGCAGGCGCGCATCGTAATCCTCAAGCGCTTGACCGTACCCTTGCGGATCGCGGCGGTGTCCGTACAGCGCGTCGAAATCGACCAGGTTCAGGAAGCTGAGACCGGTAAAGTTTTGGTCCATCGTTGCGATGAATTTGTCCATGCCGTCCATGTTCGAAGACGTGCGAATCGCTTCGGTTACGCCTTCCCCGTCATAAATATCGGAAATTTTCCCGAGGGCGATGACGTCGAAGCCACCGTCCTTGAGCTCGTTCATGACCGTGCGGTTAAACGGCTTCAGCGCATAATCGTGGCGGTTGGCCGTGCGCTTGAAAGAACCCGGCTGTCCAACGTAAGGACGCGCGATGATGCGGCCCAGCATGTAAGGATCGTCCAAAGTGATCTCGCGGCAGAACTCGCAAATTTCGTAGAGTTCCTTCAGCGGAATCACTTCTTCATGCGCGGCGATCTGCAGCACGGAGTCGGCCGAAGTGTAAACGATGAGCGCCCCGGTCTTCATTTGCTCTTCGCCAAGCTCGTCGATGATGGCCGTTCCGCTCGCCGGCTTGTTGCCGATGACCTTGCGTCCGGTTTTTTCTTCGATGCGCTTGATCAGCTCGTCCGGAAATCCGTCGGGGAACACGCGGAACGGCGTATCGATGTAGAGGCCCATAATTTCCCAGTGTCCGGTCATCGTGTCTTTGCCTGCGGATTTCTCCTGCATTTTCGTGTAATAGGCGAGCGGCTTATCCGCTTTGTCGACGCCCTGGATTTCGCGAATGTTGGAAAGGCCGAGCTTGCCCATATTCGGCATGTTCAATCCTCCGCGTTCTCTGGCGATATGCCCGAGCGTGTCGACGTCAAAATCGTCGAATTGCGCGGCGTCCGGCGCCTCGCCGATTCCTACCGAGTCCATGACGATCAAGTGTACGCGTTTAAATTCTGCCATTCATGATCACTCCTTCGTAATTGAGTATAACGTATCTATTTTACAAAAACACGCCGGCAATCGTTGCGGACAGCACGCTGACAAGCGTCGCTCCGTACAGCAGCTTGAGGCCGAAACGCGCAACCACGTTGCCCTGCTTCTCGTGAAGTCCCTTCACCGCGCCTGCAATGATGCCGATCGAGGAGAAGTTCGCAAACGAAACGAGGAACACCGATACGATGCCGACGGCGCGGGCGGACATAGCCGTATGTTTGCCGAGCTCGAGCATGGCGACAAATTCGTTGGATACCATTTTGGTAGCCATGATGCTGCCTGCTTCCACGGCCTCCTTCCAAGGCACGCCCATCACGAAGGCAAACGGAGCGAAGACGTAACCGAGCAGTTCCTGGAAAGTGATGCCGAAGATGCCGTTAAAGATGCCGTTGATCATCGCGATCAGCGCGACGAAACCGATAAGCATCGCTGCAACGGTAATCGCGACCTTGAACCCGTCCATAATATATTCCCCGAGCATCTCGAAGAACGACTGCTTTTCGGACTCCTCCTGAACTTCCAGACTGTCTTCCTCAGGCGTCACTTTATAAGGATTCAGGATGGAAGCGATGATAAATCCACCGAACAGATTCAGAACGAGCGCCGTCACGACGTATCTCGGGTCGATCATGGTCATGTACGCACCGACGATGGACATCGAAACCGTGGACATTGCGGATGCGCAAAGCGTGTACAAGCGGTGCTTCGGCAGCGCGCCGATCTGTTTTTTGACGGAAATGAACACTTCGGATTGCCCCAAAATGGCCGAGGCCACGGCGTTGTAGGATTCCAGCTTGCCCATGCCGTTGATCTTGCTGAGCACGAGGCCGATGAGCCGAATGATAATCGGAAGCACTTTGATGTACTGCAAAATTCCGATCAGGGCCGAAATGAAGATGATCGGCAGCAGCACGCCCAGGAAGAACGGAGCTTGTCCTTCGTTCGCTATTCCGCCGAATACGAAGTTGATGCCTTCCGCGGCATAATCCAGCAAGTTTTTGAAAATATCCGAAAATCCTTTAATCAGCGCGGTTCCGACAACCGTATTCAGCAAAATGAATGCCAGAATGAGCTGAAGAATGATCATGATGATCAATGGGCGATAGCGAATACCACGTTTGTTATTGCTGGCGACAAAAGACAGTGCAAACACGACGAGTAATCCCAATACCGCAATCAAATATTTCATGGCTGTCTCCCTAGGTTGAATTTTGTATGAAGATCCGTATGAATAAGGCTATGAAAAATCGTTTTCATAAAGCGCTTCCAGACGATTCATGAAAAAGCGGAGCATGGATGTTTCGCCTCTCCGCTTTGCGTCCAGGCTGCTGACGCCGCCCGGTTTGAAGCATTAGTAGGAAGACGTCGACTGGCCGCCCTCCATAATTTTTACGCCGGAGCTCGCTCCGATGCGGGTAGCGCCCGCTTCGATCATTTTGTTCATGTCTTCCAAGCTGCGGACTCCTCCGGAAGCTTTCACGCCAACGTTCGGGCCGACCGTCTGACGCATCAAACGGACATCCTCCGGCGTCGCGCCTCCCGTGGAAAATCCGGTCGAGGTTTTCACGAAATCTGCACCCGCTTTCACGGACAAGCGGCTGGCGCGCTCCTTCTCTTCATCCGTAAGCAGGCAGGTTTCGATAATGACTTTTACAAGCGCTTTCCCTTTGGCTGCGTCAACGACGGCTTTGATATCCTGCTCCACGAAATCGTCCTGCTTGTCCTTCAGAGCCCCGATATTAATGACCATGTCGACTTCGGTTGCGCCGTTTTCGATCGCATTTTGCGTTTCGAACGCCTTCACGGCCGATGTGGTTGCTCCCAGAGGGAACCCGATGACCGTGCACACTTTTACTTTCGTGCCGCTTAACTGCTCGGCGGCATATTTAACCCATGTCGGGTTTACGCATACAGAAGCAAATTCGTATTTTTTCGCTTCTTCCGTCAATTTTTGAATTTCGCTTTGGGTTGCATCCGCGCGAAGCAACGTATGATCGATCATACCTGCAAGATTTGTCATCATGTCATCTCCTTCAAGAATAATTACCCAAAAATATTGCGCTTTCTTTCCTTGCTGCAGAAATATCATAACACTCGCCAGAACATATGTAAACACTGTCTTGAAATTATGTTCATGGCGGTTTTGTGGCATTCACCAGCCTATTTTGCTCAAAAAAAATCTGCCATATGTATCTATGGCAGATTTTGAAATCCTTTAAACCGTCAGGGCTTGGGCCGTGAACTGGTCCGTGATCAAAATGTTCGCGTACCCTCCGGCCAATGCCGCGCGGATCGCATCCACCTTGCTTTGCCCGCCGGCAACCAGGATGGACTTTTCCTTTTTCCGCAATTCGTGCAAATCGATGCCGACCGTCCGGTTGTTGATCTCCTCGCTGCAGATGTTGCCGTCCTTGTCGAAAAAACGGGAAGAGATATCGCCGACGCCTTTTTTCTTCAGCAGCTTTTGCTCCTCATCGGTAAAATAACCGAGCCTGAACAGCAGCGCATCCTCCCTTACCGTCCCGACCGTAAACACGGCAATGTTCGCTTGCTTGCCCAGCTCGATGATCCTGCTGATGTGCCGGTCTTCTTCCACGATGCGTTTCAAGGCGATATTATCGAAAATGACCGGAAGCGGAAGGTAGCGGGCCACCGTTTGATAAGCTTCGGCAAATAAATTGACCGTATCCGCCGCGTACGTGTTGACGTGGGAGTGGCTGACGCCTCCCTTGAGCTGGACGACTTCGACTCCCCTGACGCTTTTGGGCTGCAGCTGCTTCGCCACCGCAAACATCGTCGTCCCCCAGGTTACGCCGATAATATCTTTGTCCTGAACGTTGTCGTACAAATAATCGGCGGTTTGTTTGGCGATATGCTTTTGAATTTCTTCATAAGTATTCAGGGGAGAATAACAGACCTGGACGGTATCCAGCCCGTATTTCTGTTCCAGCTTTTTCGATAAAATATGGGAGTCTTCCTGCGGATCCACGATCTCGATTTTGACGTACCCCTGCTCCTTCGCGAACTGCAGCAGCCTCGATACCGTCGGACGGGACACGCCGAGCCGCTGCGCGATGTCCTGCTGGCTGAAATCCGATTGATAGTAAAGTCTCGCAGCTTCAATCGACAATCGTTGTTTTTCTATGTCCATTCTTTGATCATCACCCGTCTTTTCTCTCTCTTACGTCATGAGCCGTTCGTCTCGCGCGCCGTATCGTGCAATTCCCCGATCGCTTGCCTGATTCCTTTTTGCAAGATATGCTTTTTCCGGCGCCGTTTATTTGTTAAGATAGTTATTGTGAATTTTTCCGTCACAATCAGTATAACAAAAATAGTCGATGAACGTACATCGTCAAAGACAAGGCCGGCCTTCGACCACAAGGATGGACTTTAAAAACGAAACCTGCGGATTGCAGCCGGGGCCGGGCCCGATAGAAAGTGAGCGATCATGAAAAATACATATTCCCCGTACTTTGAATTTGACCGGAACGCATGGGCGTTGTCCCGGGATTTGCCCTCTCTCACGATATCGGAAGAAGAGTTCGAAGAGTTAAAGGGCTTAAACGAAAAAATTTCGATCGAAGAGGTATCCGCCGTATATTTGCCGCTTGCGCGGCTGATCCATTTATACGTCACCGCTTTTGCGCAGCTTCAATCGAAGATGAGTTCGTTTTTGAGCGTCCCTGCGCCGAAAGCCCCGTTTGTCATCGGCATAGCAGGCAGCGTCAGCGTAGGCAAAAGCACCACCGCCAGATTGCTGCAAACGCTTTTATCCCGCTGGCCCGAGCACCCCAAGGTCGATCTGGTGACGACCGACGGTTTTCTGTACCCCAACCGGGTGCTTGAAGCCAAAGGCATCATGAACAAAAAGGGCTTTCCGGAAAGCTACGACATCAACAAACTGATGCATTTTATCAGCAGCGTCAAGTCCGGCGAACCCGCCCTTCACGCTCCGTTATATTCCCACTTCGAATATGACGTTCTGAAGGACCGCACGCAACTTGTGGACCGGCCCGATATTTTGATCGTCGAAGGGATCAACGTGCTGCAGGTGAACACCAGCGAGCCGTTTTTCGTCAGCGACTTCTTTGATTTTTCCATCTATATCGATGCCGACGAAGAGAACATCCGCAAGTGGTACATCGAAAGGTTCCTGCTGCTCCGCGATTCGGCCTTCCAGGACCCCCGTTCGTATTTCCACAAATACGCGACGCTCTCGGAGGAAGAAGCGATCGGCACCGCGGCCAAAATCTGGCAGGACATCAACGCCAAAAACCTGCACGAAAATATTTTGCCGACGAAGGAACGGGCCAAACTGATCATCAAAAAAGGCTCGGACCATTTGATCGAAAAAGTGATGCTTCGCAAATAACGGATTCGAATCCTCGAATAACGGGTGCCGCCTGCGTCCTAATGCGGACGAAACCAGGTCGGCGCCCACCAATTATATATCCCCAGCAGCTTCATCAAGGACGGCACCACAAGCAGCCGGAGCAGCGTAACGTCAATCCATACGGCAGAAGCGATGCCGGCGCCGAGCTGCCTAACCCCTTCCACCTCTCCAAAAGCAAACGGCAGCGTGACCGCAATCAGAATGGCTGCTGCAGCCGTAATGAGCTTTCCCGTAGAAGCCAATCCTTCTTGGATGGCAACATCCACTTGTCCCGTTTCCCGGAAGGCTTCGCTCATCCGCGACAGCAGAAACACCCCGTAATCCATGCTTACGCCGAAAACCAAACCAAAAACAAACACGGGAACCATGACGGCGATCTCCCCCGGCGATGAACCCGCCAACCCGCTCTGAAACACGATCACCAGGACGCCGAACGAGGCCGCGATGGTGAGCAGGTTCATAACAACCGCCTTCACCGGAATCAACACCGAACGGAAAGCCGCAAACAACACCAGCATATTGGTGATGACGATAAAAGTAAGCATGCGGGGCAATGCACCGGCAATCGCGTCGATGACCTCCTGCCGGGATTTGGCTTCGCCCCCGAGAAGCACGCGGATGCCTGATTGTCCGGCCTCTTTTTCCAGGCTTCGCAGCCAGGTATGGACCTCCGCCGAGCCCGGCTCTCCCATGTAAGAAATCCGGTAGAAGACTGTATTTAAA